>CAZHPN010000067.1:0-28069 GCA_964534375.1 uncultured bacterium | reverse complement strand
GTCCGTGTTCGATTTTCGAACACGCGTGTTCGATTTTCGAACACCATCGAACACTCATGGGGATCAACCGAGGCGCAAAACCCCCGCAAAGGTACAGCTACGCCGTTTTTGGTATTGTTTTGGATGCACTTGCGGCGTAACGCGGTTTTCGTGCTGGGATTTCTGTCCTGGCTACCTTCGTGCAAGAATCCCGTTCCCGAAGTGGCTGGCGCCTATTGGTTGGTTGGAAATGGCTGGCGCCTCGATCAGCGGCCGAAAGTCGCGGAGGCGGGGCGAAAGAAAGGGCCGCTCCCAGGCGGCCCTTTTCTGAATAGGTGAGGCGAAATCTAAAACGCGCCGAGTCCCTTCGGCGAGCCCAACCCGGTCGGGCCGTCGTAGCCGGCCTCCGCGGTGCAGAGGTACGCAGGGCTGCACGTGCCGTTGTCGCCGGTGGTCACGTCGTGCAACGTCGTCGAGTAATTTCCCAGAGAGTATGGCAGCGTATTGGCCTTGGCCGTGGCGGGGACGCCGGCGAGGGCGTAAACGGCTGCCACCAGCGGCGAGGCCAGCGATGTGCCGCCGACCTGGAACCAGCCCTTTTGGCCATTGTAGCCGTAACTGTCGTAGATGGCGGCGCCGGTGTTTGGGTCGGCGTCGGCCGCGACATCCGCCACCATGCGCTTGGAGCAGCCCGCCAACTTCAGCGCGGTCTGGAAACTGGGTTGCGGTTCATATTTGCTGCAGCCGCTGCCGCCGTCGACCCAGGCGGCCTCGCTGACGTACGTCGTGCCGGACAGGGTCAGGGTCGTGCCGCCGACGGCTGTCACGTACGGCGACGACGACGGATATTCGACGCCGTAGCCGTTGTCGCCGGTGCTGACGGTGAACGCGATGCCCGGATAGTTGAAATGGCTGTCGTAGGAGGTTTCGCCGGACGACTCGCTGCCGCCGTACGAATTGGAGATGGCGGTCGCGCCCAGCAACCGCGCGCGGTCGACGCCGGCCATCAAGTCCGAATAGTTCGCGGAATTGGCTTCCACCAACAGAATGACGCAATTCTGACACATTGCGTGCGCGACTTGCACGTCGAGCGAAATTTCCAGCGACCAGCCGGAATTCGCGCGCGGCGGGGTCGAGCCGCCGCTCTCGTTCACCTTGCGAAAGCACGGCGCGGTCGGCGGCCACGGCGAGGCCGGGCAGGTCGCCAACGTCGGCAGACCGTATGTCGTGCTGTACGTGTTCAAATCGGCAAAAGCGTTCGGGTCGTCATACGCGTCGACGAGCGCGATGATCGGCACGCCGGTCGCGGAGCCCGTCAGGCCGTAGGCGCCGCGCAACTGCGTCGGACCGTAGCCGGAGGGCGTCGAAACCGTCGCCTTCGGGCTGCCGGATTCATCCACAATCACGTGGGCGTGACACCGCGCCTCGCCGGGGGCCGCGGGCTGACACACCGCTTCGTGCAACTCGCTGACGGTCGGCTCCCAGTAGGGCGCCACGCTCATTTCCAAGCGGGCGATCGACTGCGCGTCGGCCGCGTCGTTGGCCGCTTCGCCCGATCCGGACGACGAGTCGGCGCCGCAGCCGAGGGCCAACGCCGCTACGAACATCGCCGCAACAATAAAATATCCCAATTTCATGAGTCAGCCTCCGTTCTTCGCAATCGATCCGCTGGCTGCGATTGCGCCAATATTTCCCATCGAAATCCGCGAAAACGCCGCACCTTATTTTCTAAGGTGAAACCTAAGAAGGCCCGCCTGACCTGTCAAGGAACGGACGCGACCCCGCCCCGCACCTCATCGTCAAACGCCGCGTTCTCGTTGGGGCCTTTTGGCCAGTGGCGCACGATCCCCCGCCGGATCCTCCGCCCCGCCAATAATGCCGCAACTCGATCTGTTTGCCAATCATCAGTGTTGCTTGTCAAGTATTTTCTTGCGGTCGCTATTCGGTGTCAAGTCCCCCGCGATTCTCGATAAACGCGCCTTCTTGAGAATCGCCGATCTGGACGGCAGCCCCACGAACGGCGAGCCAAAAGATCGGCCGGCGCGTCGGACAGCAGAAATCAAGACGGCAGAGCTGCGGATAGCTGCGAATTCGTCCGACGGACGCGTTTCGTTACGCGGTTTTGATCTTCGCCGCCGCTTCGAGGCCGAGTTCCGCGACGGCGATCTCGCGCATCTTGAACTTCTGAATCTTGCCGGTGACCGTCATCGGAAAGTCGGCGGCGGTCTTGACGAACTTGAAATAGCGCGGAATCTTGTGATGCGTGATCTTGCCCTTGGCGAATTCGCGAAGTTGCTCGGCGGTCAGTTCGTCGCCGTTTTTCGGCAGGACCCAGGCCATCAATTCTTCGCCGTATTTCGCATCGGGCACGCCGATCACATAGACGTCCATGACGCGCGGATGCCGCCGCAGGAATTCTTCGATCTCGCGCGGATAGAGGTTTTCGCCGCCGCGGATGACCATTTCCTTGAGCCGGCCGGTGATTTTGAGATAGCCGTCGGGGTTCATCACGCCGAGGTCGCCGCTGTGCAGCCAGCGTGCGGCGTCGATCGTCTCGGCCGTCGCCTCGGGGTTTTTGTAATAGCGCCGCATGACGTTGTAGCCGCGGAAGCAAATTTCGCCTTGCGCGCCGCGCGGCACGGTTTCGCCGCTCACCGGGTCGATCACTTTGATTTCCTGCATCGGCATGACGCGGCCGACGGTGGCGACGCGGTGTTCGAGGTCGTCTTCGATGCGCGTCATCGTGGTCACCGGCGACGATTCGGTTTGCCCGAAGGCGATGACGAATTCCGTCATGCCCATCTTGGAAATGACCTCGCGCATCGTGTCGATCGGGCAGGGCGCGCCGGCCATGATGCCCGTGCGCAGCGTGTGCAGATCGTAATTCGCGATGGTGGGCAAGTTGAGCGCGGCGATGAACATCGTCGGCACGCCTTGCAGCGCCGTGCATTTCTCCGCGGCCACCGTGCGCAGGTTCGCCTCGGGATCGAACACCGGCGCGGGAATGACAACCGTCGCGCCGTGAGTGACGCACGCCAGAATCGACAGCACCATGCCGAAACAGTGATAAAACGGCACCGGCACGCACATGCGGTCGCGTTCGGTCAGCCGCATCACGTCGCCGATATGGCGGCCGTTGTTGCCGACGTTGAAATGCGTGAGCGTCACGCCCTTGGGAAAGCCGGTTGTGCCCGAGGTGTATTGAATGTTGATTTCGTCATCCGGGTCGAGGCCGCTGGTGATCGCGCGCAACTCGTCGTCGGGCCGCTGCCGCCCGGCTTCGATCAGCGCGGCAAGCCCGAACGTCCCCGGTTCGGCGCCGTCCATCAGCACGACGTTGCGCAGCTCGGGCAAATTCGCCGCGTGCAAATCGCCGGGCTGCGAGAGCGGAATCTCCGGGCAGATTTCGCACAACATCTTCTTGTAGGCGGACGACTTGAACGCGTCCATGAGAATCATCGTCGCCGCGCCGGATTGCTGCAGCACGTATTGCAGCTCGTGCGTCCGGTAGGCCGGATTGACGTTCAGCAGCACGGCCCCGATCTTGGCCGTCGCAAACTGGACGGCGATCCATTCCCAGCGGTTGATCGACCACACGCCGACGCGATCGCCCCGTCTGACGCCGAGCGACAGCAATCCCTTCGCCAAGTTGTCGGTGATCTCGCGGAATTCGCGGTACGTGAAGCGCGCGCCCTGGTGGACCGAAACGACGCATTCCGTGTCGGGGAATTTCTCCGCCGTCGCGTCGAAAAGCTCGCCGACCGTTGTGTAGACGAGCGGAAATTCACTTGAGCCGTGGTCGTAGCTGGCAAGTCGTGCGGTCATCGGAGGCTCCTGAACTTGAGAAAGTTGCATCGTTCTTCGCGCGCCCGATTCTTCCCATATCCGCGAATAAGTCAAGATGGGACAAAATTGAGTTGAACAATCCAATATCGGTCATTCTGGCATCAATGAATGCTCGTTCACTCGGTCAGCAGCCGCACGTGCGGGCGCATCGGCGAAACGCGTCGGTTGAACCGGTCACGCCGCGAGCGCGGGCCGGCCTTGCCTTCGCCGGATGGGTTAGATATTACTTATCCAAGCCACCCACTTTCCGACAGCAGGTACAGTGGAAACTACAACAATATCCGAATCGATGCGGGGAGACGACGATGAAAAGCAGTCATTTCTTGACGCTTGCGGCGTTGCTGGGCTTGGGTCTCGCTTTCCTGACGGGATGCAGCGCCAACAGCGCGGCCGTTGGCGTCGCCCGGGCGCCCGATGACGACGCCTCGCCGGCCGACGACGACACGTCGCCGGCCGACGACGATAATGACGATGATTCGTGGACCGCGATGTCGAGCGGCACGAACGCGATGCTGCTGTTTGCGTGGGGATCCTCCGCCACGAACGTGCTCGTCGTGGGCAGCGCCGGCGCAATTTTGCAATTCGACGGCTCGTCGTGGTCGCCGATGACGAGCGGGACAACGGCGACGCTGTCGGCCGTTTGGGGCGACGCCGCGTCGGACGTCTTCGCCGTAGGCGTGCTACAAGACGCGGGCGGCGACGCAATTGGCGGCGTGACTCTGCACTACGACGGCGCCTCATGGTCGCCGATGACGAGCGGGACGACAACCGGACTGTACGGCGTTTGGGGAAGCTCCGGCTCGGACGTGTTCGCCGTGGGAAACAGCGGCGCCATTTTCCACTATGACGCGTCGTCGTGGACAACGATGACGAGCGGCACAACGGCGGGGTTGTACGGCGTTTGGGGAACCTCCGCCTCGGACGTTTTCGTCGTCGGATCCGAAAACGTGCCGACCACGGGCGTCATATTGCACTATGACGGTTCCTCGTGGTCGTCGATGGCGAGCGGCACGACGGCGAGTTTGTACGGCGTTTGGGGAAGTTCCGCTTCGAACGTGTTCGCGGCGGGGGCCAACGGCACAACCATGGCGGGCGTGATTCTGCAATACGACGGTTCGTCGTGGTCGGCGGTCACCAACGAGACGACGCCGGTTTTGTGGGGCGTTTGGGGAAGCTCGGCCTCGGACATTTTCGTGGTGGGATGGGACGAAGCCACGGATGTCGGCTTAATCTGGCATTCCGATGGTTCCACGTGGTCGCCGATGGCGAATTTTCCGAACGACAATCTGTTCGGCGTTTGGGGCAGTTCGGCTGCGAACGTGTTCGCGGTCGGCGTGCCCGGCGCGATTCTGCACTACGGCGGCTGACGGCCACGGCGGCGGCCCCCGGCGGATTATCAAACGGGCGAGCCGGCGACCTGTTGCCGGTAGATCTCTTTCATCTCCTCGGGCACGCGCGGATCCATGACGCGGAACCATAGCGGCGGAACCATCGCCAGCAGCAGCATGCCGGCGTAGCCGAGCGGCAACTGCGGCGCTTCTTCCACGTGGCGCAGAATCTGATAACGGCGCGCCGGCTTGTGGTGATGATCGGAATGCCGTTGCAGATTGAACAAAAACAGATTGGTGATCAGGTTGCTGTTGTTCCAGGCGTGCCGCGGTTCGACGCGTTCGTACGAGCCGTCGGGTTGGCGCCGGCGCAGCAGGCCATAGTGTTCTAGGTAATTGACGACCTCGAGCAGCCAACTGGCGATAATGCTTTGCACGATGAAATAGGGCAGGGTCCACCAGCCCCAGAACCAGATCAAACCGACGACGAGCGCGGCCGTGAGAACCGCGTACCGCAGGATGCGGTTGGACGGGCTCCACAGCCCGGCCTTCTTGTATTCCAGCCGCGCTTTTTCGATGCCCCACGAGCTGCGCATGCCGCCGAAAACGGTTCGCGGCCAGAAACGGTAAAACGATTGCCCGAAGAGCGCCGTCGCCGGGTCGTCCGGCGTCGCGACCGTGCGGTGATGGCCGGCCACGTGCTCGATCGCCCAATGCAGATAAGACACCGACCAGAGCATCGACTTGCCGAGAAAATTCTCCCAACCGTTCTGGCGATGCACCAGTTCGTGCGCGACGTTGATGCCCATCGCGCCGCCCATGAGACCGATGCTGCTGACCAGGCCGGCCAGTTCGACCGGCGTCAGCGGCCGATGCGTCACGACGAAGGCCCCCCAGATCATGATCGCGACTTGCGTCGGCGCCGCCAACCAGGTCGGAAGCTTGTACCAAAACGAGTCGGCGATGGCGTCTTCTTCCGCCTGGGTCGGGTTCCGCGTATCCGCGCCGACCAGCCAGTCGATGAGCGGCACGTTCACAAAAACGACCAGCGCGGTCAGGAAGTTCCACCCGCCGCCCATTCGATAGCCAAGCAGAATCGACAGCGGAGCGAGATAGATCAGATAGAAAGGCAGGGTTTGCATGGCGTTTCCTGTAGGTTGAGACCGGTCCGGTTAACGTTGACAAAAAATAAACACCGCGCGCCGGAAAAGCAAAAACCGGCGCCGCCTACGGCGTTGCGCGGCGTTCGCGCGCTTCGATCAGGAACTGGTCGATAATGTTCCCGTCGGGGTCTTTGGCCGTCAGGTGCAAGTGCGCCGGCGACGCCTCGACGCGCACGTAATTCAAGGAGTCGCGATAGCACACGGTCCACGGCTGGCGATCGAAATCCGAATAAGCCGGTGCGCCTCCGCCGCCGAGGACGAGATAATGCACGCCGTCGACGAGCGCGTGCTGGTAATTGTGATCGTGCCCCGAAAGCACCAGATCGACGCCGTACGCCTTGAACAACGGCGCCGCCGCGGCGCGGAAACGCAGGACGTTCGCGTCCTTGCCGTGGGTGCTGATCGAATACGGCGCGTAATGCTCCGTCGCCACGAGAAACTTGACATCCGGCGCCGAGGCGGCCGCCGCCAATTGTTCTTTCAGCCACGTGTATTGCGGCGTGTCCGCGTCGCACGGCAGGGTCGTGTCCAAGACGATGAACCGCACGCCGTTGTATTGGACGACGCGGCGCGACGTATTCTCCGGCGGCAGGCCGGGAATCTGGAACAACGTATTGAAATCGGGGTCGCCGCCGCCCAGCGCGCCGAAGGCCTCGTGATTCCCTTTGCTTGGCAGCAAGAGGGAACGGCGCAGCAGCGGATCCGCCGTGGCGAAATATTCCCGCCACAGCAGCGGCCGGCTGGCCAAGACAAAGTCGCCGGTGTGCACGACCAGGACCGGGTCTTCGCGGAGCAGGGCGGCGATCACCTTGGCGTGCCGATCCGGGTTCGACCGGCTGTCGCCGTACCCGGCGAACACGAACGAATCGCCGGGGCCGCCGGGCGCGGCGAATTCGGCGGGCGCGTCGAGCGTGTCGCCGGCCTTCACGCGGTAGTAGATTTTCGCGCCCGGGGCGAGATTGCGGAGCACGGCGCGAAAAAAGTGCTCGGCGAAGGCCGACGCGGGGGCGACGCGATCGAGATGGGCCGGTTCCGTGCCCCATTGCACTTCGCCGGTTTTTTCGCCGGCCTCCCAGGCGATCGCCACGCTATGATCGTCCGCGGGAACCGCCCACGGCCCCGCGGCCAGCTTGGCCGCGGGCGAAACGGCAGCCCCCCAAAGCGTCGCCGCCAACACGACGCTCAGCAACAGAATTCGACGCATGCAAACCCCTTGTCAGTTGGCGTGCGGCGCCGGCGCCGCGCCGCGACCGTTATTTCTGGCGTCGATCGTGAAGCGGTCGAACACGACGCCGTCCGGTTCTTTGGCGACGGCGCGCAATTGCGTCGGCGAAACATCGACGCGCAAGTAGCTCAAGGCGGACCGGAACGCCTTCGTCCACGGCTGCGGCTTGAAGCCGCGGTCGAGATTCGCGCCGCCGCCGCCGAGCACCACATAGGTCACGCCGTCGATGACCGCGCGCTGGTAATTGTGGTCGTGGCCCGACAGCACGAGATCGACGCCGTACGCCGTGAACAGCGGCGCCGCCGCCTTGCGATACCGCAGCACGTCGGCCGAGTTGCGATGCGTGCTGATCGAATACGGCGGAAAATGCGACTCGACGATGCGGAACTTCACGTCCGGCGCCGTCGCGGCCAGCGCCAACTGCGCCTGCAGCCAGGCGTATTGCGGCGTGCCGGCGTCGCACGGCTGCGTCGTGTCGAGCACAATGAAGCAAACCCCGTCGTAGCGGACGACGCGGCGCGAGGCCCACTCCGGCGCGCGCTCCGGCTCGTGAAAAAACCAATCGAAATACGGCCGTTCGAGCGCCGGGGTGGCCAGCGACTCGTGATTGCCTTTCGTCGGCAGCACCGGCGCGCGGTGCAGCAACGGCCCGGCCGATTCGAAAAACTCCCGCCAAAAGACGGTCAGGCTGATGTTGACCTGGTCGCCCGTGTGCAGCACGAGCGCCGGGTCCTCCCGCAGCATCGCGGCGGCGACCTTGGCGTGTTTGCGCGGCCGCGCGCGACTGTCGCCGTAGGCGACGAACACAAACGAGTCGTCCGGCCCGCCGGGCGACACAAAGCTGCCGGGAACGTCGAACGCGCGGCCCGATTTCACGCGGTAATAATATTTCGTCCGCGGCTGGAGGCCGGCCAGAATGGCGCGGAAAATGTCGTGCTCGTCGGCCGAAACGTCGACGGTCCGCGAGAGAGTTTTCGGATCGGCGCCCCAAAAGACCTCGCCCCGTCGGTCGTCCGCCTGCCAGACGATGGCCATGCGCCCGGGCCCGGCCAGCACGACGCCCGGACCGGCGATGATCTTGGCGAACGCCGGCGCCGCAACGACACCATTCGCGACAAAGACCAACAACAAAAAAGGAAAACTGCGACGCAAACTTGACCTTCCTTTACCGGAAGATAAAGCGACATGCGGCCGGGCGCAAATTTGCGTCGTTTACGGCAGGATCTCCAGATCGTAATCGTGCGTTTTGTCCGTCGGCCGCAGGCTGATCCCCATGCGCGCGAAGGCCTCGCGCAATTCCGGTTCGAGATCGCCGGCGATGCCGACGCGGCGGTACGTCGAGGCGAGTTCGAACGCGAGCGTTTCCGCGTATCCCTGCCGAAACGCCGCCAGCGCCTCCGCGGGGCCGACGCCCGCCGCCGCCAGTCCGCAGCGCGAGATCGTTTGCGCGATCGCGCTCGGATCCGTCGGGGGAATCGCTGCCAAACGCCGCGCGCCATCGCCGTACACGGCGGCGAGCCGGCACTCGCGGTCGTTCAATTGGCGCAAGGCGGAACACACAAACGGGACGAAACCCGCGAAGAATTCGTTGTTGGCGGGCTCCGGCGCGGCGGCCATGACCAGGCCCAGCCCGATCGCGATCCCGGTGGCGCTGTCGCGATCCAACTTTCGCAGCAAGGTGAAAACGTTCGCCGGTTCCGCGACGAGGCCGACTTGCCGGGCATGTTTCGCGAGATCGTCGACCAGACGCGATCCCACGCCGATCGCGATCTCCCGCCGCGCGTCGGGCGACAACTGGCGGTTGTCGCTGAGCAATTCCAAACCCGAAAGCGGCCGCAGCCACCGCCCGAGTTGGCGGCGCCCGACGGCGCGCCAGCGCCGCGGCAGCTTCGCGACGGAGGCCAGCGCGTGCGGCGTGTCGCGCCAACTGTCCGACAAACCGCTGCGAATCCAGACGTAATAGTTATCGCCGCGCCGTGCGTCTATCGCCGCCGCGCCCCCCGTGAAGTCGCGCAGCGTGAAGGCGCCGCCCGTGCGGACGTTGGCGAAACCGCCGGCGAGGAACGGCAGGAGCAGCAGCCATTTCCAGCCGCCGCGCAGGCGCATCAGAAAGAACGCGCTCAAGGCGAGCAGGGTCGGCGCGAGCGTGTAGAGATATCGCATTTCGAAAAACGGCCCGTTGACCGACCGCAGCGGAATTTTCTGCGGCGACAAGCCGTAGGCCGCCGCGAAACAGAACACATGGCCGACCGCGAACACGGCCAGCGCGCTTTTCGCCGACGGGCGCGCTTGTTCGCGAACGCCGCACCACGCGGCGACGAGCAGGCCGGGCGCGGCGAGCGCGCTCCAGCCCGCTGACAGCCAGCGGCCCGCGGCGCCGCGATATCCGGCGAACGTCGGCAGCCACCGGCCGAACAAATCGAGCCAGCCGCGCCAGACGGCGGCGGCCAGCCCGGCGCGCGCGTATTGCGTGGGGTCGGCGACGGCGGGCGGCAAAGCCACGGCGAAGAACGTCAGCGACATTGTGCCCGCGAAGCCGAACGCCGCCGGCCAGAGCAGACGGTGAAGCCCGGCGCGTCCCCACCGCCAGATCGTGGCCAGCGCCAGCGCCGCCGCGACGGCCAAATTTTCGAAACAGAAAAACGAGGCAAATCCGGCGATCAGGCCGAGGATCAGCGAAGCGAGAAAGCTCGGCGGCGCGTCGCCCAGCCGCACGAACAGATAGACGAGGAGCCCCGAAAACAGCAGGCTTTCGCTACGCCCGCCCCATGATTGGTGAAAATGCCAATCCAGAAACGGCGGCGGAAAAACCAGGCACAGGAAAAAAATCGCCGCGGCCGTCAGGCCCCACGCGCGCCGCAGCGCGAGCGTCCAGAAAACCGCGCCGCCGACAACCATCGCCGCGCTGACGAGCTTCAGCACGAGAAACGAGGAACCGAAAACGGCGTAAAACGGATAAAGCAGCATGCCGAAGAAAACCGAGCAGGTGGCCGTCGCATTTTGGTAATACCAGATCGGCGCCGCCAGGCCGTCGAGCAGCGCCGTGCCGGCCTGACCGGCGCCCGGTTGCTCCGCGACGAAATCCCAGGCGGTGCAGAAGAAGCGCGCGGCGTAAACGAACAGGCCCAGCGCGCCCAGCAAGACCCACAGGCAAATTTCCCGCACGCGCTCGTTTCGCGGCGCCAACGCGGCTTCGACGAGGCTCGCCGTCATCTCGCGCACGGTCGATCCTTTTGGTTTCGGCGATTGCATGATGGGCGGAGTATAACGGCCCGCGCTCGATTTCGGGAGTATCCCCGCGCACAGGGTTTATCTTTTTACCTGGATGTGGAAAAAGAAGTGACCGTCGCAACGACCGGAAAAGGCGCCGATGAACAACTGGACCGTTTTGGCGATCGCGTTCGCGTTGGCCCTCGACGCTTTCACCGTGGCGTTCGCCGGCGCCGCCGCTGCACCGAACCGCGAGTGGCGCCGCGCGCTGCGACTGGCGTGGCACTTCGGCCTATTTCAGTCGTTGATGACCCTGCTCGGCTGGACCGCCGGGCGGGCGTGCGAGTCGCTGATCGCCAGTTACGCGCACTGGCTGGCGTTCGGCTTGCTGGTCCTGGTCGGCGGCCGGATGATCGTCGAAGCGCGCAAGGCCGGCCGGCCGGGAATGGTCCGCGCCGATCCGACGAAGGGCGCGGCGCTGGTGATGCTCAGCGTCGCGACCAGCCTCGACGCGCTCGCCGTCGGCATCAGCTTTTCGATGATGCACGTGAAAGCCTGGGGGCCTTCCGCCGCGATCGGCGTCGTCGCCGCCGGCCTTGCGCTCGTCGGCATGCGGACCGGCGGCCTGCTCGGCGCCAAATGGCGGCTCGGCGGTTGGGCCGAGATCGGCGGCGGGGCGACGTTGATCGCGATTGGGTTGAAATTGCTGCACGATCGCGGGGTTTTTTGATGCCGGCGCGCGGAGCGGCCGTTCGTTCCCCGGGGCGGACCGAGCGATGATACCCTACAAAGACCTCGAACCGACCAGCACGTTTCCCGTCGTGACCCTCGCGCTGATCGCGACGAACATCGCTGCCTTCTTGTGGCAAAACACGGATCCGCACGGCGGTCTCGCCTTTGCCGCCGTGCCGCGGCAGGTCGCGGCGGTGCTGGCCGGCCGCGGCCTTTGGCCGGTCGCGACGCTGTTCACCAGCGCGTTCTTGCACGGCGGTCTGGCGCACATCGGCTTCAACATGCTCTTTTTGTGGATCTTCGGCGACAACGTCGAAGATCGTCTGGGGCACTTGCGCTATCTATTCTTTTATCTGGCAGGCGCCGCCGTATCCGGATTGTCCCAGGTCGTCGCCTCGCCGCATTCGCTGACGCCGCTGGTCGGGGCCTCGGGCGCGATTTCCGCGGTGCTGGGCGCGTATCTTATTTTTTTCCCGAAGGCCAAGGTGAAGGCCCTGTTCTTTTTCGTCATTATCATTCAGACGGTTGTGCTGCCGGCTTGGTTGTATCTGGGGGTGTGGTTCGGGACGCAGGTGCTGTCGTCGCTCTATGCCAACCCCAACACGCCGGGCGTGGCCTGGTATGCCCATATCGGCGGCTTCCTGTTCGGGGTTTACGGGGCGTTGCGGGCGCGCGGCGAACGGCCGCGACCGGCGGCGGCGAGGGGGCGGGTCATTTGACGCGGCGCGGCGATTTTCCTTGACAGAACCGGCGCGTTCGGGCGAAATTCCCGGGACCGTTAACCGAAGGAGTTCGAAATGGAAGCAGCCGCCAAAACGCGCCCGCAACGGCGAATTCGCGCCGAACGCCAATATGTCCAGGAATTGATCGAACGGATCGTCGATACGTGCCCGGTGCGCCGGCCGACGAGCGACGACGAGCATCGCGCGCAATTGCTCATGAAAGAGGAATTCGCGAAACTCGGCCTGACTGCGCACGAGGAGGCCTTCTGGTTCAATGACAACTTATACGCGAACCTCGCGCTCCATTTCGGCCTGGGCACGCTCGGCTCGATCGTGTCCGGCGTCGCGCCGCTGGCCGGGCTGGCGCTGCATCTGACGGCCGGTTCGTCGTATCTGGCCGAATCGACGCGCCGCGGCTATTTCCTGCGCCGCCTGTTGCCGTTCAAAGCGTCGCAGAATCTGGTGGCGACGATTCCGGCGAAGGGCGAGCCCGATCTGCGCTTGGTGTTTCTGGCGCACGCCGACGCCGCGTTCACCGGCTTGCTCTTCAACCCGAAAGTCGTCAAGAATTTTTCGGGCGAGGCGCCCCCGGGGCTCGGCTTTATTAAACGCGGGCTGGCGCTGGCCACGCGGACGCAGTTTGCGCTCGCCGGCATCGATCTGATTCGCTGCGCGATCGGGCCGCTGGCGCTGCCGTTGCGGCCGCTCGAATTCCTGCTGACGCTGCCCGGTTTCCTGGCCTTCGTCATGAATTTGGAGATGGTGCTGCGCAATGAAATCGTGCCCGGCGCCAACGACGACCTCAGCGGCGTGGCCTCACTGCCGATCATGATTCAACGGCTCGCGCCGCGAAAACCCGACAACGTCGAGTTGGTGTTCGTCGTCACGGGTTGCGAAGAAGCCAGTCTGGGCGGCGCCGATGCGCTGGCTCGCGCGCGTGAAGGCGTATGGGACAAATCGAAAACGGTCATCCTCGGGATGGACGGCCTGACCAACGGCGAACTGCGATATCTGGCCGGCGAGGGCGAGGTCATCCGCACGCCGATGCCGCACTGGCTGCGGGGCGTTTGCGAGGAAGTCACCGCCTCCGAGCCGCGCTTCGCCGAGGTCACCGGCTTCGACGTGCCGGTGGGCGGGTCCGACGTTTCGGCGTTCATGGCCCACGGCTGGGAAGGCGTCTGCCTGGCCGCGATCGACCCGGTGATCGGCAGTCCGCTGCATTATCACCAGCGCACGGACACGCCGGCGAACCTCGACTACGAAAAGCTGATGTTCTCGATCGACTACGCCGAAAAACTGGCGCTGGCCGTGATGGAATACAAACTGGCGTAACACCGGCGCCAAATTCAACCGGCCGAACGCCGACGCTCCGGCGCGCCGCTTATCGTGCGTGACGCGGGGGACATTCCTTTCCTTTTCGCGGGCATTTTTCTATGATCGCCGGCATGGCAGCCGCGACGCAAACTTGGGAAGACAACCGGCGGTGGGAGACGATCCTGTGGATCGTGCTGGCCGCGCTGTGGGTCGTCGCGTTTGCCTACCGGTTGTCGTTTTGCGTTTCGCAGGACTATGAGGAAGTCGGCGACGGCTTGCTGGCGGCGGGAATCGTCGACGGGTTCGCGACGTCGCCGCGCCTTTACACCTACGGCGAGAGCTACGGCCCCGTGGTGTACGGACTGCTCCTGTCGCCGATTTACTGGGCGGCGGGTTCCCACGCGTTATGGATCAAATTGCTAGGCTTTCTTTTTCTCAGCGCCGGCGTCGGCCTTTGGACGCTGCTGTTGCGCCAGGCGTGGGGATTTGCGCCCGCGGTGTTGTTCTTCTTGTTCTGCCTCTTGCCGCCGCCGTTATTTGGCGAAAACGCATCCGTCTTCAAGGCCAACCATCTGGACAGCATTTTCTACGGCGGCCTGCTGCTATATCTGTTTCAGCGCCAGAGCAACGACCTGCCCAGCCGGAAAGCCGTGGCGGGCTTCGGCCTGCTCGCGGGCTTCGCCTCGTTTTTCTGCCTGCAAAATCTGCCGGTCTGCGCGGCGGCCGGCGTGATGACCGTGTGGAAATGGCGCTGGCGCGGCCTGGCGCGCGCGATTTGGCCGGGCGCGGCGTGTTTTGCGCTCGCTTTTTCTCCGTACGTCCTGCTGCGCGCGGGCCCGCGGCCGCCCGTCGGGGGCGGCGCGTCGCCGGAGTTCTGGCGGCGGTTGATCGATCTCGGCGGCGAATTGCCGCGGCTGGCCGGCTATGACATTGCGTGGCTGCCTCATTTATCGCTGATTTTTTTCGTTGCGGCGATCGGCGGATTGATCCTGGCAAATTTCGATGTGGTCGCGACGGGATTTTTTCACTGTCCGACGACGGCGGCGGACCGGCTCAGCCGCTTGCTGGCTCTGTTTTTGGTGTTTTGGATCGCGGCCTTCGCGACGGCGCACGGCGGTTTCTATTCGCGGTATTTCCTGCCGATTTTCCCGATCTTGACGGCCTTCGCCTGTTTTCTGCTCGGGCGCGCGCCGAGTTTTCTGAAATGGGCGGTCGCGGCGCCGTTTCTGATCGCCGGCTTCGTCAATTTCGCGGCGATCTTCCCCGGCGACCTCGTCGCGTTTTCCCAGAATTGGCGGACGCTCGTGGGATTTCGCGGCGAGGATTATCAGGTCATCGTCAACCGCTTGCATCTCGGTTGGGACGGCGACATCGACGCTGCCGCGCGCTCGATCGCCCGCCTGCCGCGACGGTGGCGGGACGACGGCTGGGTCTCGGTCGGCCGCTGGCTCGAACCCGAAAAGGTTCTGACTTTGCTTTTGCAACAGCCGCCCGCGCGGCCGCAGGAGCGGCCGTTTATCGCCTTCGGACTCGGGCGCAAGCTCGAGCCGGAAATCGAGCCGCGGGCCTGCCCCGAGCCGGACGAGGCGCCCGGCGCCGGGCCGCGCGAGGCGCTGCCGGCCGCCTGGCGAGAAAGGCTGGCGCAAGTGGACGCCGAAGCCGCCGGGGAAGCGGCCTCCGGCGCGGTCATGCAGTATCTCGAAAACGAGAAACGAACGGAGACGCAGCGAGCGCGGGATGCGATCTGCGCGCACGACGCCCTGGTCCGGCATCTTCGCGCCGTTTTTCGCCAGCTTGACGACGCGGCGTTCCGGCGGGCGATGCTGCGGGGCGCGGGAATTTTCTACGGTGACCAGATCGTGTTGCCGACGCCGCGCGAGGCCGACGGCATCGTGGCGTCATGGACGGCGCCGCCGGGCGACGAACTGTCGGCTGAGTTCCTCGAAAGCGGACGACGCGATCTTGTCGCCGGCCTGGCGGAAGGCTATGCCCAGTGGTTGATCACGGAACGCCATCGCTTTCGTTATTACGGCGAAGCGGATGTTCTGCCGCCGCTGCGCGACCGACTGGCCCGCCGCGGCGTAACGTTGCGAACGATCGATCCGCGCCGGCGCGAGTATGCGCTGGACCTTCTGAAGTGACGCGAGCGGAAAGCGCGGCCGGGTCGACTTTTTCGGACGTGCGTTGACGCGGAACCCCGCGTATTCAATAATCAAGCGCCGCCGGATTCCGCGCCGGCATCGTCGCCGCGGGCGAGTTCCCTGAGGAAGGCGTAGTGGAGAAAAACATGGGAGACGGTCTCACACCAAAGGACGTGATCGCCGAGGCGCAGACGGGCCGACTCGCAGGGCAAAGCCTCGCCGGTTTGAAGCTGTCCAAAGCCGATCTCAGGGCGGCGAAGCTGCGGAAAATAGCCGCGGCGGGCATCAACCTGCGCAAGGCCGTCTTGCGCGACGCCGACCTTGCCGGCGCCGACCTCGCCGGCGCCGATCTGCGCGAAGCGGATTTCACGGGCGCGGACTTGTCGGGCGCCGATCTGCGTCGCGCCAAAGTTAACCAGGCCGATTTCACGGGCGCCAAGCTCGTCGACGTCAAAGCGGGCGAGGCGATCTTCGACAAGGCTGTTTTCCGGGACGCCGATTTGAGCGGCGCCGATATCTCGTACGCCGTGCTGCGCGCGGCGCGGCTGGAACGGACCAAGTTGATTCGCGCGAACCTGACGGGGACCGATGCGGGCGAAACGATCGCCGTCGACGTCGATCTGAGCGGCGCCGAACTCCGCGAGTCGGCGTTTCGCGAGTGCCGCTTCGAACGCGTCAGGGCCGCGGAAATGTCGGCGCCCGCCGCGGATTTTTCGTTTGCCGAAATCAAGGCCGCAGATTTTTCGCGAGCGAGTCTGCCGGCCGCGAGGTTTTTCGGCGCGATTCTGAAAAACGTGAACTTCGCCGGCGCCGATCTCGCGGAAGCCCTGTTCAACCGGTCGCAACACCAGGCCGTCGCCTTTGACGGCGCCAATCTTGACAAGGCGTTGTTTAAAGGCGTGTACGGAATTCTGGAAAAAGATCTCCGCGCCATGCAGGAACGCGGCGCGCTGATCGATCTGTTTTTGTTCCGCCGTTTTCTGCGGTTGCTTTGGCGCAGCCTGGCGGTGAAAATCGCCGTCGCGGCGATTCTGGTCGCCGTGTTTGTCTCCGCCTATCGGTTTTTTGCCGATCCGTATCACTGGTCATACGAAGTCCTGCACGGGCGGGCGCAGAAGCTCTACGAACGGGGCGAACTGGAACGCGCCGTCGCGTTGGAGCGCGTCATCATCGAAAAATACGCCGGTGATCGCGATCGGATCGGCGAAGCCAAGCTGTCGATCGCGTCCCACTACGCACAGCGGGGCCAGCGGCAGACGGCGCTGGCGATGCTGCAGGAAATTGCCGCCGCCTTTGACGGCGATCGCGAATCCGCCCAAGCGTTGGAAATGATCGCGGGCATTTACGAGCAATGGGGCGACTCGGAAAAGGCGCGCGCGGCGTACCAACGACTGCGCGAGGCCGACGCCGGCAACCCCGAGACGGAGGCGAAAGCGGAGTTCGGTCTCGCCGAACTGCTGAAGAAAGACGGGCGCGACGAGGAAGCGCTGGCCAAATATCGGACCGTCTTCGAGAAATTTCGCTTCGATCTTCCCACCGGCAACCGGGCGCTGCTGGAAGCGATTCGCTTGCTTTGCCAGTTCGACCGGCTCGACGAGGCGGTCGAAACGTTGGCCCGTCTGGACGCCTACGATTCGTCGTCCAATGCCGTCTCGACGCAGGCGATGGCCGCCACGGCGGTCGCCGAGGCATTTCGGCGTCGAGGCGATTGGGCGGCGGCGGAACGCGAATACCGCGCCGTCTACGATAAATACGACAAGGCGCCGCAGTCGGTCGACGCGGGAGCAACTCTGGCCGAACTGTATCGGGAACAAGGCAAGATCCCGGAAGCCGAGGCGCTGTTCGCGGAAATGGCGCAGCGGGCGACGACCGACGAGAAGCGCGGCCAATTGATTCTCGCGCACGTTCGGCTCTTGTTCGAGACGGGCCAAACCCAAAAAGCGCTGGCGCTGTTGCAGGCGAAGGTTCGCGACATCAAGGACGCCCGGTCGCGTTTTGAGGCCGACATGCTGTTGCTGACGACCTATGCGGGCGACGGCGATCTACCGGCCGCCGAGGCGCTCTATGTCGACATGATCGCAACCTTCCGCCGCGATCGCGACCGCCTCGTCGACGCCAAACGCGCGATGAGCCGGATCTACATTGCGAAAGGCATGACGGATCCGGCGGCGTCGATCTTGCGAGAACTCATCGCGCATTCATCGCGGCCGGATGTCGTCGGTTCCGCCATGGCCGATCTGGCCGATTTGTACAGCCGCTCGGGCGCGACGGAGAAGGCGGCGCGAATTTATCGCGAATTGGCGGACGCCCGGGACAAGGCCGCGCGGGCCGATCGGGAAAAGTACGAGAAGGGAAATCCGGCGGAGGCCTATGCAGCAGGATTGATGCTGGCCGACGCCCTGCGGACGCAAGGAAAGATCGACGAGGCCGTGGCCCTGCTCGTGGGCATGGAAAAGCGCTGGCCCTCGGGTTCGCAACGTACGGAAATTCTCAAACGACGGGTCGCCGCGCTGGAAGAATCCGGAAGAGGGGATGAGGCGCTCGTTCTGCTGCGAGAAGCAGCCCCGCAATTCGAGGACCGCGAGGACCGGAGCTATGCCGCCCTGGCCTCGCTGGACCTCCTCGTAGCGGCGGGAAATACGACCGCGGCGGAGCAAGTTCGCCGGAGCATTTACGAGGATCCCGAGCAGGATGCGGCGGCTCGTTTGCACGCGGACCGGTCGATGGCGCGTGGCTACGCGAACCAGGGATTCGCCGAAAAAGCCGAGGCGATTTATCGGCAGATTCTGGCGGATCACCCCGAAACGTCCGTCGGCGCGGACGCCAAATGGGAATTGGCGGAACTTTATCGCAAAACCGGCGACCTGCCCAAAGCAGCCCTGTACTACGGCGAACTTCGGAGCGATCCCTTCGATCCGGACCGGACGTACCGGGCGGGTTTGTCGCTCGCGGACACGTTGGCGGAACAGAATTCGTTTGCCGAGGCGCGCGCCGTTCTCGAGGATCTGAACCGCAAATGGTCGGCCGACGAAAGACGCCGGGAAGAACTCGTTCTCGCCAGGTCGCGGCTGTTGCGTCGCGCGGGGAGTCCGGACGCCGCCGCCGCCTTGCTCCGCACGGAGTTGCCGTCGTTCCGCGATGTCGTCAGTGCGGGCGAGGCGTTGTCGCTATTGCTCGACATTTATTCGGCCGCCGGCGATGTCGACCAGGCGGAACAGGTCGTGCAATTGGCGGGGACGCCCTTCAAAGGCTTTCCCGAGCAATTGGCGAAAGCGAGGCTCAGCCTCGGCCGACTCTTTGCCGGCCACGACTTGCTCGATCGGGCGGCAAAAACATTCGGCGAGATCATCGCCCGATATCCGCACACGGACGCGGCGCTGGAGGCCCGCGACGGGCTCGGCGATTTGCACCGGCGACGCGGCGATTTGGCCAGCGCCGAGAAGACCTATCGCCAATTGGCCGAATGCCAGCCCGACGCGGCAAAGGCTTTTCAGGCCGCGGCCAAAGTCTTGGAAATCTTGCTCGAACAGGAAAAATACACGGAAGCCGATAAGCTGCTGGAGGAGATGCGCCGGAAGTGGACCGGTCGTCCCGACCAAAAAGCGGCGCTCGTCATGCTGCGCGTCGATTTGCTTCGCCGCCAAAACCGCATCGTCGACGCGATCGCGATTTTGCGGCAAGCCCTGCCGTCGTTCGACGAACCGGAAAAAAGGGCGGAAGCGAGCGTGGCGCTCATGGATCTCTGCGCGCTTCGCGGCGACATTAACGGCGCGGAGGTCGCCTTCCGGGAAGCGATCGAAACCTCGGTCACGGATCCGCGGCGCGTGTGGCAGATGAAACAGTCGCTCGCGGAAGCATGCCTCGGCCACGACCAAGCCGAAAAAGGCGTGGCCTTGTATCGGGAGATCGTCGAAAAATGCCCGGACGAAAAGGCGGTTTCCGAGGCGCGGTGGCGGTTGGCGGGAATTTGGCGAACGCGAGGCGAAACCGCCGAAGCCGTCGAGCAATTGCACGGACTGCTTGCCGCCGGCGACCCGGCCGGCCACGCCGTCGAGGCCGGCGTCAGCCTGGCGGAAATCCTGGCCGGCGAACGGCAATTCGATCAAGCCGACGCCGTACTTGCAGAGTTGGAGAACCGGGCAGCGCTGCGGCCGGCGGATAGGGCCGAGATTGTCTTTCGGCGCGCGGAGTTGTTGAAACAGCAGCAACAATACGACTCCGCGATCGCCGTGATCGTCCGCGAGTTGCCGAATATTGCGGACCCGCAACATCGAATGGAGGCGATGTTCAAGCTGCTGGATCTCCATCTGGCAGGCGGCGACGTCGCCGCTGCGGACCAGACCCGGCGCGGAATACGCGCCGAATTTCCGAAAGACATCGATGCGTTGCTCCGGGCGAACGCAATGGTGGCTGATTTTTACGCCGCCCAGGGACAGGCCGATAAAGCGGACTCGCTGAGCCGGGAAATCATCGCGGAGTTCCCCCGTTCCACCGCGGCGACGAAAGCACGGGTGAAACTCGCGGAACGGCTTCGAAAGAGCGGCGACCTTGTCCAGGCGGAAAAGCTGTTGCGCGAGGCGCTCGCCGTCGCCGACGATGCCGACGAAGCCGTCCGTGCCGGGACGATGCTCGCGGACATCCTGGAAGAGCAGAACTCGTATGGCGAAGCGCAGAAGGTTTTTGCGTTGCTCCGCCAGAAATGGTCGGCCGACCCGGCGCGACGGGCGGAGATCGCCCTGCGCCAAGCCGAACTGTTGCGGCGGGCGGGCGATCCCGCGGCGGAGACGGCGTTGCTGCGCGCGGAATTGCCCGCGATCCGCGACACGGGCAAGTTCGTCGAACTCAGCATGCGGCTGATCGGGCTTTACGTGGTCGCCGGCGAAATCAAGTCGGCCGAGGCGGTTTTCCTGAATGTCGCCCAGGCTTTGCACGGCGATGCGGCGTCCCTCGCGAGCGCGCAAGTCGATCTGGCGAAAATCTACGCCGAGAACAATCTCGAAGACAGGGCGATGGCGATTTACGCGGAGGTGATCGCTCAGCGCCCGCGGACTGACGCCGCAGCGCGGGCGAGAAGCGAATTGGCGGCGTCGTATCGTCGCCGCGGCGACGCCGCGAAAGCCGAACGGGCCTATCGCGAATTGTTTGAATCCGCGCGCGATGAGACGCAGGCCATGCAAGCGACGACGGCGGTCGTCGAGATCCTGGCCGAGCAGAAGAAGTACGCGGAGGCGGACCGGCAACTGGCGGCGATGTTGAAAAAGTGGGGTGATCGCCCCGCGCCGCGCGCGGCGATTCTCATGTACCGCGGGGATCTGCACCGTCAGCAAAATCGGTACGACGAGGCGATCGCGGATTTGCGGCAAGCGCTGCCGCTGCTCGACGACCCCGGAAAACGCGCGGAAGCGAGCGTGGCGCTGATTGAGGTCTACGGGTCCCGCGGCGACATCAAAGGTGCGGAAAACGCATTTGACGAGGCGGTGCGGGCGTCCGCGGACGATCCCGGCCGCGTGCGGCAAATCAAGTTGTCGCTCGCCGAGACCTGCGTGCGCCACGAGCAATTTGAGAAAGGCGCCGCCCTCCTCCGGGATATCATCGCCAAGCACCCGGACGCTAGGGTCGTGGCCGATGCCCGGTGGAGCCTCGCCGGCGCGCTGCGGGAACGAGGCGACGACGCGGGCGCCAAAGCCCAATTCCAGCAGCTTCTCGCCGAGCCCGATCCGGCGGGCCATGCGCTGGACGCGGGCTTTGCGCTGGCGGACATCCTGATCGGCGAACAGGCCTTCGAGCAAGCGGCGTCGGTGTACGCCGATTTGGCAAAACGGCCGGCCTTGCGGCCGACGGAGCGGACGGACCTCGTTTTCCGGCGGGCCGCGCTGCTGCGGCAGCGACGGCAATTCGACGCCGCGATCGCCCTGGTCGTCGCCGAAATTCCCAAAATCGTCGTGCCTGAAAAGCGGCTGGAGGCGACGTTCAAATTGCTGGAACTGCAACTGGCGGCCGGGAACTTCGGCGCCGCCGATCAGACGCGACGAGGAATGCGCAGCGAGTTCGCCCGCGACGTCGACGCGCAAATCCGCGCGGACACGATGATGGCGGATCTCTACGTCGCCCAGGGACAAATGGAAAAGGCGAACGCGGCCTTCCGCGAAATCGTCGCGCGCTATCCCAATGCGGGCGCGGCGGCGCAGGCGCGGTTGGATTTGGCGGATCGCCTGCGGAGCGGCGGCGACCTGGCCCAGGCCGCGGCGTTGTTGCGCGAGGCGCTGGCGCAGGCCAACGATCCGGAGATCGGCCTGCGGGCCGGCCTGACGCTGGCCGACGTGCTAGAGGATCAACAATCCTTTGGCGAGGCGCAAAAAGTGTACGAGTTCCTGCGCGGCAAGTGGTCCAACGACGCGTCGCGCCGCAGCGAAATCGTCCTGCGTGAAGCCAATGCGCTCGAGCGCGCCGGCCAGCCCGCCGCCCAGATGGCGCTGCTGCGCGCCGAATTGCCGGCGCTTCGCACATCGGAAAAGTTCGTGGAAACCAGCCTGCGGTTGAGCGAGTTGTACGTCGCCGCCGGCGACGTTAAGTCGGCGGAGGCCGTCTTCCAGAATGCCGCGCAAAGCCTGCGCGGCGATCCGGCCGCTCTTGCGCAGGCGCAAGTCGACCTGGCGAAGATCTATGCCGACAAGGGCCTCGACGACCGGGCGGCGGCGCTATACGCCGCCGTCGTCGCCAAATTCCCGCGAACCGACGCGGCGGCGCGAGCGAAGCGCGAACTGGCGTCCTGGCAGCGCCGCAAGGGCGAACTCGGGAAGGCGGAACAGGCGTATCGTGAGTTGGCCGACGGCGAGCGCGACGCGAAACGCGCGTATGATCTTGCCGCGACCGTCGTCGACATTCTCGTCGAACAGAAGAAATTTCGCGAAGCGGACGGTCAACTGACGGCGATGCTCAGGCGCTTCGGCGCTCAACCGGATCTGCGGGCTGCAACGCTCCTTAAGCGGGCGTCGGTGGACCGGCAACAAGGGCGGAACAGCGAAGCGCTCGCGGCGGTGCGTCAGGCGCTGCCGCTGCTGCCCGACGCCCAGCGGCAGGCCGACGCCGCGGTCTCGCTCATGGAGCTTTGCGTCGACGCGGGCGACGTTAAAGGCGCGGAAGCGGCATTCAAGCAGGCGACCGAGGGGCTCGCCAGCGACCCCGACCGGTTCTGGTCGTTGAAACTTTCCCTCGCGAATCTTTACGTCGGCCACGGCCAATTCGAGAAAGGCGCGGTCGTCTTCCGCGAGATCCTCGCTACGCATGCGGCAAAATTCGCCGGCGACGCCGCGTTGGGATTGGCCGCGGCCTTGCGCGACCACGGCGACCGCGCGGCGGCGCAGAAATTGCTGCGGGAAACGTTGTCGGACAATCGCCTCGCGTCCCACGCCGTGGCCGCCGGCGACCAGTTGGCCGACATGTTGATCGCGGACAAGCAATTCGCCGAGGCCGACGCGATTTATGCCGGACTGCTGTCCCGCGTTCCGCGCGGTTCCGCCGACCACGTCGATGTCGTGTTCCGTCGGGCGCAGTTATTGGCCACGGAGAAGAAATTCCCGGCGGCGATCGCGCTGCTCAATCCGGAATTTCCGCAATTGACAACCCCGGCGCAACGAGTCCAAGGGTACGTTCTCTTGTTGCAATTCGAGCTGGCGCAGGACGATCTGGCCGCCATGGACGCCACCTACCGCGCCGCCGTGAAAAACGTCGGCGGCGACCCGAAGTCCATTGTCGGGCTGCAAGTCTGGCTCGGGCAACGATACGTCGGCCAAGGATTGCCGGACAAGGCGCAGCCGTTGTTCATCGACGCCGCGGCGCGCGACCCGCACGGCGACGGCGGCCAATGCGCCCGTCTCGAGCTCGGCAATACCTATCGCGATCGGGGCGATTTCGCCAAAGCCGCCGCCACCTTCTCCGCCTTGCTCGACGAGCCTCCGTCGAACTGGACGCTGAACGGCGGCTTGTCGTACGCCGCCATGCTCGCCGAACAAAACCGCGGCGATGAGGTCGAAAAAATCGTCGCCCGGCTGCGCGCCCAGTGGCCGAACAAGGGCGGCGAGCGCGACGTCATCGACCTGCGCCACGCGGATTTTCTGCAACGCCTGAAACAACCCGCGCGGGCGGCGGCGCTGCTGGAGACGGCGTTGAAAGACTTTGACGACCGCGGGCGCCTCTACGAAGGGTATTGCATCTTGATCGCGGCCCACAAAGCCGCAGGCGATTCGGGAAAAGCGGCAGCGGCATTTGCCGCGGTGCAGAAGGTTTTTCGCGACGAACCCGACAAGATCGCCCACGCCAAAGACGTGCTGACCGCGAACTGACGCGCGACGCCGCCCGGCGGCGCTGCGCGTTTCCGCTTTCCGCCGCGCCGCGATTGTGATAAAAATAACCCGCTCAATTCCCATACCCGCGGACGCGGAAAAACAAACAACCGACGGGAGGCGACGGCGATGGCGGCAAGAAAGATCGCGACGGCGGCGTTGATGTTGTGCGTACTTTTCCTCGCAGCATGCGAACGAACCGCCCCGCCGGCAAAGCCCGGCGTCGCCCTCGTCCGGCCGGAAATCGTCCGTCTGGCGCCGCCCGCGGCCGCGCCGGCGGCCAAGTACAAAATTCCCGAGCCGGTCGCCGGCAAGTTCAACGCGGCGTTCGTCTATGTCGGTCCGGTCGGCGACGGCGGCTGGACCTACGCGCACGACCAGGGCCGCAAATATCTCGAAAAGGAAATGCCGGACGTGGCGACGGCGTACGTCGAGTCGGTGGCCGAGGGCGCCGAGGCCGAGCAGGTCATCCGCTCGCTGGCGCGGAAAAAGTTCGACCTGATCGTCGCCGCCAGCTTCGGGTTCATGGACGCCTGCGAGGAAGTCGCCAAGGAATTCCCGGCGGTCAAATTCCTGCACATCTCCGGCTTCAAGAAAAACGCCACGAATTTCGGCAATCTGTTCGGCGCGATGGAGGACATGAAATACCTCGCCGGCATGATCGCCGGCGCCCGCGCCAAGGCCGACGGCAAAGAGCGCCTCGGCTACGTCGCCCCGATGCCCATTCCCGAGGTTGTGCGCCTGATCGACGCCTCCGCGCTCGGCATGAAAGCCGCCTGCCCGAACTGCGCGCTGGAAGTGCGGTGGGTCAATTCCTGGTTCGACCCGGTGAAAGAAAAGGAAGCCGCGGAATCGCTGCTCGGCGCCGGCGCCGACGTCGTGATGACCGGCAACGACACCAGCGGGCCGATCGTCGCCGCGGGCAAAGCCGGCAAGTGGTCGACCGGCTACAATTCCGACAACGCCTGCAACGGCGACCCGGCGCACTGCCTGACCGTGCCCTACTGGAATTGGGGCGCCAGCTACGTGCGGATCGTCAAGGCGATCAAGGCCGGCACGTGGAAACCGAGCGACGACTATCCGAGCCTGAAAGACAACGCCCTCGGCCTGCTGGGCTTCATGGAAAACCAGCGGCCGGCGCCGGGCG
This sequence comes from uncultured bacterium, assembly GCA_964534375.1. GTDB lineage: Bacteria > Lernaellota > Lernaellaia > Lernaellales > Lernaellaceae > CAZHPN01. Next base: position 2,920 of record CAZHPN010000067.1, on the reverse strand, counting down.
TGCCCGCGGCGACCGCGGCGATCGTCAAAGAGCGGCTGACGGCGATGAAAGAGGGCAAGCTGACGCGCTTCGACATCTTCAAAGGGCCGCTCAAGAGCAATAAAGGCGTGGAGATCGTGCCGGCGGGCAAGTCGTTGACCCAGGAAGATCTCGAAGGCGTCAAGGGCGTGGCGGGCCGCCCCGATTGCGCCGCGTGCATGCCCATCTTCGTGGACGGCGTCATCGGCGAAATCCCCAAGTAAGCCGCGCCGCCGTGGACATGCGCCCACCGGATCAAGTTGCGCCGCAGCCGGCCGTGCAAATGACCGGCATCGTCAAACGTTTCGACGGCGTCGCCGCCAACGACCGAATCGACTTCACGATCCGGCCCGGCGAAATCCACGCGCTGGTCGGCGAGAACGGCGCCGGCAAGTCCACCTTGATGAACGTTCTGGCCGGCGTTTATAAGCCCGATGCCGGCGAAATCCGCCTCTTCGATCGGCCGGTGCGCTTCCGTTCGCCGCGCGACGCCATCCGCGCCGGCGTCGGCATGGTCCACCAGCACTTCGCGCAGATCCCGAGTTGCACCGTGGCGCAGAACATGGCGCTGGCGGACCCCGACGCGCCGTTTTTCTTCGACCGCCGCCGCATCGGCGAGAAAATTCGCGAGCTGGGCGAACGCACCGGCATCCGGCTCGACCCCGACGCGCTGGTCGAACGCCTGTCGATCGGCGAGCAGCAGCGCCTGGAGCTGCTGCGGCTGCTGGCCAACGACGCGCGCGTGCTGATCCTCGACGAGCCGACCGCGGCGCTGACCCCCGGCGAGGCCGATGAGCTTTTTGCGCTGCTCCAAGCGCTCGCGAAGCGGGGGCGCGCGATCGTGTTCATCACCCACAAGCTCGACGAGGTGGAGGCCTGCGCCGAGCGCGTCACCGTCTTGTCGTGCGGCCGCGCCGTCGCGACGGACGTGCCGCTGACGCAATGCTGCCGCGAGGAAATCGTCGGTTGGATGGTCGGCCAGGCCGAGCCGGCGGCCGCGGAACGGGCCGCGCGCGCGCCCGGCGCCGTCGTTCTGGAACTGGCCGGCGTCGCCGCCGAGCCGGCCGGCGCGGGCGCGGCGTTGCGCGACGTGAAGCTCGCGGTTCGCGCCGGCGAGATCGTCGCGATCGCGGGCGTCGCCGGCAACGGCCAGCGCGAACTGGCGGAGACAATCGTCGGGCTGCGGCCATTGGCGTCCGGGCGGCGCCTGATCGGCGGCGAGGACGCGAGCGACTGGCCGCCGTGGCGCATCCGCTGCGCCGGCGTCGGCTTCGTGCCGGAAGACCGCCTGGGCTGCGGCGTCTGCCCGAATCTGTCGCTGGCGGAAAACCTCAACCTGGCGAGTTTCGGCCCGGGCGCGTCGTTTTTTCCGGACGGCGAACGGCTGCGCTGCCGCGCGGCGGACCGCGCGGCGGCGTGGAAGATCGGCCGCCAGGATCTCGGCGCGCCGGTCCGTTTTCTGTCCGGCGGCAACGTGCAGCGGGCGATTCTCGCGCGCGAAATCGCCGCCGGCGAAAAACTGCTGCTCGCCGCGCAGCCGACCCGCGGGCTGGACATCGGGGCCGTCGCGGCGGTCCGCGCCGCGCTGCTGGCGCGCCGCAACGCCGGCGTCGCCGTGCTGCTGATTTCCTACGATTTGGATGAGATTTTCGAAGTCGCCGACCGCATCGCGGTGATGGCGCGCGGCCGCCTCGTTGCGGAATTTTCGCGGCCGTTTCCGGACCGCGCGGTCATCGGCATGGCGATGTTGGGAGGGCCGGCGCGTGCGCATTGAGATCGTCCATCGCCAGAAACTGCCGCCGGCCGCCGATGCGTTGATCGTCGCGCTGGCCGTGGCCGCCGCGGCGCTCGCGGGCGGCGTGGTCATGGCCGCCGCGGGTCTGCCGCCGCTGGCGGCATACCGGGCGATTTTTCGCGCGGCGTTTTTCGGCGGGGCGTACGCGCTCTCCGACACGGCGGTCAAAACGGCGCCGCTGATTCTCTGCGGCGTCGGCTGCGCGCTGGCGTTTCGCGCGGGGCTCTGGAACGTCGGCGCCGAAGGGCAACTGCTGCTCGGGGCGTGGGCCGCGACGGGCGTGGCCTCGTTCTGGACGCCGGCCGATTTGTCGCCGTGGCTCAAGCTGCCGTTGATGATGCTCGCGGGCGGCGCGCTCGGCGGCTTGTGGGGCCTGATTCCGGGCGCGCTGAAAGTTCGGTTTGGCGTGTCGGAAATCCTCACGTCGCTGATGCTCGTGTACGTCGCCGCGCAGTGGAATTTGTACTGGATTTATTCGCCGTGGACGGACCGCGGCTTTCAGTTAACGCCGCTGTTCCCGCCCGGCGCCCACCTGCCGCGGCTGGCCGATTTCGCCGGCGTGTGGCCGCAACTGGCCGGCTTGACCATCCACGCCGGGTTGCCGCTCGCGCTCGTCGTCGCCGCGGCGCTGGCCGTGCTGATGCAGCGCAGCCGCTGGGGCATGGCCTGGACGGCGATGGGCGACAACCCGCGCGCCGCCGCGGCGGCGGGCATCAACGTGGCCTTTCACACCATGCTGGCGATGGCGCTTTCCGGCGTCGCGGCGGGGCTCGCCGGCGCGGTCGAAGCGGCCGGCGTGGCGCATCGCCTGCAGGAGCGCTTCTCGCCGGGCTTCGGCTTCACCGCGATCGCCGTCGCCTGGCTCGCGCGGCTGAACCCGTGGGCGACCGTCGCGCTGGCGTTCGTCTTCGGCGGCATCCTCGTCGGCGGCAAGGAGGTCGGCAGCCTGGGCGTGGCGCTGCTGCTGCAAGGCGCGCTGCTGTTGACGGTGATCGCGTTCGAGGCGTTCCGTCGGTATCGCGTCGTGATTCGCCGCGCCGCGCCTGCGCCGGAGGCGCAACCATGAGCCCCGCCGCGTTCCTCACCGACCTGATCGCCGCCGGCCTG
>CAZHPN010000066.1:0-28304 GCA_964534375.1 uncultured bacterium | reverse complement strand
GCTTCGGCCTCGACAAGCCGCGCGCGATCATCACGCTGGACGCCGGCGGCGTCGTGAAACGCGTGCGGGTCGGCATGAAAAACCCGATCGACAATTCGGCGTACGTCAAACCCGAAGATCAAAATCTGGTTTTCCTGATCACCGACAGCACCCTTTCGGCCATCGAGAAACCCGTGGCCGAATTCCGGCTGCACGAACTGCTCGGCTTGCGCGACCCCGGCTTGAAGGTGTCCCGCATCGAGATCGCCGCCGCGGACGCGCCGCCGTTGACCCTGGTGCAGGAAAAGCCGCCGAAGGCCGAAGGCACGCCCGAGCCGGAGCCGGCCGCGGCGGAGCCGGTCTGGCGCCTCGACGGCCCGAATGGCCCGGTCGCCGACGAAGAGGCGATGAAGGCCATTCTGGACAAGGTTGCCGGCCTCAAGGCGATTACGTTTCCCGAGAACGCCGCCTTGGATGATCCAAAGTACGCCTTCGACAAGCCGACGTTGAAGGTCGCCGCGACCTACGGCGAAGGCGAAAAGGAAAAGACGCTGACGCTGACCGTCGGCGCGCGCGAGGGGAACTCGGCGATCTACTACGCGCAGGCCGGCGGCCGGCCGTTCATCGTCACCGTGCAGGCGCAAACGCTCATGCCGTTTCAGGTCGGACGCGAAGGCCTGCGCGACCGCCGCTTGCTCGGCGTGTTGAATCCGACCCGGGTCGGCATCATCGACTTGCAAGGCCCCAAGGCTTCCTTTAGAATCTCACGTTCGGCCAAAGGCTGGGCGTTCGCCGACGGTGCGCCGGCGAGCGCGGATCGCGCCGACGACTTGCTGCGCGCGGCCGCGCACTGGCGCGCCGATGAACTGGTCGGCGGGCCGCGGGCCAAACGCCTGACCGAGGCGCTGCGCACCGGCGAGACGACGTCGCTGACGCTGCTGGACGCCGAGGGCAAAGCGCTCGCGACGTTGCGGTTCTCGGCGCCGATCGACCCGGTGCAGTTCGCTCCGCTCGCGCCGCCAACGAAGGCGGCGGCGCCGGCGGCGAAGGCGGCCGAAGCGACGCCGGCCGAAACGCCGGCGCCGGGCAAGGCGAACGAGAAGGAACGGCTGGTCGTCCTGGTCGAGGGCGGCTATCCCGACACAGTGTACCTGACGCCGCCGAAGACGCTGGCCGATCTGCCCGCCAGCGTCGACGAAATGAAGGCGCAGCTCCCGGCGGCGGAAGAGCCGGCGGGCGCCGGCGCGAGCCCCGAGGGGAAATAACTGGCGGCGCCCGTACGGCGAAACGATGATTAAATTACCGTAGGTCGGCAAGCGGCCTCGGCAACGGAGGAAAAAGTCATGGCGCGTGTGACCGTGGAAGATTGCATCGAGCGGATTCCGAACCGCTTTGCGCTCGTTTTGGCGACGGCCAAGCGCACCAAACAGTTGATGCGCGGCAGCCGTTACCTGGGCGAAGAACCGACCGACAACAAGCACGTCGTGAACGCCCTGCGCGAGATCGCCGCGGCGAAAGTCAATTTGAAGAAACCGATTGACGGCGTCGTCACGATCGCGAAAGACCTCGAGTAGGCAGAAGGAGTCAGCAGGATGGTCACGATTTCCAAACCCGAGCAGATTTTCGACGTGCGCCTGGTCGAACGGCATGTCGCGTCCGGCCGCATTGCGCGGAAGGACCACGAGCAATACCTCAAGCAATTGGCGGACGCGGCGGAAAACTCGGAAGTCATTCCGAAAGACGTCATCTTTGATTTGCCCAACTTCAATAAGCCCGGCGAAAAATAGCCGCAATCGGCGCAGGCCGTCCGACCCGCGAGCCGCTTAGAGGAAACGCGATGGTTCGCAAGGACTACTATGAGATCCTTGGCGTGGCCCGCGCCGCCGGCGACGGCGAGATAAAAAAGGCGTATCGGAAAATCGCCCTCGAATGTCACCCGGATCGCAATCCGGAAAGCCCCGAAGCGGAAAAACGCTTTAAAGAAGCCAGCGAAGCGTATCAGGTTCTGTCCGACCCGGAAAAGCGGCGCATTTACGACACCTACGGCCACGACGGCCTGAAGGGTCAGGGCTTCACCGGTTTCAGCAATTTCGAAGACATCTTCGCCTCGATGGGCGGCATTTTTGAGGAATTTTTCAATTTTGGCGGCGGCCGGCGGCGGCAGGGTCCGCGGCGCGGCGCCGATTTGCGATATGACCTCGAGATCGACTTCGAGGAAGCGGTGTTCGGCGCGGCGAAGTCGTTCGAGATCTCGCAATACGTGCAGTGCTCGCGCTGCCAGGGCTCGACGATGGAGCCGGGCACCTCGGCCGTGACGTGTCCGTCGTGCGGCGGGGCCGGCGAAGTGCGGCGCAGCCAGGGGTTTTTCATGCTGACCACGACCTGCCCCCACTGCCGCGGCGCCGGGCGGATCGTGCAGCAGCCGTGCCGCACCTGCAGCGGCAAGGGCAAGGTCCTGGAAACCTCCGAAGTGAAGGTCAACATTCCGGCCGGCGTCGAAGACGGGAACCAGTTGCGCATCTCCGGGCGCGGCGAGCCGGGCGGCAACAACGGCGCGACCGGCGATTTGTACGTCTTCCTGCGCGTCCGCGAGCACGATTTCTTCCAGCGGCGCGGCAACGACTTGGTCGCCGAGTTGCCGGTTTCGTTTTGTCAGGCGACGCTCGGCGCGACCATCGAAGCCCCGACGCTGGACGGCCAGGTCAACGTCAAGATTCCGCGCGGCACGCAGCACGGCCAGACGATCCGCGTGGCCGGCAAAGGCGTGCCGCACGTGCGCGGCTACGGCCGCGGCGATCTGCTGTTCGTCGCCACCGTCGAAGTGCCCCGCCAGTTGACCAAAGAGCAGGAAGACCTCTTGCGCCAATTCGCCGCGTGCGACGAGGCCGCCAAACCCGCCAAAGCCAAGACCAAGAAAAAAGAAAGCTGGATCGACAAGATCAAAGCGCTGGCGCTCGATTAGGCCGCGGCAAGCTTCATGGCCCGCGGTCGCGGCCCAGGGCCGCGCTGTGAACAAAGTTTCCAACCCTGTGAAAAGATTTCATAACGCCGCGGCGTGAGCGATCGGGCGTCTCCGGAACTGCTTGATTTTCCGAAGAACTTTTCTTCAGCAATTCAGAAGAACATGGCACGGAAGCTGCACATCGTTTATTTTACGAGTAAAATTCGTATCGGATTGTTTTGTTGTTGAGAAAGAGGGCGCCATGAGATTCACAATTGGGATCCTGTTGCTTCTTCTGTCGCCGGCCCTGCTCGCACTACCCGTCGCTTGCGGCAGTTCCGGCGGCAGCAGCCACGCCCGCAACATGACCGACGACGATTCGTCGCCGGGCGACGACGATGACGACGACAACGACGACGACAACGACGACGACAACGATAACGACAACGATAACGACAACGACGACGACAACGACAACGATAACGACAACGACGACGACAACGACAACGACGACAATGACAACGATAACGACAACGACGACAATGACGACGACGACTCATCGCACGAGATGTTCGCGGTGGGCCAAAACGGTGTAATCCTGCACTACGACGGAACGTCTTGGACGACGATGACGAGCGGAACCCAAGCAGGCCTCTTGGGCGTCTGGGGCTCATCGTCATCCGACGTGTTCGCGGTGGGGGGGATGGAGGAGAATCCCTACTCCGAGCTCAGCGTGATTTTGCATTACGACGGGAAGGCGTGGACGGGCATGACGTGCAAAACCGGCGAAATCCTTCAGGGCGTCTGGGGAACGTCGCCGTCGGACGTGTTCGCGGTGGGGGACGACGCGATTCTGCATTACGACGGAACGGCGTGGACGCCGATGACGGGCGGGGGCGGAAACCTGTACGGCGTCTGGGGTTCGTCGTCTTGGGATGTATTCGCGGTGGGCGGGTTTGTTTGGGGCACCGAGCCGGTGTCGATTTTCGGCTGGATTCAACATTACGACGGAACGTCTTGGACGACGTTGACTACCGTCGCCTATGTCATGTTCGGCGTCTGGGGTACGTCGCCGTCCAATGTGTTCGGGGTTGGCGAGGAGCTGATTCTGCACTACGACGGCGCGTCCTCGACGGCAATGCCCGTTCCAAACGGCGCCGGAGGACTTGCGGGCATCTGGGGATCGTCGCCGTCGGACGTATTTGTGGTGGGCGGTCGTGGACCCTCCGGCTTCCCGGGGATATTGCATTACGACGGGACATCCTGGACGACAATGAACGTCCCGTGCGATTCGGAACTTCAGCCGTACGGCGTTTGGGGCAGATCGCCATCCGACGTTTTCGCGGTCGGGTTTGCTTATCCGACGGGAGACGACGACACGACGGAAACGCCCGCGATTTTGCATTACGACGGAACGACCTGGACGGAGATGGCAAGTCCATACCCCTACCTAACCGCCGTTTGGGGACCGTCGCCGCCCGTGGACGACGACGACAACGACGATGACGACAACGATGACAATGACAACGACAATGACGACGACGACATTGCGGGGGCCTGCTATCCCAACGGCTGGTGTTGGCAGAACCCGTTGCCGCAGGGATTCAGCCTCAACGGCGTCTGGGGCTCGTCCGCGACGGATATCTTCGCAGTCGGCGATTCCGGCACGATTCTGCATTTCGACGGCGCGACGTGGAACGAGATGGCCAACCCGGCGGGTTCGCTCGCGGGCGTTTGGGGCAGTTCCGGCTCCGACGTGTTCGCGGTCGGCGGCGGCTTTACGGGGATTGGCGACCCGAGCACGATCGCGCACTACGACGGGACGTCGTGGGCATTGATGACCGTCCCCGACGTTCCGGTCGCCGGCGGCTATTACGACGGAATCCGCGGCGTGTGGGGCTCGTCGGCCACGGACGTGTTCGCGGCGGCCTGGATCGAGGTCCCCGATGGCCCCCCCGCCTTTTGGGGCGCGATCCTGCATTACGACGGGAGCGCGTGGTCGGCGCAGGGGAGCGGCTATTTTCTCCCGAATGCCGTGTGGGGCTCATCGCCGTCGGATGTGTACGCCGTCGGCGAAGACGGCGGTTCCCTTCAGCACTACGACGGCGCCTCGTGGACCTCGATTTTTACCGCGACTGGCTATTTCAACGCCGTGTGGGGAGCCTCGGCCTCGGACGTATGGACGCTCGGCTGGTACGGCATGTACGCGCACTTCGACGGCTCGTCGTGGTCGACTGGAGTCGTGGAAGCGGCAATGGACGATGTTCTGGCCGGCCTCTGGGGCGGCTCGGCATCGGATGTTTACGCGACGGGGTACGGCTCCAATGGCATCGCGATTCACTATGACGGCTCGTCGTGGACGGCGATCAACGGCCCCGCGCCGGCAGGTTTGAACGCGATCTGGGGCGCGTCGGCGACGGACATCCTTGCCGTCGGCGGCGGCGGCACGGTGGCCTACGGCGATGGCGCGTCTTGGGTCGGCGGGTGGCAAGCGGCGACCACGCGCGACCTGAACGACATCTGGGCCGCCTCGCCGTCCGAAGCCTTCGCCGTCGGCAAGTCCGGCGCGATTTTGCACTATGCTGGCGGGTGGTGGACCGCGTTGACGGCTCCGACGGGCACGAACGCTGCCCTCGAGAGCGCGTGGGGCTCGTCGCCGTCCGACGTGTTCGCCGGCGGCGGGGCCTATGACCAACAGGGGAATCTGATCGACGGCGTGATTCTGCACTACGACGGGATTTCGTGGGCGAGCGCGACCGGCACGCTGCCGGCGATCGGCCGCCTTTGGGGAGATTCGGCCGCGGACATTTTCGCCGTGGGAACCGCCTCCGGCGGCGGGCCGGCGGTCCTCCATTACGACGGCGCGGCGTGGTCGTCGATGACCGTCAGCGGCAATGACGGTTTGTCCGATGTCTGGGGCTCATCGGCGTCCGACGTCTACGCCGTCGGCAGCCCCGCGGGTTCCTCCGGAAGCGGCGATATTCAGCACTACGACGGCGCCTCGTGGTCGTTGACGACGGCCTGCACGGCCGACCACTACTACGGCGTTTGGGGCCTCTCCGCTTCCGATGTTTACGCAACCGGCGGCGGCATAAACGGCATCGTCTGCCATTACGACGGAACCGTCTGGAGCGTGTTCTGGAATTCCGCCGGCGCCAATCTCGGCCGCATTTGGGGAACTTCGGATTCGGACATCTACACCATCTCCGATTGCTGCCAGGTCCTGCATTACGACGGCGCAACTTGGGCCGCCACGTTGCCCGGATTTGGCAATCGTGTCGGATCTGTCCGCGGCTCGGGCCCCAATGACGTTTACGCGGTCGGAGACGGCGGCGACATTTTGCATTTCGGCGGGACGCCGCCATCCCGCGCAAACCGAGACCGGGCAGCGCCGCCGGCGCGCGGGGGCCAAAGTTGAACAAGACCTGGCTGTTGTTGCTGGTTCTCGGCTTGAGCGCCCTGCTGCTGGCCGCGTGCGGGTCTGGCAGTTCCTCGTCGATCAAAACGGTTGTCGTCGATGACGATGCCGACGACGCCTCGCCGGCCGACGACGACAACGACAACGACGATGACAACGACAACGACGATGACGACAACGACGACAACGATGACAACGACAACGACGATAATGACGACGACGACAACAACGACGATAATGACGACGACAACGACGACAACGACGACGATGCCTCACCGACGGACGACGACAGCGCGCTTTCCTGGTCGGCGATGGCGTTGCCGACCGGGCTTTCAGGGCAATTGCTCGGCGTTTGGGGAACCTCTCACTCGGACGTGTTCGCCGTGGGGGGCTATTACGACGGACGCCAGGCTTTGATTCTGCACTACGACGGCTTCTCGTGGTCGGAGTTGTCGTGGCCGACTCGGACGGAGCCAACTCTGTTCGGGGTGTGGGGAAGCTCTCCCTCCGACGTGTTTGCCGTAGGATATGACTATCTCTTAGACCAAGGTTTGATTTGGCATTACGACGGCGCCGCGTGGACGCCGATGACGCCCGGCGCGGCGGAGGCATTCTATGGCGTCTGGGGAACCTCCGCCACGGACGTGTTCGCCGTGGGTGAGGATGCCTATTCGGACGAGGAGGTGATTGTGCACTACGACGGCTCCTCCTGGTCGGCGATGACCTTGCCGAGCGGACCACAGCCGATTCTGCACGGCGTTTGGGGCGCTTCGGCTTCGGATGTATTCGCCGTGGGATCGACTCAGGATTGTTCAACCCCGGTGATCCTGCAGTACGACGGTTCCTCGTGGTCGGCGATGACCCCGCCAAGCGGGCTTTCCGGGGCGGGATTTTACGGCGTTTGGGGAAGCTCTCATTCGGACGTGTTCGCCGTGGGCTATGACGACTTGTACCCGCCCTTGATCGTGCACTACGACGGCTTCTCGTGGGCGGCGTGGGGTGGGCCGGGTGGGACACCGCCGCTTCCATATGGCGTTTGGGGCGGCTCTCATTCGGATGTGTTCGCCGTGGGCGCTGTTGGCTACGAACAGGATTCGATCCTGCATTACGACGGCTCCTCGTGGTCGGCGACGGCGCTTTCGGGACTGGGATTGCACAGCGTTTGGGGGACGTCTTACTCGGACGTTTTCGCCGTGGGCATCGTGGACGGGCAGCACGGTGGCGCGATCTTGCATTACGGCCCGTAGCGGTGTGTATGGCGGTGCATCGGCGTCTGCGGACGGCGCGGGATTCAACCTTCGCCGATGGGGCGCCCCTCATGAAATGGCTTGCTTTGTCTTGCCAAAGAACGCATCATGTGGGAGGATACGCCCGTGAAAAAGACATGGCTGCTGCTTCTGGTCCTTGCCTTGAGCGCCGTGCTGCTGGCCGCGTGCGCGTCCGGCGGCTCTTCGTCGAGCAAAGCGATCATCGTCGATGACGACGACGACAACGACAACAACGACAATGACGACGACGCCTCGCCGGACGACGACGCAACCCCGGACGACGACAACGACGATTCGTCGCCGCACGATGACGACGATGACAACGACAACGACGACAATGACGATAACGACAACGACGACGACAATGACGACGACAACAACGACAGCGCGTTTTCGTGGTCGGCAATGAAGATCGGCGCGACCGGATCGTTGCTCGGGGTTTGGGGAAGTTCCGCGGCGGACGTGTTTGCCGTTGGCGAATTGGGGACGATCGCGCACTACGACGGTTCTTCGTGGTCGGCGATGACAAGCGGGACGACGGCGGATCTAAACGGCATTTGGGGAAGCTCCGCTACGGACGTTTTCGTTGTGGGCGGGAATCCCATTACCTACGCGGGCGTAGTGTTGCACTACAGCGGATCGTCGTGGTCGCCGATGACGAACGGGTCGAACCTGCTTGGGGGGCTCGGTGTATGGGGTAGCTCGTCGTCGGACGTGTTCGCTGTAGGCGGTGATGGCACGATTTTTCGTTACGACGGCGACCAGTGGTCGATAATGGTAAATGGGTGGTTGGGGTTTGGGGGCGTGTGGGGAGCCTCTGGCACGGACGTGTTCGCCGTGGGTGTGGATAATTATAGCGGATTTTGTTCGATCTTGCATTACGATGGTTTTTCGTGGGGGGCGATGGCGACCAGCGGGAACGCGGGGGCGTTGTTCGGCGTTTGGGGAAGCTCTCCCGCCGACGTATTCGCCGTCGGCGAGGGCAGCATGATTTTGCACTACGACGGTTCCTCATGGTCGACGACCGCAAGCGTCACGATTGACGCCCCAGATTTATGGGGCGTTTGGGGAGCCGCCGCGGGCGACGTGTTCGCCGTGGGCAGCAACGGATATTCTGGTGTGATGATGCACTACGACGGATCGTCGTGGTCGGCGACGGAAACTGCGACCGAGTTGACGGGTGTTTGGGGAAGCTCCTCCTCGGATATATTTGCCGTGGGCTTTGACCCTAACTCGGGAAACGGCGTGATCCTTCACTATGGCCCGGAGCAGTGACCGCGCGGCGGTCGCTTGAGGCGCCGCCCAATTTGTTCTGCGGGGCGAGCCTGCCTCAGGGGACGAGCTTAAGATGTGCCACGAACCGAAGCCGGGCCGACGATACCGCATTTTTCCAGTGGGCGATTCGGTGACGACGGTCAGCAACGGCCGGACGTGTCCGGAATTACTCACGGAGTATCTCTGCGGGGATTATCCCGACCGGAGAGCCGAATGATCCGACCGACGTGGCGCACCTCAACGACGTCGGGCGCCAGCTTGTGGCGCAATGCCTACGCCGCCGACTGCGCGTCTATCGTCAACAATGACCGCAATGGCGACGCACGCCCGGACGGCAACGCATCCGGGCGCGCCCGCCGTCGCGGCCGGGCTTGCCAGCGCCGACCGGTGCGCGCTAAGAACTAGCAGAGGGCGCGGCGCGTTTTGATGGCGCAGCGGCGCACGTGCCGGTCGCACACCGTCCGGGACCTGGGAGCGCAATGGCCGACGAAAATTTCAGTGTCGCATCCATTTCCCGTTGGGGGAATTCCGGGGAGACAATACTGGAAACTAGGGAAATTAGGGACCGTCACCGGCTTTCTTAACAGCCCTTATGGTTTTTGTTATTTGTTGGGCATGCGACGTGTTGCGCGCATGGTCGTCCCGGGTTGTCGGCGCCATATCACGCAACGGGGAAACAATCGCCAAGACGTGTTTTTCACGGACGACGACCGGCGCCTCTGCTTGAAGGCGTTGGCCGAGGAAGACCGCGAAGCGCTGAGCAATCTTCGCCTGCACACGTACCGCGGCCGTCCGGCGGGCAGCGTTCGTTTCGCAGCCATTGTTGGAGCCCGCCATGAATCGCCGGCTGCGCCCGCTTCCCGAAGGCCGGCCACGGAAAAAGGACGAAAACCGGTGGCTGTCCGTAGTTTCCGCCAACGCTCCGTACGGGAAAGCCCACGGAATTGCTGTTCTTGGCCGCTATGTACAGGGATACGAGACCACGCCCTTCGGGCTGGCAGCGCCCGACTGGGTCAAATTCCTAGAGTCGGCGAATTGAGACGAAGAAGAATGAAAACTCGGCTCTCTTGAACGGCTCGCACACAGACAAGGTTATCCGTCACCGCGCGCACCGAAATCCGATTTCAAAAAATGGCCGTATCGGATAGTCGGCTGTTCGATCCGAAGTGCGACTGCCCAATGCCGGGCTCGCCCAGCCGCTACCTCTCTGGCTTCGCTGGTCGCCCGTTGCGGGCCCTTGCGGATCGAATTCTGGTGAATACGAATAATAATTCGGGTCAAACCAATCGCTGGCCCACTGAAGTACATTGCCGATCATGTCGCAAAGGCCCCACGCGTTCGTCTCTTTCTGGCAAACGGGGTGGGTTTCTCCGTACGCGTTCTCGCCGTCCCAAGCGATGGCGTCAATGCACGACGGATCATCGCCGCAATACCAAATCGTCGTCGTGCCGGCGCGCGCGGCGTACTCCCATTCAGCCTCGGTCGGCAAGCGACCGCCGGCGGCGATGCAACAATCGCTAGCCTCATGCCACGTTACCTGCTCGACCGGGCAATCGTCGCCGCATTGCGAGAAATAGCTAGGATTTGAGCCCATAAGTTGTTTGAACTGGCCCTGCGTGACGTCCGTTTTCGTGATTTCGAACGCCGGCAGGGTCACCTGGTGCTGCGGCTTTTCGTAGAAAATGCAATTCGTATCCCCGGGCACGCAGCCCATTTCGAATGTTCCGGCCGGAATGGGAATCCAGATCATTCCGGCCAGATCGTCGTCGTTGTCGTCATCATCGTCGTCATCGCTTTGCGGCGACGAGTCATCGTCGTCTTGCGGCGATAAGTCATTGTCGTTGTTGTCGTCGTCGTTTGACGGCAGCCGCGCCTCGCCAGAATCGCCACCGCCGCCGCACGCCAAAAAGAATATTTGGCTTGACGCGCAAATCGCTGCGAAAAGCAACAAAAGCAGCCGATTCACCGCGACCTCCTGAAAAAGAAAAGGACTTCCAAAAAACCAAGTGTTCTCCTACCACATCCAAGCAGTAACCTCAAGAATCGTCCGGCGAGCGCGCCGGAAACAAAGAAACCAGCGACGGAAACTAGAAACCGTCACCGAATTTCCTGACAGCCCTTCTGGTTTTTGTTATTTGTTGCGCATGCCACATGTCGCGCGCGTCGTCGCCGGCTGCGCCCGCTTCCCGAAGGCCGGCCGCGGAAGAAGGACGAAAGCCGGTGACCGTCCCTAGTGTCGGAACCGTCCGCGGCTCGGGCCCCAATGACGTTTACGCGGTCGGAGACGTCGGCGACATTTTGCATTTCGGCGGGCCGCCGGGCCGCCAAGGGCCTCGCTTTGCCCCATCGTCAAATGTCATGACCCGTTAAGAATGAGACAGGTCGAGGTGGCGTGGGCGTAGAGATTCCCCTGGGCGTCTTCCATGCGCGCCTCGGTGATCGCCGTGCGCTTTCCGCGATAGACAATCTTTCCGGTCGCGCGAAGAACACCCGTGTCCGGCTTTACCGGTCGAACCAAATTGACCTTCAATTCCAGCGTCGTATAGCCGACTCCTTTCGGCAGCAGCGTGTGCAGCGCAACGCCCAACGGAGCGTCAAGCACAGCCGCGTACCAGCCGCCGTGGACCGAGCCGATCGGATTGTAGGCCCAGGGACCGGCCTCGGCCTCGAATACGGCGAGTCCTTCGCCCACTTCCACCAACTTGAAGCCGAGCGTCATGCCGATGGGCACTCGACGTTGCTCGTCGATAATACGGCGCATGAACTCGATGCCCGACAACTCGCGGGCCTCGTGTCCCAGTTGATGAGGGTCGTCCCACTCGATCGTGCGGACCAGAGGCGTTTCTTCGTTGGGTCTTGTCATCGGTCTCGTCCTCGTGTAAGTTTCGTAAAGGAACTTATACCGGGACCGATCGAGGGTCAAGATGCGGTTGGACGATTTCAGTCACCTGGAATGCCCCCTGGCCCGCGCGCTGGGCGTGGTGGGCGAGTGGTGGAGCCTGTTGGTCGTGCGCGACCTCTTCTACGGAATCGATTCCTTCGACGACTTGCAAGATGACCTCGGAATTTCGCGCAAGGTGCTGACGCATCGTCTGCGAAAGCTCGAAGATCGACACGTCTTGCAGCGTGAGCTTTATTCGGAGCACCCGCCTCGCTACCGGTACCGTCTCACCGCGAAAGGGAAGGACCTCTACCCGGTGATCATCGCCCTCGTCGCGTGGGCCGACGCCTGGGAGAGTCCGGACGGGCCCGTGCTGCACCTGCTGCACGGGCAACCACCACACACCCTGCGTCCCAGGTTGATTTGTTCGGAGTGCGGCGAGGCGATTCGACCGTCGGCCGTGCGTCCGATTCCCGGCCCCGGCGCCTTGCGCCGCCACGCGCTGCCCAAGCCGCTGCGGCCCCGGCCATAATTTGGAACTATCGGAATTTGGGGAAGAGGCGAGACCGATTATGTCTTGTGTCCCCGAGATTCGGCGCTTGTTCGGTCCGCTGCCGGCGGGTAGGATGAAATCGCCGCCGAGTTCGGCGCCGGAGCGGGGCGCGCGGCGAGGGAGGGGCGAAGAATGGCCGCAACATCCTGGGAAAATCTCGCAGCCGTCGACGCCTTGCGCCGAACGTGGCCGCACCAGCGCCTCTGCCTGATCTACCGAGAAAAAAGCGAACAATGCGCCGCCGCGAGCCAATTCTTGAAACTCGGGCTCCGGAAAAAAGACCCGTGCCTGCTGCTCGCGGCCCCGGCGGACGCGGCGGCGATCCTCGCCGCGGTCGGCGGCGCGGCGCCGCGGCCGGACGGCGCGCTCCACATGATTTCCGAGCGGCGCGCCTTCCGCCGCGCCGGCCGTTTTCAGACCGAACTGTTCTTCGAGCGCCTTGCGCAGTGGCGGCGGGAGGCCGCGAAAAACCCGCACGAGGAACTGCGCCTGGCCTGCGACATGGCCTGGCTGCTCGGGGCGCACTCGAGCGAACAGCGAATTCTGGAATTCGAGGCGCGGATGTCGCAGTTCGCGCGGGCGGAGAACGTGCTGGGCCTGTTCGCCTGGGACCGCGGGGTTTTTTCGCCGGCGGCGGTGCGCAGCGCGCTCAACACCTATCCGTTGCTGGCGTATGACGGGTCGGTGGCGCGAAACTTCAACTATCTATCGCCGGAAGAGTTGCTGGGGCCGAACCGCGGCGTCGGCGAGTTGGACCGCCTGCTTTCGGAGGTCGTCGAACGCGAGAAGATCGAGCGCCAGATTCGCGAAGAACGCGAGTCGTTGATGGCCTTGGTGGATGCGATCCCCGAGACGGCGTGCCTGCTGGCGCCGACCGGGAAGGTGATTCAGTGCAACGAGGAGGCCGCCCGGCGCTTCGGCACGACGCAGGAAGAGCTGCTGGGCAGTTGCCTGTACGATTTTTTCCCGACGGAGATGGCGCACCGCCGGCAGCGCATTCAGGCGGCCGTCCGCACCGGCCAGCGGCAGCGTTTTGTCGACCAACGTTCCGGCCGGACCTACGACAACATCGTCTGCCCGGTGTTCGATGTGCTCGGCTACGTCACGCGGTTGGCGATTCTGGGCGTCGACGTCACCGATCGCCTGCGCGCGGAAGACGCGTTGCGGCGCACGGTGCAGCGCCTGGAGTCGTTCCGTTCGATGGTCAATCAAAGCCCGGCGATCGTGATTTTGGCGCGCATTTGCGCGGATTGGCCGATCGAGTTCATCTCCGACAACGTGGCGCAATTGGGATATCTGGCCGAGGACGTGATCGCAGGCCGGGTCCGCTGGCTGGACATCGCCCACCCCGACGACGGCAGCCGGATGTTTGCGCAAATCGAAGAGAATCTGCGCCTCGGGCTCCGGCCCCGCCCGGCGCAATTTCGGCTGCGCGACGCCGCCGGCGAATATCACTGGATGGAGGGGCACGTCCGTTTGCTCGCCGACGACGAAGGCAACTGGACCCGGGTCCAGGCCGTGATGATCGACATCACCAAATCGAAACAGATGGAACTCGCGCTGAACGCGCAGCAAGACCGCCTGCAGAGCATTTTCCGCGCCGCGCCCGTCGGCATCGGCGTCGTCGCCAACCGCATCTTGAAGGAAGTCAACGACCGCGTCTGCGAATTGTCGGGATATGCGCGCGAAGAACTGGTCGGTCAAAGCGCCGTGTTGCTCTACGTTTCGCCGGCGGAATTCGAGCGCGTCGGGCAGGAAGTGACGGCGCAGCTTCGCGAATGCGCGGTCGCCGCCGTCGAGACGCGCTTCCGGCGCAAGGACGGCCGGGTCATCGACGTGCAGCTCAATCTGGCGCCGTTGCATCCGGCTGCGCCTACGGGCGACCTGACGTTCACGGCGCTGGACGTCACGGACCGCAAAGCCGCCGCCGAGGCCTTGCGGCAAAGCGAGGAGAAGTTCCGCGCGGTGTTCGACGGCGCGGCGGTCGGCATCGGCATCATCGGCATGGACGGCGCGGTCTTGCAGGCGAATCCGGCGCTGATGAAAATGAGCGGTTACCCGCCCGAAGCGCTGGCCAGGCACGGCTATCCGGGCCTGCGGCACCCGGCGGAGGCTGCGGCGTTTTGGAATTTCTTCAACGAAATGGCGGCGAGCCCGCACGGACGCGGATCGCGCGTTGAAAAGTTCGTCCGGGGCGACGGCGTGACGATCTGGGCCCGCATCGACGCCTCGTTGGTTGCCGGCGCGGCCGGCCGGCCGCCGTATCTGGTCGTCGCGGCCCACGATGTCACCGAACTTGTGAGCGCGCAGGAAGAAAACGCGCGCCTGAAAGAGCAACGGCGCGAGACGTCGAACGATTAGCCCTCGGGACGGCAAAATGCGGCAAACGGCGCGGGGAAGCGAACGGTGAACGCGGGCGACGGCCGCCGCGACGACGCGTCCGAAATTCCGCCGGCGCGGTCGAACGCCATCGTCGGAGCGTTGACGGCCGCGCTGATCGTGGCCGCGTTTCTCGCCTTGGGCTGGCGAAATTCGCTGCCGCGCAGTTCGTTCTTGTATCCGAACTGCACGTGGGAAAACCACGTCGTCTCGGCCATCGCATCGTTTTGTTTCCATGGGCTGGCGGCGACCCATTTCCTGCCCGACGTGTGTCCGCCGGGCGACTACCGACCTGGTCCGTGTTTGTACACGCACATCCCGCCCTTCAGCGAGGTTTTTTTCGGCGCGCTGCACCTGCTGGGCGTTAGTTCGCTGCATGGGTTGCGATGGTTTTCGATTGCGCTCAACGTGGCGGCGCTGGCGGTGTTGTTTCAGGCCATGGCCTTGCTGAAGAACCGCGTTTTCGGCCTGCTGATGGTCGCGGCGATTCTGGCCAATCCGCACTTCTGGATGCGCGCGCACGGCATCTACGAATATGCCTTTCAATTGCCGCACCAATCGCTGCTGCTGCTCGGGCTGGCGATGTACGCGAAGAACCGCAGCCGGTGGGGCGTCGCCGCGGCTTTCGCCGGCGCGTTCTGGCAGGGCACGTGCGCCTTTGTTTACCAGATCGCGACCGTGTTCATCATCCTGGGCTTCCTGCTGTCCGACAACCGCGACAAATGGCGGGGATATTTTCTCGCGGCGCTCGGCGGGCCGGCCGCGTTTCTCGCGCACTTTCTGCAACTGGTCTCGCTCGGTTCGTTCGCCGCCGCCGTTCACGACCTGTCTTCATCTTTCATCGAGCGGTCGGCCATGTTGGGCGACACCGTCGAACTCGTGCATTACCCGACCTACGGGATCTATTTGGCGCGCGCGGCGCACGTGCTGTCGCGCGACGCCGGCTTCGGCGGGTGGTTTTTTCTGCCGAGCGCGCTGACGATCGGCCTGCTGGCGCTGGCCGCCGCGCAAAAACAGGAAGTGGCGAATCGGGCCGCATTCATTCGCGGCGTTTTTCTGTTCGCCGGCTCGCTGCTGTGGTGCCTGGTCATGAGAGACGCCTTTCTCCACGACCCCATTACCTTCATCCAGCAGTTATCGCTCTGGGTCGCGCTCTCGCTCGCCGTGCCGGTTTACGCGTGCGGTGCGCTGGTGAAAAAAGCCTGGGCGGGGGACCGCGGCGCCGCGCCGGCCGCGGTCGCGGTCGGCCTGGCGGCGGCGGCCCTCTGCTGGCTGAGCGCCGGCGACCTGCGGCAATATTGGGAGAGCGAACGCGCGCTGCTCACGGCGCCGCTGGAGACCGCCGGCGGCATGGCGGAATCGCTGATGGCCGTCGCGAGTGCGCCGGGCATGATCGGCGTTGATTATCTGGCGCTCTTCAATCCGGCCAAAGGCGAGAAAGACAAATTCCGGCGGCGGATTTGCACCGATGCGGACCCGCCCGAATGCCGCAATCCGACGGTCGGGCTGAAATTCACGTACTGGAAAGAGGTGCGGCCCCAGCGGCTCGCGCTCGATTTTTTCTGCGCCCGCCCGGGCGACACGCGCGTCGCCTTTTATCGCATCGAGAACACCGGCAAGCGGGGCGCGCTGCTCGGCGAAACGACCGCCGCGGGCTTCGCCAACGGCGTGATCGATTTGCCCTTGCCCACGCCGGCCGCCGGCCGCTTGTTCGAACTCGAGATCGGCCCGGCCGCGTGCGAAGCGTTTATCATCGAGAAGATGACGCTCGAATGAGGCAATCGCGGCGGGCGAGGGCCCGGGGCTGAGACCCCGAGGCTGGTCGGGCGCGGCCTTCGTGACGTGCGGCGCGTCAAGCGGCGGGTGTTGGTGAGATAGGCGACGATCCCATAGGTCCTATGCGACCGTGGCGAACTTTGAGACGTCACGCCAGCGGAGGCGTGAACGGCGAATCACGAGGCGAAAGCCCCGTAATCGTGTGGGCGCTTGCCGCCGACCCCCGCGCGCCATGAATCCCCTCAACACCGGCGCGAACCTTGACCGATTATTTCTAGAGTGTTAAGCTTCTGCCGATCTGGCAACTGAACCAAATTGTGCTGTGATTCTTGAGGACTCGGCGACTTCCGTCCCGATGGAACGTCTTGTTTCGGGAGAGGGGAATCGCGAATGTTCGACGACCTAAGTCCGGAATACCAGGAACTGCGCAGAAACGTCCGGAAATTCAACGAAGAGGTGCTCGGCCCGCTCGGCCCCCAGCTTGACGAACAGGGGCGGTTTCCGCTCGATGTGTATCGCCAGGCGGCCAAGCTGGGCTACGTCGGCGCGCACCTGCCGGAGGAATACGGCGGCTCGGGCGACTTGGTCGCCAAAGCAGTGATTTACGAAGAGAACTGCCGGGTGAACCTCGGCTACAACGTTTCGGTCAACGCGTCGGATCTGCTGTTCGCCAACAACATCGCCAAATTCGGCAGCAAGGAACAGAAGGCCCGTTTTCTGCCGGCGATCATTGCGGGCGAGAAAATCGGCGGCTGGGCGCTGACGGAGCCCGGTTCCGGTTCCGATGCGCTGTCGATCACCACGCGCTGGGAGCCGGCCGGCGACGGCTTCGTGCTCAACGGCCAAAAGACGTTTATCACCAATGCGCCGATCGCCGATTATCTGATTGTGATCGCGCGCGCGCCGGGGACGAAGGGCCTGGAAGGCGGCACGAGCTTCGTGCTCGAACGCGGCATGAAGGGGATGACGACCAGCGAGCCGATGAAAAAGCTGGGCTGCATGTCGTCGCCCACGGGGGAAATCTTTCTCGAAGACGTCAAAGTCGGCCGCGAGCACGTGCTCGGCGAGGTCGGCAAGGGACTCAGGCAGACGCTGAGTTCGCTTGACGTGGAGCGCAGCCTGTCGCCGTTTTCCAGCATCGGCGTTTCGATGGCCTGCCTCGAAGCCTCGGTGAAATACGCCCACGAGCGCGCGCAATTCGGCAAGCCGATCGCGTCGTATCAGTTGGTGCAGCAAAAAATCGCCGAAATGGCGATGAACCTGGAAATCGTCCGGGCGTTCTGCTACGGCCTGCTCGAGCTGATCAAACAGGGCAAAAGCGTGACCCGGCAGGCGGCGATGGCGAAGCTTTTCGCCTCGCGCATGGTGACCAAAACGACCAACGAGGCGCTGCAGATTTTCGGCGGTTACGGTTACATGAAGGAATACCCGATCGAGCACCATCTGCGCGACGCGCGCCTGCTCGAAATCGGCGCCGGCACCAGCGAAATCCAGACGCTGGTGATCGCGCGCGAGGTTTACAAGGAGTTCGGCTATTCGCGGAAATAGAGGAAATGGATGAGTATTCACCACATAGGCACAGAGGACACAGAGAAGCACAGGTGATTTAAATGATGATTTCTTTGTGTTCCTCTGTGTTCTCTGTGTCTCTGTGGTTCAAATTAAAAAAATCGCAAAAAACGCGGCGATAGCTGCGTGAGGGACGAAGCATGAGCCGACCAATCATCATCACCGTCGCCATGACGGGCGGCATGCACACCAAGGCCGCGAACCCCAACCTTCCCGAGCAGCCCGACGAAATCGCCCGCCACGCGCAAGAATCGTTCAACGAAGGCGCCGCGATCGCCCACATTCACGCGCGCGACCCGGAAGGCGCCATGTCGGGCGACGGCGCGCTGTACCGGCGCATTCACGAACTGATCCGCGAGCGCTGCGACATCGTCTTGCAGGACACCACCGGCGGCGGCGCGAACCTCACCGTCGAGCAGCGCATTCAGGCGGTGATCGACGCCGGCCCGGAAATGGCCTCGCTGAACATGGGCACGCTCGTGCGCACGAAGGCCAAGGGCCAATATCGCAATACGATTTTCCGCAACACCACCGACGACATCGAAACCTTCGCCAAGGCCCTGCTCGACCGCGGCATCAAGCCGGAAATGGAAGTTTATTCGCACGCGATGTTCCGCGAGGTCGAAAACCTGATCGAGAAGGGCCTGGTGAAACCGCCCTACGTCATCAACCTCGTGCTCGGCATGGCGCACCAGGGCGCGGAGGCGGCGACGGCGAAAACGCTGCTGTCGATGATCCAGTTTTTGCCGCCGCAGGCGATGTTCAACGTGTGCGCGGTCGGCTCGGCGCAACTGCCGCTGACCTCGCTCGGCGCGCTGCTGGGCGGCAATGTCCGCGTGGGGATGGAAGACAATATCTATTACCGCAAGGGCGAGTTGGTGCAATCCAATGCGCAATTGGTGGCCCGGTCGGTGCGGATTCTACGCGAACTCGGCCTCGAACCGGCCACGCCGGCGGAGGCGCGGGAGATTCTGGGGCTGGCGCCGCTGCAAAAGTGAAAGCGCGGCAACTGATCTTTGAACGAAGACAAGCGTGCGACACGCGCAGGCCCCTCTCCGCGGCGGAGACGGGCAGTCAAGCGTTGAGCGTGACGGGGTGAGGTCTGCGCGGGCAGACGCGTGAATCGGCGGCAATGCGACAAGAACAAGGCACGTGCCTGAGGAGCAAAAATGCGCGACGTGGCGATCATTGGGGTCGGCTGCACGAATTTTCGCGGGCGGCATCCGGACAAAACCTATTTTGAATTGGCCTACGAAGCGGCGAAGGCGGCGTTCGCGGACGCCGGCATCGATAAGGCGGACGTCGAGGCGGCCGTCTACGGCATCTACAACGATTTTTTCCAGCGGCAGTATCAGCCCGACGCTTTCGTCCACGACTACCTCGGTTTGCCGCCGATCCCGGCCGTGCGCGTCAACACCGGCGGCGCGACCGGCGGCTCGGCGCTGCGCATCGGCTACGCCGAGGTCGCCTCGGGCCTGTACGATATCGTGCTGGTGCTGGGCGTGGAAAAGTGCGCCGATTGCTACGATTACAACACCAAAAACCCGGTGCCCGAGGTGCTGCGGGCCATTCTTTACACATCGGATATGACCTATGACAATCCGATCGGCCGCACCGCGGCTTCAGGTTTCGCGCTGGCGGTGATCGCGCACATGGAAAAGTTCGGCACGCCGACCGCGGAGCAAATGGCCAAGGTTTCGGTGAAGAACCACGGCAACGCGCTGAAGAACCCGCGCGCGCAATCGGGCATGAAAATTACCGTGGAAGACGTGCTCAAATCGCCGAAGATCGTCGACCCGTTCAAGCGGCTCGACAACTGCCTTTACACCGAGGGCGCGGCGGCGGTGGTGCTCGCGTCGCGGCGAAAAGTGGCGGACATGCATCCGAAAAAGCCGCCGATCTGGATCACGGGCCTGGGCGCGGCGCTCGATTGGGCGCATCCGGGAAACCGCGAGTCGATCGCCGAGTTCCACGGCTGCCGCGTCGCCACCCAGAAATCGTACGAGATGGCCGGCATCACCGATCCGCTGGCCCAGTTCGACGTGGCCGAACTGCACGACGCCTTCACCGGCACGGAAATCATGTCGTATGAAGATTGCCTCTTCTGCGAACCAGGCGACGGCGGCCGGCTCATCGACGACGGCACGGTCTGGCCCGGGGGCAAACTCCCGGTCAATCTTTCCGGCGGGCTGATCGGCTGCGGCCACGCCGTCGGCGCGACAGGACTGATGCAAACCTCCGAGGTTGTGTGGCAGTTGCGAAACGAGGCCGGCGCGCGGCAAGCCCCGAACGCGCGGCGCGGTTTGGTGCAATCGATCGGCGGCACGCTTTGCGCGTGGACCGTTTCGGTCGTGCTGGAAAGGGTCGACTAATGGCTGACAAAAAACTTTCCAAAA
Organism: uncultured bacterium; assembly: GCA_964534375.1. GTDB lineage: Bacteria > Lernaellota > Lernaellaia > Lernaellales > Lernaellaceae > CAZHPN01. The sequence goes on along the minus strand of CAZHPN010000066.1, from coordinate 7,869 downwards.
AAGACGCCTTCTACCGCGCGCACGCGGCGCGGCTGCGGCTGCCCGAAGAAAAACTGCGTCCGCTGTACGACGACGAACTCGACGGAAAAAAGGGGCCGAACGAGCCCTTCGAGGTTCCCGACAAGATGGACGTGTTTTTCAAGTATTCCTACGGCGGGCAGTCGCGCTTTTTCCGCGAGATCCTGCACAACGAACGGCTGATGGGCAGCAAATGCCCGAAGTGCGGCAAGGTTTATTGCCCGCCGCGCAGCGCCTGCCCGCTTTGCTACGAGGCGACGGAATGGGTCGAACTGCCGGGCACGGGCAAGATCGAGGCGTTCACGATTCAGCATTACTCGACTTCGGCGTTCGTGACGAAGGTGCCGTTCCTGGTCGCGTACGTGCGGCTCGACGGCTCCGACTTTTTGATGATGACCAACATCGAGATGGACGACGTCGGCAAGGCGCACCACGGCATGCCGGTGAAGGTCGTCTATCGCCAAGAAAAATCCGGCGCGATGACCGATATCTATTTCGAACCTCTCAACGTCTAAGGGGAGACGATCATGGCCTACGCATTTTACACCGCGGAGCAGAAGAAACTACAGGCGTTCTATCGTGAGGCGGCGCTCGAACATATCGCGCCCGTCGTCAAAGAAATCGACGATACCGATTTTGTTCCTCAGACGTTGGTCGACAAACTCGTTCGGCCGCCGTTTTCGCTGCCCGCCCTTTCCGTGCCGAAGAAATTCGGCGGGCTGGAAATGGATAAGGTTTCGATCGGCATCATCACCGAAGAAATCGCTTACCAGTGCCCGGCGCTGATTCCGTTTCTCGAAATCGGCCAGCTTTACGTACACGTTATTTTGCTCGGCGGCACGGAGGAGCAGCAGAAGCGTTTCCTGACGCGCATCGCCCACGGCGAGATCGGCGCGTACGCGCTGACCGACGAAGGGCCGGGCTCCGACCCGGCGGCGATGAAGTGCCGCGCCACGGCCAACGGCAAGGGCTTCGTCATCAACGGCGCCAAGCGGCTGATCACGTTTGCCGACATGTCCGACCTCTTTGCGGTGTTCGCCACCGAAGACCCCGCCCAGGGCGCAAAGGCCATCAGCGCGTTTATTGTCGAGAAAAGCGCGCCCGGCCTGAAGCTCGTGAAGCATTGCGCGGCGATGGGCCTCAAGGGCCACCGCGCGTTCAACCTCGCCTTCGAAAACATGCCGTGTCCCGCGGAAAACCGCATCGGCAAAACCGGCGACGGGCTGCGGCTCGCACTGAAAGTTCTCAGCAAAACCCGCATCAGCCTCGCGTTCGGCTTCGTCGGCCTCGCCCGTGCGGCGTTCGACGCTTCGGTGGCGTTCGTCAAGCAGCGTGAAGTCGCCGGCCGCAAATTGGCTGACAAACAAAACATCCAGTTCACGCTGGCGGAACTCGCAACGCGGATCGACGCCGCGCGCCTCTTGGCCTACCGCGCCGCCGTGATGAGCCATCACACCGAAAATCACCAAAAAGAGACCTCGATGGCCAAGTACTACGCCGGCGACACGTTGATCGCGGCGGTCGATCTCGCGAACCGCATCTACGGCGGCTACGGCAGCGACGTGGATTACCCCGTCGAGCGCTACCTGCGCGACGCCTACACCTGGATCGCCGCGCAAGGCACCAACGAAGTGCAGAAGTTGATCGTCAGCCGCGAAATTCTGAAGTCCTAACGGGATACAGGTGGGCAGGGACAAGGGCGTCGCGACCGTCACTTTTACTTTCGGTCCCGCCCAAATGACCGCAATATAGAAGCCACGGCTGACCGTGTCCTCGGAAAACCGAGGCGTTGAAAAAAGCCGTCTTGGCCTTTCAACGGCCCGTTCACGGGGTGAAGGCGAACGCGAATGAAAAACGCTCAACAACCAAGCACCGAAACTCTCATGAACCTTATTATTAACCTCAAAAAAGGCCAATATCTGGTGCCTGATTTCCAAAGGGAGTTCGAGTGGCGTCCATCGGACATTCGGCAGTTGATGCGCTCAATCTTCTCCGATTATTACATCGGAAACTTTCTCTTCTGGAAAGGCAAGCGACAGAACTACGAAGCTCTCTCGTGCGAGTCGATTTTCGGATATGTCGGCGAGCCAAATCCAAACTTCATCGTTTTAGATGGCCAACAAAGGCTCACAGCGATTTTTTATGCCTTTACCGCCCCCGATATGCCGTTGCCTCAGCGGTCTAATCGGTACTATTTCTATATTCGAATCGACAGATTCATCGCTGAGGAGTACGACGAGGCGTTCACCTATGAATGGAATAAGAGCGCGAATCAAGTCCTTCAGAGTTCCCGCGAGGAGCAGTACAAACGCCACATTTTCCCCCTTTCTGTTGTCGGCGAAAGTCTATTTTCTGTTCCCAACTGGTTACAAGGCTACGAAAAGTACTGGGCGGAAAGTGCGGAAGAATGCGCAAGACATGGTGACGAAGTGCCCGCGCAAATTGCGCGCGAACATGCAACGAATGCCAAACAGTTTGCCGATTGCATCAGCGAACTAGTTCTACAATATAAAGTGTCATATATTGCGCTCGACGAGGACATTGAGGTCGCGAAAGTATGTGATATTTTCACGCAGATCAACAGCCGCGGGATTCAGTTGGATATCTTTGATTTGCTCAACGCCCTGCTGAGGCCAAAAAGCATTCAGCTCAAGAAAATGTGGCGAGATGCCAAGCCGAAATTTGATTTTCTCGGCTCTGACAAAACGAACGTTTACATTCTTCAAGTGATGTCGATTCTCACGCAGGGCTACTGTTCGCCAAAATATCTGTACTATCTGATGCCCGGACAGGAGAAGACCGTCCGCGATCCCAGCGGCTCCAGACGCAAAGAGATTTTGATCAATGATGCAAACGATTTTGAGAAACGTTGGCATACAGCCGTTGACGCGTTAGACAAATCAATTGCGCTCCTGCGCCATCCCCAGGAGTTCGGGGTCACGTCCGCAAATTACTTACCTTACGAATCAATTTTGCCGATTTTCTCGGCGCTTCAATCGTACGTAAAAACAATGCCGTCGCAAACGCAATTGGAGGCGCAGAGGAAAGTCCGTCATTGGTATTGGGCGTCGGTGTTCACGAACCGTTATTCTGGTTCCGTTGAATCCACAGCCGCTCGCGATTTTTTCGATGTCCGAGCGTGGATCGACAGTAACGAAACCGAGCCCGCACTGCTCAGGGAATTCGCCTTGACCTTCCGAAACCTTGTTCTTCGAAATGAAACTAAACGGGGCTCTTCAATTTATAACGGTATCTTCAATCTTTTGATTTTGCAGGGCGCCCGCGATTGGGTCACCGGCAATGTCCCGCACCCGGATGAACTCGACGATCACCACATCGTTCCGGCATCATGGGGCCAAAAATATGTTCCAAATAACTTAATCAACTCGATCTTGAATCGAACGCCGCTGACATCAACAACCAATAGAGACATTATTCGAGATAGGTTGCCGAACGAATATTTGCGGGAATTAATTGCCGCCAACGGGGAGGAACAAGTCAGCAGCATGTTGGCGGCGCACTCAATCTCTTCGAAGGCGCTTGAAATCCTCCTGCGCGATCCTTTCACTCCCATCGACTATGAAGAATTTATTAACGAGCGCCAACGCACCATTGTCGAGGCCATCGAAAACTTACTTGTGAAAAGGCGGCTGGATCTTCCACCGGCCCTCCGCGATCTTGATAAGAAGTTGGCGGATTTGGAAATTCGGCTGCGGACGACGATCGCGGTGACGCTTAACGGTGACAAGACATTATTACCGGATCACGTCGCCAATAATGTGAGCCAACGGATACAAAAGGCCCTCAACAAAGATGCCGCAATGGATTCGGAACGGTACGATACCCTCGAAGGAACGCTCGACTTCTTCGATTTTCGAGAACTTCAAGGAACAATAACGAGCAAACAGCTTTGGGATCGTTTTGCGGGACGATTTAGGAACAAGGAACAACTAGATAAACACTTCGATCAAATTGCGGAACTCCGCAACACGATTCGTCACATTCGCCCGCTCGCAGATTACACTCGCAAAGAAGGCGAAGCTGCGATCCTGTGGTTTGAGCAGGTGCTGAGCAAAGGAGCGGTGGTGCCGTGTGTAGAACCCAAGCCTACGTTGGAGTAAATCAATGGATTTTTGGCTGACTGAAGAGCAACTTCTTTTCGTCGACAGCTTCCGCAAATTTCTCGCCGGCGAGGTCGCGCCGCTGGTCGAGCGGTGCGAGCGCGAGCATCGCTTCCCGCCGGAACTGTTTCCGAAATTCGGGGAAATGGGATATTTGGGCATCGCTTATCCCGAGGCGTACGGCGGCATGGAAATGGGATATATGACCTTGACGCTCTTCGCCGAGGAATTGGGCAAAGTGAGTTCCGGCTTCGCCGGCGGCATCATGGCCCACATGTCGATCGCTACGCTGCCGATTTACCTGCTGGGCAGCGACGCGCTCAAAGAGCGCTATTTGCGGCCCGCGATCCGCGGCGAAAAAATCGGCGCGTTCGGCCTCACCGAGCCCGGCGCGGGGTCGGATGCAGCGGCGATCAAGACGCGCGCGAAGAAGGTTGACGGCGGTTACGTGCTCAACGGCTCGAAGACGTTTATCACCAACGGGCCGTTCGCCGATTTTGTCACCGTCGCCGCGCAGGCCGCGCCGGAGAAAAAGTACAAAGGCATTACGCTGTTCGTGGTCGAGAAGGGCGCGAAAGGCTTCACCCAGGGCGCGCCATTCCCGAAGCTCGGCAATCATTCGAGCGAATGCGGCGAACTGTTTTTCGAAGATTGCTTTGTTCCCGACGCGCAACGGCTCGGCGACGAGGGCGCGGGCTTCCACATTCTCATGGAAGCTCTGAACGGCGGGCGCATGGTCGTCGGCGCGCGCGCGGTGGGCATCGCCCAGGCCGCGCTCGACGCGTCCGTGAAATATGCGCAGGAGCGCGAGCAGTTCGGGAAACCGCTGTTCCAGTTCCAACTGACGCAGGCGAAGCTCGCGCGGATGCGGATGGAGATCGAGGCCTCGCGGCTGCTCTGCCAGCGGGCGGCGTGGCTACGCGATCAGCGCCGCCCCTGCGCGCTCGAGGCGAGTCTCGCCAAGCTGAAGGCGACGGAGACAGCGGTCTACGTGACCGGCGAGGCCGTGCAAATCTTCGGCGGTTACGGGTACATGGAGGAATATCCGGTCGAGCGCTACTTCCGCGACGCGAAGGCGATGACGATCATCGAGGGCGCGACCGAAATCCAGCAAATCATCATCGCGCGGCATCTGGCCGGCTGAGCCGGCGCGCGCCCGGCCGGCCTGCGGCCGGAAAGAAGGCGCTCGCCGCGCGCAGAAACGATGTCTATGTTCCGTCAGTGACGGGAGTTGGAGCCAAGTTTCTCATTGGTTTCATACGGTTGACGGCATCTCCCAAAAAGATGCAAAGTTAACTTTTCGGTCGGTCAGTGGGGCGGCTTGCAGCGGCGGGAGAAGTTCGATGAAGGGAATTTGCCCAGTCTGTGCGTCGGAGTATCCGATCCCGGATGAGAAGGTCCAGGCCAAGGTCCTGGGTCTGCCCGTGCGGTGCCGGCAATGCGCCACGGTGTTCCGCGTGTATCCGGACGGTCGGCCGGCCACGGTAGATCGGCCGGCGCCCAAGCCGACTGCGGCGACCCCGCCGCCCGCGCCCGTGCCGCCGCCCGCGCCAGCGGCGCCGACGCCGAAGCCTGCGGCCCCGCCGCCGAAACCGTCCGCTCCGGAACCGATCAAGGTCGACGCCGCCAATTTGGAGCCGACCGGCCGCGAAACGACCGCGCGACGGCCTATCGTCCGCTCGACGTTCATCAATCAAGCCGCGCCGACGGTGGTCGAGCTGGGAAGCGCCCAAGCCCCCAAGGCGACCCCGGCCGCCCCGGTCCCGGCGCCGACGCCGCCGCGGCCGACCTCGACCCCGAAGCCGTTCGAATTCAAGCCGCAGACGGGTCTGCCCGAGGGGCCGGTCTGCGGTCCGCCGGCAACGGCGCCGGTCGAGCGGCCCGGCGGCAAAAAGAAGAAAAAGAAGAACCGGCATCGGCAGCGGGGGGCGGCGGGCGCGGTCGACATTCCGGCGCCGGCGGCCGGCGCGCGCGTGGAGACGCCGGCGCGGGCCGAAGAGCCCGCGGAGCCGGATTTCGATTGGGCCGCCAGCAAAAAACGGCCGCGGGAAGACTTCGGCGACGACGCGGCCGCGGAACCGGACATGACGGGGCTGGATGAGCCGGCCTTCGTGATGCCCGAACCGAAAATGCCCGATTTCGAAAAATACGCCGATGACTCGCCGTTCAAGCGCAAGCCGTTGTTCGGTCGCACGAAGGAATTCGCCGACGAAGTGTCCGGCGAAGGCGAGCCGACGGAAACGGAATCGCCGGAAGCGGCGCCGGCGGCGGACGAGACGGCGGCGACGACCGACGCCGAAGACGATTTCCCGTACAAGGGGGTCGTCCGCGCCGCGTGGAAACAGGCGGCGAAGGAAAAGCCGCCGACGATCGGCGAACGGCCCAGCGGCATGGGCACGACGATGAAGATTTTCCTCGTCTTTGCCGCGCTGGCCATCATCGCCGCGGCGGTCGTCGTCACGCACATGGTGCGCGACCAGATCATCGACTACCAAAACAACCTGGCGAAACGCAACGAGGCGTCGCAGATTCAGCAAGAGGAAGACCGCAAGAAACTCGATTATCGGCTCAAGTTCCAGACGGCCCTGGATGAGCTGAAGCCCGGTTCGCCCGCGGCGTATCAAAAGGCCATCGAAACGCTCGATCAGTCGCTGGCCGCCAAGCCCGACTTCTATCAGGCGACGGCGGAGAAGGCGCTGCTGCTGGCGCTGCTGGATATCGAATATGGCAAAACCGAAGGCGTCGACAACGCGTGCACGTTGGCCCAGCAAGCGGTCGAACGCGAACCAAAAGTTCCCTACGCCTTGCGGGCCATGGCCGCGTGCGATCTGGCGAAAGACAAGCTGGGCGAAGCCGAAAAGACGGTGCACGACGCGATCGTGGTCAAAGAGGGCGACGAACTCGAAGACGCCGAATCGAACTATTTGCTCGCGCACGTCTACCTGAAAAAGAACGCGCGCGACAAGGCGGAATTTGCGCTGCAATCGTCGATCGCTGAGAATCCGTTGAATTTCCGCGCGCACCACCTGCTGGCCGACGTCTACGCCTCGCAAAAGAAATGGCAACTGGCGCTGGAGTCGGAAGAAAAGGCGCTCAAGCTGATCGAGGACAACGCCGACGCGAAACGCCGCATCGAGCTCTACCAGAGCAATCTGCGCGGCGACCTGGCGCAGACCGGCGCGGTGACGGGCTTGCCCGCCGAGGTCGGCGCCGACATGGATAAAAAGGCGAAGGCCAAGGAACTGGCGTTGCGCATCGAACAGGCCATGCGCAAGGGCTCCAGCAACGAAGCGCTGGGCATGGTCAACGAATTGCTGAAGCTCGGCGTGATGAACGGCGAAGCGATGCTGGCCAAGTGCCGGATCATGCTCAATTCGAACCAATACGCCGCGGCGGTCGAATCGTGCGGGGCGGCGCGCTCGGTCAACCCGGACGCGCACTATTTCCTCGGGGCGGCGTACGAGGCGATGGGCAACAAGTCGTCCGCGAACGACAGCTACCAAGCGTATCTGAACTCCCGACCCAACGGCTCGCACGCGGCCGAAGTGCGGTCGATTCTCGGCATTACAAAGGAAGAGTAGGTTGAAGCTCGTCATCGATCGGCGGCTCGTGCTGCACGTCGCGGCGCTCGCCCGCCTGCAAGTCAAGGAAGAAGACCTGGACCGGCTGACGCGCCAGATGTCGGAGATTCTCGGCTACGTCGACAAGCTCGAAGAACTCGATCTGGCGA
>CAZHPN010000065.1:0-28640 GCA_964534375.1 uncultured bacterium | reverse complement strand
AACGTCGTGCGGCCCTGCATCAGGTTCTCGAGCGCCAGTTGCACCTCGCGCTCGGATTCGGTGTCCAGGCTGCTCGTCGCTTCGTCGAGAATCAGAATGGGCGCGTTCTTGAACAGCGCGCGGGCGATCGCCAGCCGCTGCCGTTGGCCGCCCGAAAGCTTCACGCCCAGTTCGCCGATGTCGGTGTCGTAACCTTTCGGAAACGACATGATGAAATCGTGCGCGTAGGCCATTTTCGCGGCGTCGACGATGCGCGCGAGGTCGGCGTCGCCGCGGCCGTAGGCGATGTTCTTCCGCACCGTGTCGTCGAACAGGAAAGTATCCTGCGTGACCATCGCGATTTGCCGCCGCAGGCTCGTCATCGTCACGTCGCGCAGGTCCACGCCATCGATGAGAATGCGCCCGCCGGTCGGGTCGTAGAACCGCGGGATCAGATTGATCAGCGTCGTCTTGCCGGAGCCGCTGCCGCCAACGATGGCGATGGTCTGACCGGCGCGCACTTCGAGGTTGAAGTCGTGCAGCACGATGTCCGGCGAACCGTGGTAGCAGAACTGCACGTGCTCGAAATCGATGCGGTCGCGAATCGGCGGCAGTTCCGCCGCGCCGGGGCGGTCGGCGATGGTGGCCGAGGTGTCGAGCACGTCAAAGACGCGCTCGGCGGCGCCGATGGCGCTCTGAAACGCGGTGTACATCCGCGCGGTGCGCTTCAAGGGCTCGTACATCAGGAGCACGGCGGCGACAAACGAGAAAAACCGGCCGGTCGTGATGACGCCGCTGAGCACTTGCGCGCCGCCGAAGACCACGACGGCCGATAGCGCGATCGCGCCCAGGGCCTCGATCGCCGGCGCGGTGAGTTCATCGTATTTTACGCGGGCGACATTGGCCCCGTAGACCCGTTCGTTCTCCTTGCGAAAGCGTTCGATCTCATATTTCTCCATGCCGAACGCCTTGATGACGCGGATGCCGGAAAAGTTTTCTTTGAGGATCGTGTTCATCAAGCCCATGAACGTCTGGCCGCGGCCGGTGTATTTGCGGACCTTGCGCCCGAACAGTTGGATCGGATACGCGGTCAGCGCCGTGATGACGATGACGATCACCGCCATCTTCCACCACATGACGACGGCGACCACGGCCAGACCCAGCACGCCGAACGGGTCGCGAATCATGCTTGTCAGCGCGGGCACGGCCCGCTCCATCATGTTCACGTCGTTGGTGATGCGGCTCATCATCACGCCGGTGTTGGTGTCGGTGTAGTAGTCGATCGAAAGCTGTTGGTAATGCTCGTAGAGTTGACCCCGCACCTGGCGGATCACGCGTTGGCCGATGACGCAGATGATGTAATTGTGCAGGAACCGCAGCACGCCCTTCCCCACGAACACGGCGACGATCAGGAACGGCATCATTCTCAGCCACGCGTAGGCCGTCGTCTTGTCCGGATTGGCGAAAATCTTGTCCATGATCGGCTGGACGAGGTACGCCGGCACCGCGCCGTCCGCGGTGGACACCACCAGCGCGAACCCCAGCGCCACGGCGACCCAGATTTTGTAAGGCAGGAAGTAGCGGAAGAGCCGGGCGAAAATCTGATATTCGCGGCTCGCGCGGAAGCGGTCGAAACGCTCCCTCGCCGACCGGCGAACGCGCGCGCCGACCGCCGACGCCGTACGCCGCGCGAAACCCGCTTGCTCGTTCTTCGTGTCGTTCATTTTGCGTCCGTCGCCGGCGGCCGGCGCCGAATCAGCGCCTGCAGCGCCGCGGCCGTCTGCCGGCTGACCTCGCCGCCGGAAAGCGCGCGGCGCACCTCGGCGCACGCCGCGAGCGCCGCCTCCCGTGCGGGACCCGCCAGCAACGCCAGCGCCTGGGCGGCCGCCGCCTCCGGGGTGCATTCTTTCTGGATCAGCTCGCGGAAAGCAACCCGCCCCAGAATAATATTCGGCAGGCCGATTTTGTCCACCTGCACCACACGGCGGGCGATCGCGTAATTCAGGACGTTGCCGCGATAGACGATGACGTGCGGCAGGCCGGCCAGGGCGGCTTCGAGCGTGGCCGTGCCGCTGGTGACGATCCCCGCGTCGGCGCAGGCGACCGTGTCGTAATATTCGCCGCGCGTGTACGCCGGCGCGACGCCCGCCGCGGCGAAAATCGCCCGCACTTCGCCGTCGTCGACGGTCGGCGCGAGCGGCACGACGAATTGCAGGTCGGGCCGCTGCGCCGCCAGCAGCCGCGCCGCCCCCGCCAGCACGGGCGCGAGGTGCGCGATTTCATTCCTGCGGCTGCCCGGCGCCAGCACGACGACCGGGCAGTCGAGCGCCAGGCCGAAGGCGCGGCGGGCCTCGTCGCGCGACGCGTATTTCGGCCGAATCGTTTCCAGAATCGGGTGCCCGAAAAAGTCGACGGGCACGTGCTCTTTTTCGTACAGCGGCTTTTCGAACGGCAGCGTCACGACCATGCGGTCGATGCGGTCGGCGATGGTGGCGATCCGCCCCGGCCGCCACGCCCACACCTGCGGACTGATGTAGTAGAGCACCGGAATGCCGCGCCCCTTGGCCTGGTTCGCGAGGCCGAGGTTGAAGTCCGGCAGATCGAGGCACACCAGCGCGTCGGGCCGGCGGCGGTCCATCGCCCCGAGCAACGCGCGGTAGACGCGCCGCAGGCCGCGCAGGCCCGTCAGCACCCCCGTGAAGCCGACGATCGCCAGCTCGTCGGCGCGGCCCAGCGGCTCGAGGCCCGCCGCGATTGTCTGCTCGCCGCCGACGCCGATGAACCGCGCGCCCGGCGTGGTCCCCTTGAAAGCCGCGACCAGCCGCGCGGCATACGCATCGGCGCTCGCCTCGCCGGCGGTCAGCATGATCAACGGCTGGCCCGGGGGCGACGCCGCCGGCGCGAACGTCCGGGGCCGGCGCAGGCCGATGCCGGTGTACGGCCGCAGCCAATCGAGCAGCGCCCAGGCGTTGACGACGCCGATCAGCGCGCCGATGACGACATCCAGCGGAAAATGCGCGCCGACATAAACGCGGCTGACCGCGACCGCGGCGGCCGGCAGAAAAAACAGCCAGAACCAGCGCCGGTAGGCGTAGGTCAAGGCCGTCGCGGCGCCGAAGGCGGCGGCGGCGTGGCCGCTCGGGTAGGAATGGCGGGCGAGCCGCGGCCCGATGAGGTGCAGCGCGCCCGAACAGTACGCCAGCGCCGGCAGCCGCGGGGCCAGCGGCACGTTCCATTCGTCGACCAGGCCGAAGAGGCTCGTCTTGATCGCCGCCGCCGTGTCTGCCCCGAGCAGCGGGTCGGCGAACGGCCGCGGGCGGTCGATAAAGGCTTTGACGAGTTGGACCCACAGCCCGCCGAACAGCAGCACCGCGCCCATCACGAGGAAGTTTTTCGGAAAATTCTTGCGGTCGAAGGCGTACAGGCAAAGCAGGCCGAGCGGGGCCAGCGCCGCGCTGTGGCCGAGGTACGTGAAAAACGCGAACAAAACGTCGAGGCCCGGATCCGACCAGTCGTGATTGATCGCGTAGAAAATCAGGCGATCGTATTCGGCCAGCCGCTCCAGCATTATGCTCCCGCGGCCGTCATGGCGTTCCTTCGCCGTCCGCCGGCGTCCAGTCGCGCCCGCCGACCAGCCCGCCGTCGAAAGCAAACGAGTACCATTGGCAGGATTGGATTTCGAACGTGCCGGCCAGCGTTTTGCCGGTGAACTGGCCGCAGAATTCGCCGTGCGATTCGCCGGCGCAGGCCGGGTCGGAGAACGCCAGATTCAGGGTCAGCGTCTCACCGCTGAGGGCGCCGGTGAACTGCGACCAGATGATGCTCGACACCACGCCGTCGACCGTGCCGTCGTCGTTGACGTTCAATTCCACGACGGTCTTGGGATAATGCGCGATCGGCGCCGGGCCGCGCAGCACGTAGTCGTAATTGCCCCAGTCTTCTTCCGGAAAATCGTTCGCGTAGCCGGACGACCGCCACCCGCACGCCGCGGTCGACGCCGCGAGCGCCAGTGCGATCAGCAACAAGACGGTCGAACGACGCATCGGTTTCCTCCGTTGTCCCTTCACTATCGCCCACGCGGATGCATTTCACGCCGCCGGCGCGTTCCGGTCAAGTGCGCGGTTCGCGCCCGCGCGTCACCACGACAGTTTCCATTCGAAGAAGATCGCCGCGGCGTCGTGCGCGTGCTCGCGGAAATAATTGCCCGTCATGAACAAATGCCCGCCGTAAATCGAGAACGTCACGTTGGAGTTGAACAGGTAGTCGACGCGCGCGTCCATTTCCCAGCCGATGTCCGCCGAATGCGTCACCGGATTCGGCTCCGCCGCGCGGATGTAGCCCCAACTGATGTAATAGTGGTGGTTGTCCTGAATGCCGAGGTCGGCGGCGAGGTTGGCGAAGATCGTATTCTCGATGCCGCCCGTGCCCAGGTTCTGCTTCAACGCGCCCGGCACGCCCGCGCCCGGCGCGATCGAATTGTAGACCATGAACGTGCCGCGCTGGATCGGTTCTTCGCGGTAAAAGTCGCGGATGATGTACTCGTTGTCCGGCGCCCAAAAGCCCGAGTAGTTCTGGGATTTCGGATTGTCGCCCGAGCCGTAACCGCCGGTCAACGCGAGGCAGTCGAGGTTGTCGACGTGCCAATCCGTCTTCAGAAACGCGGCGCGGCCATTGAAGTGAATGTCCCGCGCGCCGTCCGCGGCGGCCGAATGCGACGCGGGCAGCACGCCGATCTCCTGGTCGATTTCGGCGTTGAGGGTCACGGGGCCGAAGTCGCCGACCCAATTGACGCCGACGTCCCACACTTGCCCGTTCTGGCCGGTGTACTTGTCCTGCGTGAAGCCGGGCAAACTGTACAAGGGGCTCGTCTGATCGAGCTGCACGGGCTTGGCCGCGACGATCAGGTCTCGCATCCAACCGAAGAACTGGAGTTTTTGCCCCGCGGCCGGCACGGTGTTGAGCCACGCGAGGAACATGTCTTCGTCGTCGTTATAGCGTTTGCCGTACTCATACGGTTCGCCCTCGTAGTCGCGGAAGCCGCCAAAGCCGAATTGCAGCCAACGCGGGCCGAAGTAGGTGTAGGCGCCGTTGTGCTCGTAACCGATGATCAGCCGATTGCCGATGAAGTCGATCGGGACGCGGCCGAAGACGAGCGTCATCGGGATCGGGTCCATCGAGACCCGGGCGTACAGTTCGCGGAAATAGGGCATCGGCTTGTCGTAAATCGACGTGCCCGACTCGCCGAACGCCGCCGTTTGCGAACCCCAATTGACGTCGCCGAACTGGATCATCGCCACCAGTTCGGCGCGGTTGGCGAAGTTGAACCCGGTGCGCACCTGGAGCCGCGAATCCCACCAGCCGTAATCGTTCTCCAGCGTCGATTTCGGATCGTAGGCGTACAGGCGCTCGCCGGCATAGTTGGTGTAGGCGTTTTTCGTGTTGGCCTCGATAATCGCGCGGCTGCGGAATTCGCCGTGGAACGTGAACCAGATTTTCTCGCCGAGCCGCACGCCGTCGCGATTCGGGTCCCAGTTCTTCGCCACGTTGCCCTCGACGCTGGCCAGGCGCTTCTCCAAAGCGGCAATCTCGGCCTGCAGCCGTTCGATTTCCTTCTGATTGTCGGCTGCGGTGGGCGCCGGCGGCGCCGCGGCGGGTTCCGGCGAGGACTCGGCCGCGGGCGCGGGCGCCGGCGTCGCCTGGGCGCCGGCGGAAGTCGTCTGGCTGTCGTCGGCCCAGGCGCCGGCGGTCACGGCCACAGCCGCCGACACGATCAACGCGATGACCAACAAACTGCGTCGCATTTTTGTTACCCCAAACGGCTGACTGGTTAACGGCGTCGGCCGCCGATCACGCTGACCCCGAACTGCGCCGCCAATTCGCGGCATTTCTCCTGCTCCAGCCAAAACGTGCGCCCGGCTTCGATCGCGAGGCCCGCGGCGGCGAGCCGGCCCAAGGTCTTCAGCGTGTCCGGCCCCACGGCCGGCACGTCGAAGCGCGGGTCCTGTTTCGGCCGCGCGGTCTTGCAGACGACGAGGCCCTTGCCCGCGAGCCGGCCCGCCCGGCGCAGGCAGGCGTCGGTGTGCTCGAACGCCTCGACCGCGACGACCACGCCGTTTTTGATCGCGACTGTCTGGCCGACGTCGTACGCGGCCAGCGCCGCCGCCACCTCGAAGCCCCGCGCAACGTCTGCGGCGCGGCTCGAATGCAGCGCCGGCCCGGCCAAATGGCCCTCCGGCGCGAGCCACTCGGCCAACTCCGCGGCCTGCGAAGCGATGTGGAAGCCGCGCGCCTCGAGTTCCTCGGCGACGACGGCGAAGATTGCGCCGTCGGCCCGGCCCGGCAGGCGCTGGAGCATCGCCAAACCGACGTCGTCGAACCGAATATCGGCGAAATTGAGCCCCTTCTCGACCTTGCCGAGAAAGAGCAGATCCTCGACGCCGTGCGCGCGGAAGTGTTCGAGCATCGCGCCGACGAGCCCCAGGCTGAAGGTCGCCGCGCCCTGCGGCAACTGCCGCGCCAGGCCGCGCTGGCCGGTTTCCGCGAACTGCACCGCGACGACCGGCCGCCCGCGCGCCGCCACGGCCCGCGCGGCCAGCAACGGCAGGCGTCCGCCGCCGGCGAGGATGCCCAGGGGTTTGTCAGTTGGCGGCGACATGGGTCGGTGTTGGAATTTTAGACACAGAGAACACAGAGGGCACACAGTGGACACAGAGAAAATATTGTTGTGTTCCAATATTGCCGCTGTGTCTTCTCTGTGCCTTCTGCGCCATTCTCTGTGCTCTCCGTGTTTAAAGTCTCAATTCACTTCCCGCGGACCATCTCCGCGACTTGCAGCGCGACCTTGAAGCTGCGCAGTTCGCGCTCGACGCCGATCAAGCGGCCGTTGGCGCCGGTGACGTTGTCGAGGAAATGCTGGATTTCGAATTTCAGCGGATTGCCCTTATGGATAAACACCCGTTCGACGATGCTCTCCTGCCGATATTTCAAATGGTTGTCGCCCACCTGCGTGCTGCTGCTGGTGCTCCGGTGAATTTGGATATCCTGCGTGCTGTAGTCCAACATGATGTACGCGTCGGGCTGGTGGATGCCCAGCGTGCGGAACTTCTCCTCGGTGACGCGGCTGGCCAGCATCGTCGCCAGCGCGCCGTCGGCGAAGCGCATCTGCACGGTCACCAGGTCTTCGTAATCGCTGCGCACCTTGCGGCCGAGCGCCTCCAGCTCGACGACGGGCTGATCGACGAGGTTCAGCACGATGTCGATGTCGTGGATCATCAGGTCCATCACGACGCCGGTGACCACGCTGCGGCCGGTCCACGGGCCGACGCGCCGGCTTTCGACGAGAATCGGTTCGACGACGATCTTCTTCAATTCCTGCACGGCGCCGTTGAACCGCTCGACGTGGCCGACGTGCAGCACAAGATGGCGCTTCGCCGCCAACTCGAACAGCGCCTCGGCCTCGCCGAGCGTCGGCGCGATCGGCTTTTCCAGCAGCACGTGGATGTCGTGCTCGAGAAAATCCTTGGTGATCGCGTAGTGCATTTCGGTGGTCGCGGCGACGGTGACGACGTCGGTCTTGCCGAAGAGGTCGCGGTAGTCGGTGTAGGTCGGGTAGTTGAAGGGCGCGGCGGCCTGGGCGGCGCGGGCCGCATCGATGTCGCAGACGCCGACGACGTCGACATTGTGGATCTCGCTGTAGGCGCCGACGTGGTAGCGGCCCATGTGGCCGACGCCGACGACGGCGACGCGCAGCCGTTGTTTGTCGTTCACGAGGTTCTCCTGCGGGCGATGCCCCGCTTGCTTTGGGCGATGAACTCCAGCCAGTGCCGCAATTCGGGCAGGTCCGGCAATTCGGCCTGCAGCTTCGCCACGGCGTTCGGCAAACTGAGCTTCAACATAAACAGAATGCGATAGGCTTCCTGAAGCACGCGGCGCGTTTCGGCCGGCACGCCGTTGCGCTGCATGCCGATCGTATTCAGGCCTCGCGGCCCGGCCGGCGTGCCCTGCACGACGAGATATGGCAGCACATCCTGCCCGACCAGCCCGCCGGCGCCGAGCATCGCCATGCGGCCGACCCGCACGCCCTGATGCGCGCCGGAGTAGGCGGCGAGCAGCGCGCGGTCCTCGATGACGCAGTGGCCGGCCAACCCGCTGTAGTTGGTCATGACGATGCGATCGCCCAAATGGCAGTCGTGGCCGACGTGCGCATAGGCCATGAAATAGTTGTTGTCGCCGATGACGGTCGCCGACTCCGGCTTGCTGGCGCGGTGCATCGTGACGTGTTCGCCGAACCAATTGCCGGCGCCGATGCGCAGGTCGGTGCGCTCACCTTTATACGCCAGATGCTGCGGGTCGCCGCCGAGGACCGCCCCGGGCAGCAGCTTGTTGTCCGCGCCGAGTTCCGTCCAGCGCCGGACCATCGACCGCGCCTGCAGAACAGTGCGGTCGCCAATTCTTACGTCGCGTTCGACGACGCAAAACGGACCGATGTCGACATCCTCGCCCAATTCGGCGGCCGGATCGACGATCGCTGTCGGATGAATATTCCGCACGCGTCAAGGCTCCCTGGAAGGCCCCTGCCCTCTGCGCTGCCCGCGGTTGGTGAAATGGCGCGATCTGAAAAAAACGAACCCCACCCGCATCCCGAAGGCAATCAAGTGAGGGGCGAATTTGTGGCCGGATATTAGCCGCCGGGCGCCAGCGTGTCCAGCCTGGAGGCAGTGCACGCAGGACTCCGGCATGATGACTTGCAAACGATTGAAGAATCGCGATTTGTTCTTTTCACTGAACGATCGGCGCCGGGCGTTTTGTCGTCCAGACGTCCGGGCGCCGAAACTGCTTGATTTTTCTGCAAAACGCCTTTAGCTTTCGGCTGGAAGGCCGAGTCAAAGATCCGGGAGGCAAGGAGCGAAGATGGTTGAAAATCGCCGGCGCGTGTTTATCAAGACCGACTTGGTGCGAGAGATCGACCAATTTCCACAGGCTGACCTCGGTCATTTCCTCGCCCAGCCGGGCTCCGTGCCGCTGTACGTGATGATGCACCTGGGCAATCCGGCGATGAGCGCGGTTGAGGCCGAGTTGCTTTCTCCCAACACCATGGTTCTCCCGTCCGGGCAGGAACTGGAAGAACTCTCGACTGATGACGACGGCGATTTGATCAAGCACCTCGAAAGCCGGCCCGATCTGTTCCGCGCGACCGCGTTCGAATTGGAAGACGGATCGGCGGCGATCGCCTACGATTTCGCCAAGCCGCGTTTGTTCTCGATGCATCGAGTCAAAGACGAAGCCGATTGGCGCGTGGTGATGAAAACGTTCGACCCGACGTGGTTGAGCGGCCCGGCCGTGCGCACCCGCCGGCGCTTCAACGTCCCGCGGAAAAAGCCCGGCGGCGCCGCGGAATAAGCCGGCAGCCCCGGCCCTTACTCTTTCAAGCGATAGCCGACGCCCCGCACTGTCTCGATATCGTCGCCCGCGTCGCCCAGTTTGCGGCGGAGGTTGACGATCTGCACATCCACGCTGCGTTCCGTGACTGGGTAATCCGAACCTTTGACGGCGTCGATGATTTGCCCGCGCGTGAACACCAAACCCGCGCGCAAGGCCAGAAAATGCAGAATGTTGAATTCGGTCGCGGTGAGTTCGACCGGTTGGTTTGCGACGCGCACCTCGTGCCGGCCCAGGTCGATCGAGATTTCGCGCGTCCGGAAAACCGAGTCGCCGGTCGGCGGTTCGACGCGCCGCCGCCGCAACGCCGCCCGCACGCGGGCGGTCAGCACCCGCGGGCTGAACGGTTTGGTAATGTAGTCGTCGGCGCCGAGTTCGAGGCCGGCGACAATGTCCGCGTCCTCGCCCTTGGCGGTGAGCATGACAATCGGTATCGGCGCGGTCGCCGGGTCGGCCTTCAATTTCTTGCACACCTCGAGTCCGTCGAGGCCGGGCAGCATCAGATCAAGCAGCACCAGGTCCGGCTTGCGGCGCCGCGCGGCCGCGAGCGCTTCCTCGCCGGTGGCGACCGTTTCCACCTGATAGCCCTCCTTGGCCAGGTTGTAATGAACCAACTCGAGGATGTCCTCCTCGTCATCGACCACCAAAATGCATGGCTTCGGCATGACCTTCTCCACCTCTGGCTGCGCTTTTCTCATCATCCTCTACCGCCGCTTTGTTAGTAGTTCATTGTAGTCACGATAAGAATTGGTGAAAAGCGGCTAATCCGGGGCCGACGAACGCAAAAATCCCATCAACACCGGGCTGCGCCCGGCGCGGCGTCCACCGGATCGGAAAAGTCGGACCGGCCGGACCGACCGGCGAGCGGCGTTATCGCCACCTTGATGCTTACCGCTCGCGCGGCGGCGCAAACGACGCGGCGAGTTCGTCGAACAACGCGATTGGATCGCCGGCGAACGCGTGCGGCGCGTCGAAATCGGCGGCGGGTAAGCGGCGCAATTCCTGCGGCTCGGCGACGACAACGTCGTCGGGCGCCGCACTCTCATCGCCGCGAACGAGAGCGGCGAAATGCGCGTCATCGAGCCGTAGCGCCTCGGCGCACGTGGTCAGCAGCGGAAACGCGCCGGCGCGCGAACGCACGAACTTGGCCTGCCGCAGCGTCAACGCGAGCTTGCAGGCGCGCGTCACCGCGGGCGTCGCCTGCCGCGGGTCCGGCGCGAACATGACCAGCGGGGCGCCGCCGAATCGGTCGACCAAATCCTGCAACTGCCGGCGCATTTCCGCCGGTCCGAAGCGCGCCAGGTCGATCTCGTCGCTGTCGATCGCCTCGGCGACGCCCGGCTCGTCGGCCAAAAGAAATACCGCGCGCACGGCGCTGGGGTCGGCCTCCAAATCCAGATCGATTTCATCGGGCGCGACGATTACCGTCGGCCGACGCAACGCGGCGAAGATCGCCGCCAGATAGCGGCTCCAGTCGACCAACCGGCCGGCGTGGGCCGCCACGTGCGGATTGAGCAGCAGACCGCGCCACGGCGCGCCGAGCCGCGACCAGTCAAAGGCCGTGAGGTCGCCGATCAGGCCGCGTTCGACCGCGAGATCCCACGTGTCATCGCCGGGCGCCGGCACCGCGATGCCGACCCGCGCGTCCGCGAGCCGGCCCTGCACCGCCTGCTCGGCGAGGAAAGCGAACGTCCGGCGCATTTCCGCGGGCGTCTCCGCCGGCGCGCCGACCGCTGTCAGGATGCGGCCGGCGACGTTGTACTCGTCGAGCCGCGCCAAAGCCGCGCGCGCCGCGGACTCCTCGAAGTGCGGCAGGCGCACCGACACCGCGTCGACGCCGAGGCGCACGAGCATCTCGACAAGCGAATCGGTCAAGGCCTCGACTGGCGCCGTGCACATCAGTTTGGCCGCGCCGAGCGCCTCTTCTTCTTCGAGAACGTCGGCGATGCGGATGAGCCGCTCAGGGTCGTCGACGAACGTGTCGTCAAAAATGTGGACGCGCCGATAGCCCTCGCGAATCAAATCGAGCAACTCGGCCGCCGTGCGGTCCGCGCTGAAGAGGCGGATGCCGCCCCACTTGGCGAATGCGCGCGACCCCGGCAAGCCGCCGCGACCGGTGACGATGTGTTGAAAACGCGCACGCGGCAGGATCGCGCGGTCCGGCGCCGGGATCCCGTCCAGCGGCTCGATCGGCGGCCGCGCGGCGGTCAGCGCCGGCGCGCCATCCGCCCAATAAACGAGGCCGGGCACATTCGCCAAATCGGCGGCGTCAAGCGCGCCCGTGTGCTCGAACACGGCCAGCAGATGCGCGAACGTTTCTTCGCATTCGCCGACTACGCCGGCGTCGAAGACGGGCTGAAAGCTCGCCGGCAGCAGCGTGAGATGCGGCCCGCCGGCGACGATCGCGGCGCGGCAGCGCTCACGCAACAGTCGCGCGGCCGCCAGCGCCAGGCCGTAGTTCGGCGACGAGCAGGAAATCGCCACGACATCGGGATCGACGGCGAGGAGCGCTTCGAGGTCGGGCTCGACGCTGCACTTGGCGTCGACGCCTTCCTCGCGCAAATACGCCGCCAGATAGCCGAAGCCCAGCGGCGCAAAATCGCCGCCGTCGCGCGGCCCGCCCGCCAAATGAAACGCGATGCGCATGCGGTCTCCCGGAAAGGTTGCGCGCCATCGTACGCCGGGTCGAAGGCGCGTCGCAAGTTTGCGAGTTGCCGGTGCGAATTGCCGGTTTCGGATTGCGGATTGCGGATTGCGGAATTTCGAACCGCGAGTCCCGAGTCCCGTTCTCTCTTCACGGGCTTGCGTTTCCGCCGGCTTTCGGGCAAAAGCAACTCACAATGACACCGGTTTCGCCCGATGCGACCATGAACAGCGAGCGCCCGCTTTCCCGTCGCGCGCGAAACCTGACGCTCGCCGCCTTCGCCATTTTTCTGGCTGCCTGGCCGCTGTTCACCCCGATCGCGCCGCTGCAGGATCAAATGGACTGGCTCGTGCAGGCCAAAATCATCGCCCAACCGCACGATCCGGCCTGGGCGCAAGATTACGACATCGCCTGGCGGCCGGTCCCCAACATGCTCGGCGAGGCGGCGATCGGTCTGCTGGCGAAGGCCGTCCCGATTTTCCGCGCCGCGGCGCTGGCGTACGCCGCCTACATCGTGTTGTTTATCGCGGCGCTGGCCTATTTCCTGCGCGCCGACGGCCGCGACCGCCCGTTCGCCGAATTGCTCGGGCCGATGTACGCGGTGAATCATTTTTTCCTGATGGGCTTTTTCAATTTCGCGCTCGGCCTCGCGTTCGTTCTGCTGGCCGTGGGTTGGCTGCGCCGCCGCGGCGCGGCCGCCAAAGCCGGCGGCTGGCTGTGCTTCGCGGCGCTGGCGACCGCGATCTACTTGAGCCATTTTCTGGCGTTCGTGATGCTCGGGATCGTCTGCTTGGTCTGGGCCGCGTGGACGTTCCGCGCCGACCTGCGGCGCTGGCTTCCGCTCGCGCTCGCGTTCGTCCCGGCGCTGGTCGGACTCGTGTGGTATGTCCACGCGCGCTCGGGCGAATTCAAATCCGTCTACGCCTTTCACAATTTGCTCTATTACATCTGGTTCCAGGTCGGGCCCTGGGCGCCGGCGTCGAGCTACTACCCGCTGACGCCGAATGGGGCGGTTTGGATCAATGCGACTATCAACGCGCTGACGATTCTCGCCGTGCCGCTCGTGGTCGCTGTCGGCGCGCTACGACGGCGATTCGATCGCGGCCAACCGTGGCTCTACGCCGCGGGTCTATTGATTCTGATCGGCATGATCCTGCCCTCGCAGCTTTATGAGGTTGTCCGCCCCGGCCAGCGCTTTATTTTTCTCGGGTTGCTGCTGGCGCCGCTCGCGGTCACATCGCCGGCGCCCGCGCGCCCGCGCCGCTATTGGGTATTGACCGGCCTGCTGGCGGCGCTGCTGGCGTGGAATTGCGCGTGGTGGACGCAGGCGGCGCGGCAGACGAAGCAGGACGCGGCCGTGCTCGATCGGTTCGTCGACGCCAAGGCCCGCGTGCTTAACATCGCCGATTCGCATTTTCATTTCCGCGAGGGCCGGCCCTATCGCGAGAAAGCGGTCGATCCGTATTCGTTCCCCAACTCGGTCAACCCGTACCGCTATTTGGGTTACTACCCGATCGTCGAACGCGGCGGGTGGCTGGGCGCGCTGTTCGGCACCGGCGTGATCCGCGTCAAGGAGCCGCGCCTGCTGCCGGCCGTCAACCTCGTCGAAAATCTGGAACGGCCCGAACTGGGCGGCCAGTATTCGCATATCGTCGCGACCGGCGAACCCGGCAACCTGAAGATCATCCAGACCCACGCCAGCGCGTTATTTGACACCGACTATCTCGGGAAATGGCTGCTCGTCATGCGACGGAAAGAACCGGCGCCGCCGGCGGCGCGATAGCCAGGTTATCTCGAAAAAAAACGAGGCGGCGAAGCCGTTGCAACATGAGCTGTGGTATGCCGCCGCGCTACGCGGCCTAGCCGCGCAGAAACGCTTCCCGCGCCCTGAGGTATTCCGCGAGGGCCACCTCGCCGTCGCCGAGGAAGCGCCGGAACACGAGGGCCAGTCCCGGATTGACGTTGTTGGCCCGCGCCAGTTCTTTGTTGACGCCGCGCACGACCTCCGCGACAACGCTCAGCCGGCGTCTGTCCTCGCCGAGTACGATCTCCAACTGGACCGCGGCATGCGGGGCCAGCATGGCCCGCGTCGCGACAAAGACGCTGTTCGCGGCGAGTTCCAGCGCGTAGTGCAGCGTTTTGACGGAATCGGCGGCCAGGACGGTCGACAACCGGGTCTTGAGCCGCGGGGCGGCGCGCCGTTCGCGAAAAGCGTCGGCGATTCGCTGGACCAAGCTCGCGTACCCGTTGGGCGCGGCTTCCAGCGTCAGACCAATCTCGTAAAAGGCGTCATCCGACGTTTCGGGCACGAAGAGGTTGCCCGTTCTTTTCCAGCGGACGGTTCCGACCAGCGGAATCGGACCGGCGGCCGAATGAACGGCAAGATGGACCGTGTCCGCGGAATCGACGATCGTCTTGCCGGAGATCGCGATGCCGCTCGTGGACAGGTTCCAGCCGAATCCGGCGTGCTCCGACGTTTCTTTGCCGAAACCAAGATGCACGCGCGTGGAGACACGCGGCTCGCTTCGCCGATCGATTCCGGTTTTTTCCCTGTCGACGGCAGAAACGGACGACATCGCGACAACCCTCCTTTTTTCAGTGCGTTCCGAATACGTGTGGAGACTTCGTTCAATATCTTTGTTTACTGGGCGGCGATCACGCCGCCGCGGCCACGCATATTGTGCCTAATCCGGCCCTGCTTCGCCAGTCCCCAAAACCAAGAGCCATTCCACCCGAATCGCGCCGCCAGGACGTCCCGCGAGCGCATGCATCGCCGGCGCGGTTTGCTCATCGCACAGCGGTTGGCCGGCGGTCGACAAGCTGTTCGGCGACGCAAAGAATCTGCGTCACCCGACCGGTTCGATCCCGCTTGAACGGGCGGTCGCGGATCAGAAGCCAAAGCCATTGCCCCGCCGGCGTCCGTACGCGGAACTCGGTTTCCAGGATCGCCTCGTGCGCCAGTGAGCGCATGGCGTCGTGGTGCGCGGCGATCCGCGCGCTGTCGGCCTCGTGGGTCAGCAGTCTGAAAAAGTCCAGACTCATCGCGTCGATCACTTCGGGCAGAAAGCCGGAGTGCCGGAACAGCGATCCCGTGACATACGTGTTTTGTCACCGGTCGAGATCGTATACGTAAGCGAGGAGCGGTGGCAAATTGGCTGGGACGTCGCCGGCTTCCGCCAAATTTCTGTACTCTTCGTTCACGAAGTTGAATTTCTAATTCGAGCAACGTGTAACGGCGTCTGCTGGCGCGCCGCAGGTAATTCGTGAACTATCCAGAGTCGTCGGCAAAACGAAATACGTCAAAAATAGGGAGATAATGCGTAGGAAATGACGCTCCGCACCAACCGCGCACACTTGCAGCGGCTGCGCGCGCAAGCGTCGAATCGGCGACGCCGGCCGGCTTGTTTGAATTCGGAAGCATGCTCGTAGCGCACCGGCTGGACTACCTTGCTCCAGTCGCATGTTCCGGCGTCACGTGGGACACTTTTCGACGCACGTCGCCTCTGTGCCGAGGCAGCCAAGGGCCCTGAAATCGGTGCAACTGGACAACGGCTGCAGGCAAGCGATTCCGGCCTGCTCGCACGCTTGGTTGCATTTGGCGATGGTGGCGGTCTCGGGACAATCGTACGTCGTGGCGCAAACGATCAGAGCATTCCCTTGCGTCATTTCGCAACCGAAGGTGCAGTTGGTTTGATCGCAGGAACCCTGCGACGACGGACAAGCGGCCGTACACGTGGACAAGGCCTTCGCGGCACTCTCAGCGCATTGAACGAGGGCGGGATTGGTGCAACCGGAGGCGTCGTCGTCGTCATCCGGCGAGGCGTCGTCGTCCGCCGACGGCGAACTGCCCCCGCTGCTGCTGGAAGCGCTGCACGCGAGGCCGACGGCCACGAGCAGCACAGCGATGGCCGCGAGAAAATAGAAGCGTTTCATACTTTTTCTCCTGTGCGTACTGATGAGGTTCGCAACAAGTGAATAGGTAAGCGTCCGGTCGTTCGCCGTCAAGTTATTATCTCCTTCGCGCGCGACTCCCAACGCCCGAAAAACGACGCCGAGCGTGATTTCCCGGCGTCGCCTCTCCACGCGAAGGCGCGCGGGCCACGGCGCGATACTGTTTTCCCGGCCGGATTACTTGAATTTGCGCAGGTAGGTCGGCAGATTGATTTTTCGGGCGCGCAATCCGAGTTTTCGGCGGATGTTCCGCCGGTGCGTCGCGACGCTGCGGCAGGAGATGCCGAGCAATTCGGCGATCCGCTTCGACGGCAAACCGTCGCGGATCAACTGGCTCACTTCGACTTCGCGCCGGCTCAACGAGTCCCAGTTCTGCCCCGTCGCCTCGCCCAGCGACGACGTGACGCTCCGCAAGGACTCGTCGATAATTTCGAGAAACTCGCGAATCTTCGTCACCTGCAGCGTTTCTTTCGCCTTCTGCAGCATCGGCCGGACCGACTGGTCGAAACGCGAGCGGACCTGATCTTCCAACGATCTTCGCTCGGTCTTCAGTTGCTCGATCAGTTCGCGCAGGGCCGCGGCTCGCTGCTGCAGAAGTTCGTTCTGTTCCTGCAGTTTTTTCTCGTTCTCGCGCAACGCGGCCTCGGCCTGCAACTTTTCCGAAATGTCCGTGGCGACGCCGATCCATTTGGTCGGTTGGCCGTTCGCGCCCCAGAGAAAGGCGCCGCGATCCAGCCAGGTCGCGTAGCCGCCATCCTTGCGGCGCAAACGCATTTGCACCGTGACCGGTTGGCGCGTCCGGAAAGTCTCTTGTGCGGCTTCCAGCGACGCACGCACGTCGTCCGGATGGCACAAGTCCGCCCAGCCGTCCCTCGTGCGCGGGTATTCGCCTTTGGCAAATCGCTGCGGCGTGTCGACGTCGCCAAAGAACCGCGCGATCCCCGTGTCGAAGTCCCGCTCGTACACCACGTCGCCGGCGATTTCCGTGACGATGCGGAAGCGCTCCTCGTTCGTCGCCAATTCCTCCGTCAGGGCTGCGAGCGCGGCGAGCAGGTCGGCGATCAGCGCGTTCGCGGCGCCGTCGACGCTCGGCGCGGCCAAGGCGGCGGCCCGCCGGCGCAGATCCGCCAACTGCGTCGCGAAATCGTCCGGGTTGGTCATGGAGGCTCCCGCTTTCGCAAGACGACGGCGCAGGACCGGTTGTCGTTTGCGCCGACATATTGCACCATGCGCCAACCATAAGGACAAGGGGCAACGTGGAACGCGTGAAACCAGCGGCCGGTGTTTTCAACTCGTCCTTGTTTCTCGTGATCGGGCTCGTCGTGCTGTTCGGCGTGACCGCGGCCGCGCTCGCCGCCGCCGCGCACATCGTGCTCTGGCCGTATCCGATCGAACATTTCGAGGGCGGCTGCATCGTGGCGGCCGAGCAATGGGCCGCCGGCGGGCCGCTGTACGGCGATCCCGCGGCCGGCCAGACGCCGATCTACAACTACCCGCCGCTGTATCCGTTGCTGCTGCGCTGGTTCGCCGGCGGCGTGCGCCCGTTTTTGCCGGGCCGCCTGATCAGCCTGTTGGCGCTGGCGGGGGCCGCCGTCGCCGCCGGCTTCGCCGCGCGGCGCGCGACGGGCGCGACGACGTGGGGCCTGGCGGCCACCGGTTTCTTTTTCACGTTGCCGGAAATCGATTTGTACGCGGTGGTCGTGCGCGCCGACTCGCTGGCGGTTTTTTTCTCGGCGGCGGCGCTGTTTGTCGGGTGGCGTTTTTCGTCGCGTCTCGGCGGCCTGGCCGCCGCGGCCGGCCTGGGCGTCGCGGGCTGGTTCGTCAAGCAGACGGCGATCCTCGGCCCGGCGGCGTTGACGCTGTGGTTGTTGACGAGCGACCGGCGGCGCGCGGCGCAGTTTATCGCTTTGTACGGCGGCTTGATGCTCGCGACCCTCGGGTTGAGCGAGTGCGCGTCGCACAGGATGTTCTTGAAGACGATGCTCGTCTACCCCGGGACCGGCTTCACCTGGCTGCGGATGAAATATTTCGTGGAATGGCATTTGCTCTCGCACTCGCCGTCGCACGTGCCGGCATGGGCGGGCCTGCTGGCGGCGTTCATCGGGTTTGGGCGCGGCGGCTGGCGCGCGTCGCCGACGCCGTGGTATCTGGCGCTCAATCTCGCGGCGCTGGCGTTGCTGGGGAAAGAAGGCTCGAGCCGCTTCTACTTCATCGAATTCAGCGTCGCCTGCGCGATCGGCGTCGGCGTGGCGCTGGCGACGATCGAACGCGGCCTCGGGCGTTGGGCCGCGGTGGCGGCGCTCGGCGTCGTCGCGGCGCTGGCGGCTCTCGCGGCGCCGCGGCTGTTGCACGACGTTTTCGCCGGCCGGTACGAGCGGGTCGAGGCGCAACGGGTCGCGCTGCTGCGGCACGCGGGCGACGGGCCGTTGCTGTTGGAGAATGTCGGGTATGCGCTGCTGGCGGGCCGGCGCGATCTCGACTTGGTCAATCCGTTCCTGCTGAAGCGGCTGTTCGCACGCGGGGTGTTGCCGCTGGCGCCGTATCTCGAAAAAGTCCGCCAGCGCCGTTACGCGGCGATCGCCCTGGATAGCCCGGCGGCGCGACCGTCGCTCATCACCGCCGACCGCTACCCGGCCGCGCTGCTCGCCGAAATCGCCCGGTACTATCCGCCGCCGGCGAATGTGGGCGGCATGTTCTTCTATCTGCCGCCGCCGGCTGAAGCGCCGTAACCGCCGATCCGGTTACGGTTTGGGCTCCGCCGGCGCCGCGTCCGCAATCGGCCGCATGCCGACCAGATTCGGGTTCAGCGCCAGCGCATGCCGCGCGAACGCGGCGGCCTGCGCGGCACGGCCCAGTTGCGCCGCCGCAACCGCGGCGTTGGCCGCCAGCAGCGCGCGATCGCCGTCGCCGATCGCCGGCGCGTCCTGCCACCGCTCGCCCAGCGCGATCGCCGCCTCGGTTTCGCCGGCCGCCACGTATGCCGCTTGCAGCGTGACCATCGCCGCAGCCCCGGTCGGCCCGCTCAATTCTCGGCCCGAGAGCACGCGAATCGCCTCGCGCGGCTGCTCGCTGTCGAGCAGGGCGCGCGCATAGGCGCGGTCGACGGCCTGGTTCTCCGGATATTTCGCGAAAAGCGGCGCCAGGATCTTCGTCGCCTCCGCCGGCCGGCCGACGTCGATCAATTGCTGCCCGTAATAAAATTGGCCGAGCGCCGAGCCGGGTTGGCGCGCGGCGACGGTCGAGTAAAGCGACCACGCGTTGCGATAGCGCGGAATCTCGCGGCACGTGCCCCAAGCGAGCAGCGCGAGAATCGCGGCCGCCGCGGCAAGCGTCAGCCATCGTGTTGCGCGGCCTTCCGCCGGCGCACGCGCCAGCAGGCGATCGAGCGACCAGCCGGCGACGAGACCCACGCCCAACATGGGCAGATAGAAAAACCGGTCCGACTGCGCGGTCCAAGCCTGAACGAGCAAATTCAACGTCGGCAGCAAGGGGATGAGGATCATCCCCGCGGCCAGCGAGCCGCGATTCGGGCGGAACAAGCCGTACGTCGCCGCCCCGGCCAGCAGCAGCAAGAGCGCCACGCCGGCGAACGACGCCGCCGAGCCGAACGTCGTGCGGATCGCGTCGTCGTGCACCGGCGACAGATCCTGCCAGACGAAGAGATTGCGCAGATACGCCATCAGCGTTTCGCCGGCGTGGGAAAAGCGCGCCGCCCACGGCACGGCCGCTTGTTTCGCCACGGCGGCGAACATCGTCGTCGACCGATCGGCCCAGAGCAGCAACGCCAGCGCCACGAGCGATACGGCGATCGGCGTCGCGGCGTCGCGCCAACGGCGACCGCCGCCGGGACGCGGCAGCAGCGCCGCCAACGGGCCGAACGAGACGCCGGTTTCCTTGACGAAGAGCGCGAGGCCGATCATCCCGAGCCCGGCGGCGCGGCGCGCGCGGCGTTCGGCGAGCACAAGCAGCAGGCCGCTCAACCCGATCGCCGCCGAGAGCGTTTCTTCGCGGAAGGAAATCATCGACACCGTGCCGACGACCAGCGGGTGCAGCGCGAAACACAACGCACCGAACGCCGCCGCGGCGGGGCCGAGGCCTAGCCGCGCCAGCAGCGCCAGCAGCAGCGCCGCGTTGAGCGCGTGCAGCAGCCAATCGACGGCGTGATGCGCCGCGGGAAGCGGGCCGAAAAAGGGGTAGACCACGACGTACGTTCCCGTGGTCAACGGCCGCCAGGTCATTTCGCCGACGATCCACGAATTCGCCGGCGACAAGATCGTCAGCGCCTGGCCGACGCTGTGGGCCCGCAGGTTTTCGGTGATCGTGCGTTCGTCGTCGAAGACCAATTCGGCGCGCAGCACCGGCGCAAAAACAGCCAGCGTCAGCAGCGCAACCCCGAGCGAAAGCCAGACCGTCGGCGGCGATTGGCGCGTGGGTTCGGACAAACGGCTTCCGCCTCCTTCACCCCAACATCTCGAAGAATGCTTCCAACCGCGTGCGCAGTTGGCCCTCGGCGAAGTTGCGCGGGTCGATGCAATCGACTTCGAGATTGATCACCGGGATGTCGGCGTCGCGCAGGGCGCGTTGAATCAACCCTTTGGCCCCTGTTCCCTGGCGGCACCCCCAGTGGCACGGATTGACCGCGCCGTCGGCCTGGTATTCGCGCGCCAGGCGGACCAGGCGCTCGATGCGCCGCGGCAGGGCGCCGTGCAGCGGGATCGTCAGCATCCGCCGCGCCAGGCCAAGGTACGGCTCGTCCGGATCGATCGGGCCCCAGGGGATGTCGTTCAACTCGTCGGCGACGATCTTCGCGCGATATTCGTCCTCGAACATCGCGATCAGCGGATTCTTGAATTGCACGCGATTTTGAATCCACAACAGTCGCAGCCGCTCGGGCGGCCCGGCCGGCGCGGCGAGCCGGCCCGTCAGTTCGTCTTTCCACGCTTGCGCGATTTCGAGCGCGGCGTCGGAGCCGAAGAACAACGGCATGACGATTCCGAAATCCTTGAGGTCGTTGCTGCGCAGCGGCGACGGCTTGCGCCTGGCCAGGTCGTACACCTCGATCATCAACGCCCGGGCGGCGTTGGTTTTTTCGACGGCGGCGCGCAAGCGGTCCGGATCGAGCGGCCGGCCGGTGTGCGCCGCGACGAACTGCGTCATCTCGACCAATTGGGCCGCGAGGCTGCGCGCGCTCCGTTCGTCCGCGTCGTAGGGAAAATGCAGGACGAACAGATCTTTGCGAAAATGCCGCGCAAGATTTTCCAGCGCCGCGAGGCCGCCGGCGCAGGGCGTGGTCGCGCCGATGAGAAAATCCGGCACGGGCATCAAGTTGTTCAGCGCGGCGCCGAGCACGGCGCGGTGGTACGCGCAACTGTCGGTGAAATAGCCGGCGGTCTCCGCGGTTTGCAGCATCGCGCCCGCCGCGCCGGCCGAGGCCATCATCGCGCCGACGAATTCGATGAAGCACGAGTGCACGTCCATCGCGCGCAGCAGGTCGAACGGAACGGGCACGCCGCACCACGCCACCGCGTCGGTCGCCGAGAACAGGCGTTGGCCCAGGCGCGCCGTCTCCAGCGCAAAGCGCCGGCGGGCGTGCGGCAATTCCGGCTGCGCGGCGATCTTGGCGGCCAGTTGCCCGGCGACGTTGTCGAAATATTCCCGCATCATGAGCGCGCCCCCAGCATCTCGACGAACGCTTCCAGGCGCGTCCGGAATTGGCCGAGCGCGCCGCCGCCGCAATCGCCCATCAGCGTCAGCAAGGGCAGATTCTGCCGCTGCAGTTCGTCTTGGATATACGGCAGCCGCGCCAGGTACGGGTCGCAGAATTTCATCACGTGCGCGACCACGCCCCGCGCGCCGCAGGCCTTGGCCTTCTCCGCGATCAGGCGGGCGACGGCGCCCGGCGCCGCGGCGTCGAAGGTGCGTGCGCACGGCGTGCGCGCCAGCCACGCCCGCGCGAAGCAGTCGAGCGCGTCGCCCGGGCCGTCGAAATCGAGCAGCGCGTGCTGCCGCGCGCCAGTGCACAAGTCCTCGCCCGCCAGGCGCGCGCCGCACTCGGCGAAGAGCGCCAGCGCCTCCGGCTCGGGCAGAACGTTGCCGATCAAGTAGATCGGCGCGCCGCGCGCGGCGCCGTCGGGCGCCTCGGCTTCCGCGAGAATCGCGCCGATCGCGGCGAGCGTGGCGCCGACGGGCTGCGTGACCGATTGGTTGTTGATCTCTTGCAGTTTTGCCCAGCCGCCGGGCAACACGCCGCGCCGCGCGCGATCACGAAGCAGATCGAGGCCGCTGGCCAGTTCCTGATACGTCGCCACGCTCTCGGCGAGCGCATCGTCCGACGGCCGGACGCCGCCGGCGGCCACGAGAAAGTCGACGAGCCGCGTCAATTCCTCGCGGAAATCCGCGGTCAGTTGCGCGCTCGGCGCCATCGGCAGGTCGAGGACGATCAGGCGGTCCGCCGGACGGGTCGTGCGCCAGGCGTCAGCGAGGCGGCGCATCGCGTCGCAACTGTTCATCACGACGACGCCGGCGAGCGGCGGAAATTCGCCGGCCAGCGCCCGGTCGAGGATGCGCAAGACGTGCGGGCAGAGATTGTCGTGCAGCAACGCGCCGCTCTGCGCCGGGGCGTCGCCGGTCGGCAGCAGCCGGTGCGGCAGAAAGCCAGCGGCGTCGATCACCGGCAGCGGCGTGTACGAGCAGGCAAAGCCAATGCGCGGTCGGTCGGTCATGCGAGCGGTCCCCCCCGTGGCGAGCCGGAATCCGCACAGTACAGGCTTGCGGCCGACGACTCAAGGCGCAATCGGGAATCGGGATTCGGGACCTGCCTGCCGCAGCCTTGGCGTGGGTAGGTTCTGCGTCGCCGTCGATCGCTTTTTGCGAACGCATCCGCCACAACAACGAAAAATGGAGAATGGAGAATTGCCGACGCTGTCCGAAATTCGCCATTCTCCATCAACATTCGACATTCCGGTTTGCGCTCGCCAAAAACTTTGAGTTCGCAGCTATCGGTGGTCGGCGGGCAGCGGTCAGCGCCAGAAGAAAAGCATCGCCAGCAAGACGACCAGCCCGACGCCGGCGGCGCCGATGCCGAGCCACAGGCCGTAGCGCGCGAGCCACGGCCCGCCGCCGGCCGGATACGCCCCGATTGGCGCCCCGGTCGCCACGGCGGCCTTTTCCTTCGGGTTGAGGTACTTCAATCTCGTCGAACCGAGCACCAGCACGTCGCGGTGGCGCAGCGGATGGGTCTGGACGATCTTGTTGTTGAGGATCGAACCGTTGCGGCTGCCTTCGTCGGTGTAGACGGTCTGGTCGCTGTCGACCATGATCGTGCCGTGCAAACCGCTGACCATCGGATCGTCGACGCGGATATTGCAGTTGGCGCCGCGGCCGAGGCGGTGTTCCCCGGGCGTCAGCACGTATTTGCGGCCCTTGTCGGGGCCGAAGATGATTTCGAGCGTGGGGTGGGCCATGAAGGCGATCTGCTTGAGATAAATGTTCTCGATCAGTTCGCGCCGATTGAGGATCACGGTGTCGGCCAGGTTCGCGGTGGACGGCGCGTCATCGAGCAGCGACGAAAAGCTCTGCGTCATGTCGCGCAACTGGTCGAGGGTGAGCATCGTCGTCAGTTGCAGGTTTTCTTCGTCCGGCGCGGCGTCGACCTGGCGCAGAAAGAAAAGGTTCGAGCCGATAATGATTTCGCCGCCGATCGGCAGGTCCGCCATGTCGGCGATCGGGGCATTGTTGACGTACGTGCCGTTGGCGGAGTTTTCGTCTTTGATTTTGACCTGACCGCCCATCACGTAGATGCGCGCGTGGTGGCGCGAAACATCTTCGTCCTCGAGCACGATGTCGCAGTTCGGGTCGCGGCCGATCGTCGTGCGCACCTTCACCAGGGGAAAGGCCAGAATCCGGCCCAAATCGTCGCGTGATTCCAGTTGGAACATGGCGCGGCCTCCGCCCGACTCGTCAGCGAATTCATGGTGAGCGTCGCGAAGCCGGAAACGCCGATCCCCTTCCCAGCGCCGCGCACGATGGTTGTAACACGAACCGCGCCGCTCGCCAAGCGTTGCCGGCGATTGTTTCTTGCCCGCCGCGCCCGGGGCTTCTCCGCCGCCGGCGACCGCGCGCCCGCGCCCTTTGCGGCTGCCGACGGCCGCCGAAAATCCGGCCGTAATACGCGCTTGACAAACGCCACGCCCTTCGGTATGTTCCGCCGCTCCGGAAGTCCTGAACAAGGGTAAAAACGATGTATGCTTTGATTGAAACCGGCGGCCAACAGCTCAAAGTGAAAGAAGGCGACCTGGTGAAGGTGGCCAAACTGACGGGCGCCGTCGGCGAAAAAGTGGAATTGGACAAGGTGCTGATGCTGCGGACGGACGACGGCGTGAAAATCGGCAAACCGTACGTCGCGGGCGCCAAGGTGGTCGGCGAGATCATCGAACAGGGCCGCGCCAAGAAGGTAGTCGTTTTCCGTTACATCCGCCGCAAGGGTTACCAGAAGAAACGCGGCCATCGCCAGATGTTCACCGGCGTGAAAATCGCGCAGATCATCGGGTAAGCAAGGAGCGAGATCATGGCCCACAAGAAATCCAGCGGCAGCGCCAAGAACGGCCGCGACAGCGCCGGCCGGCGCTACGGCGTGAAGGTCTACGACGGCGAATTGGTGACCGGCGGCTCGATCATCATTCGGCAACTCGGCACGCTCATCCACCCCGGCGAGAACGTCGGCATGGGGCGGGACTACAGCTTGTTCGCCAAGATCCCGGGCCGGGTGAAATTTACCCGCTGGGGCCGGAAGCGCAAGAAAGCGAACATCATCCCAATCGAAGAGACGATGCCGGAACAGGCGACGACAGTCTAAACCGCCGTCCGAGAGTTCAAGCAAAGCCGCCTCCCAGCGAGGCGGTTTTTTCGTCTGCCGCCGGTTTGCGACGCGGGGCGCGATCGTTTCGCTATCTGGACTGCATCTCAACAATATTTCATTTCGAATAAAAACATCTGGCTTTGGACCATGGCGGCGTCGTCTCCGTCCGGCCGACAGTGGCGATAACCTCTTGATAATCAACGACTTGTCTTGCGAAAAAAAAGTGTTGCATTCAATGTTTGGATAATGTTAAAGTTTCGCCTTACGGGGCTGTTGTCCCACGATTTCTTTGTAGTCGGGAAAATTTGGCTTCAGGAGGTGCAATGACGCTTAGGCACTTCTGTTGGATACTTGCGGTCTTGGTGTTCGTGATAGGCCACGCCATGCTCGCCGCCGCCGACGATGTCGGCGCCACGCAGCCCAAGGTGTCTCCGCTGGCCGCGGCCCCGACAGCCGCGGCAGCCAGTCCGACGGGCGCCGCTGCGAGCCGGGTCGGCGCCGAAGAAGAAGAGGACGACCCCGACCAGCCCGAGGACGCCGAGGACCCGGAAAACGAGGAATCCCCAACGTCCTTGCCGGGCGTCGTGAATCCGAAGGAATTGCCGTTCGCCGACCTGACCGATGCAGACATCAAACAACGATTGCAGGACAACCCGGCGGCATTGGGCCCGATGTCGGTCGGCTTCACCAATTGCGGCGCGCTGGTCAACGGCGTGCAGATGCCGGCAGGCGAGCATTGGCGCTTGGTCAATCCGGACAACGCGTGGGCCACGCAGGAGACGGTGGACGCCATCGCCACCGCGATCCACCAAGTCGAGGCGGCCTATCCCGGTTCACCGCCGTTGTCGATCGGCGACATCAGCGATCGCGACGGCGGCCGGCTGAAACGGCACAAGAGCCACCAGGCCGGGCGCGACGCCGACATCGGTTACTACTATGTCGCCGGCGCCAACCACTGGTTCGCACCGGGCAACGCCAAAAACCTGGATCTCGCGCGGAACTGGGCGTTCGTCCGCGCGTTGATCGTTTACTCCGATGTCGAAATGATCCTGCTCGATTCGCGGATCCAACGCATCTTGTACGAGTATGCGCTGTCGATCGGCGAAAACCCGGAATGGTTGAGCGGCGTCTTCCAATACCCCGGCGTCCGCAAGCACACGATTCTCCGCCACGTTCGCGGGCACAACACGCATTTTCACGTCCGCTTCTTCAATCCGCTCGCGCAAGAGATGGGCCGCCGCGCGTATCCGACCCTGCTCGCGATGAAGCTGGTCCGGCCCGCCAACTACGTCTCCTATTACAAGGTCCGCAAAGGGGACACGCTCGCGACCCTCGCCCAGCGTTACGGCGTGTCGACCGCCCAGATGCGGCGCGCGCTGCGCGGCCGGCTGCGGCCGGGGGCCGTCGTGCGCGTCGGGCGGCGCAATGGCGTCGCGCGCGTGCCGGGGCCGCTTGCCCTGCCGGGCCGGCATCTGCCCCTCTCCACGCCGACCGTGTTGGCGAAAGTTGACTGGACGCCTCTGGGCGTCGGCGGCTTGATCAGCCGGCCGTTGACGATCATCACCGACGACCAGGGCCGCCGGATCGCGATGCTGGCCGAGACGCCGGCGACGCTTGAGTCGCCCGTTGCGACGGTCGCGACGGCAGCTCCGGCTGCGGTGGACAAGCCCGCTGTGGCCGAGAAGGCCGGCGGCCTCGCCGAGAAACCAGCCGCCGCGGCCGACAAGCCGGCGGTCGCCGGCGCCGACCAGCCGACGGACGCCGCCGCGGTCGCCGGCAAGGGCGCGGCCGCCAAGACGGCCAAGGGCTTGAAGGGCAAAGCGAGCCGCCAAGGCATCCGCTATCGCGTCCGTTCGGGCGACAACCTGTGGACGATCGCGAAACGCTACGGCGTCAGCGTGAAAGAAATTCGCGCTTGGAACGGACTGCCGTCGCAGAATCTGGCGTTGGGCCAGACCTTGCTGCTGTACGTAAAACACTGATTCCCGCGCAACGGAACACGGCCGGAGCGGGCCCGCGCCGCTCCGTTTTTTTATGTCTCAGCGAACGCCGCGGCGGGCCAGTCCGCGGAGATTTTGCGTCATTCCCATTGTTTACGAATGATATCTTCGCGCCCGTACTATTGGATGTTTGCGCCGATTTTTCTTGACATTCGGCGAAACGCAGATTTACACTAACTCTCGCATCGGCGAATTCACGACATTTGAGTTGCGGAGTGTTGGTCTTCCGGAGGATCCAGCGCCGAGACTTTCCAGCCGCCGGCCCGGCGGAGGCCGCTCGGCTCAAACGAAGCGAACGAGACTTCGCGATGAGCGCGGAAAAAACAGCGACGTTCCGTATCGACGCACATTCATTGCGTCTGGCGCAACTGCCGGGCGCGCCACCGGCGGCGTTGCCGTTGGCGGTGTCGCTGGCGTTGCCGCGCCGGCCGCCGCCCTTCGCCGCCTCGCCTGCTTCGCCGGTCGTCCGTTTCACGATCCGGCAGGAAGGCGACGCGACGTTGCGCATCGATTTCCCGGACGCGGCGATCGCGATTTCGACGGACAACATGGACGAATTGCGCCGGTGGTTTGACGCCGACTGCGCCCAATTTGTCGGACTTTTTGCGGCCGTGCGGCTGCTGGGGGAAAATGAGGATTTCTTTTGGGCCGCCGGCGCGGCCGACGGCGGCGTCAGAATTCTCGCCGTCCGCGGCGGTCGCGATCTGGCGCGCGGGGAGTTCGTTCTGGCCGATGCGGATCGCGCGACGGCCGCCATTCGCCGGATGTTCTTTCGAACCCGCACCGGGGGTCCGGCCGAACGTTCGCGCCGTTTGTCGATCAAATTGTCGTGGCGGCATTTGTCGGCGATGCAGTTTTTCGAGGCCGACACCGACGCGACGATCGATTGGCTGCTGACCGACAAAACATTTCTGCAGAACGCGCTGGAGCGGCTGCGGCTCGATCGCGAACTGGCCGAATTCGACATTCTTCGCCGGCACGTCGTCGTGATCCTCAACACCTATCGAAACTTCAATTCCGACTGCCACGCCGGAGCCCGCCTGGTCCGAATTATGTTCTCCGCTCTCGGCGACGCGAGGCCGCCGTCCCTCGTCGCGCCCTGCCGGCATTTTCTCGAAAATCCCACGAAATCCGAGATCCTGACGACACTGCGCGACAAAGACACGCATTACGTCTTCGGCGGTTTCCACGTGCCGCCGCGCTCGCGCGCCTGGGAAATGGGCCGGCCCTTCGTCTCTCCCCAGCTTCCCGAATTTGTGGATTTTTCGGAACTGGCCGCGCTCGATCTGCGGCATCTCAAACTGCTGCGCGTTTTTCAGCGCACTCCCCTTGATTCCGACCCGGGCGCGTCGTTGGCGGCGGCGTTGCTGCGCGCCGGGGCACAACGCGTCGAAGGATCGCTGTTTACGGAAAACCACCTCGAACATCTTCGTTCCCTGCTGCGCGTGGCGATGAACTCGCCGGGCCTGCAATCGCACGTGCGGCGTCGTTGTCTCGAAAACGGCATGGACTTCGACCAGTTGCGGGCCGAAACCACCCGCTTCGTAGAATGTCGCTCGTAAAATCCGCCAGGCGATGGGCGCACGGGTCGGCAGGCGGGGCCGAAAAAAGAGGACGGACGAAAGCCGGGCCTTCGTCCGTCCCTGCGATGAATGGTTTCGTCCTTCGCCAAGCGGCCGAAGGACACGCCGAGAATATCGAGGGCTCGTTCAGCAGTTAGCCCAACTTCGCCAGTTCAGGGGTCGTGATTCTGTAAATTCGCATACTTAGC
>CAZHPN010000064.1:0-28668 GCA_964534375.1 uncultured bacterium | reverse complement strand
GACATCGGCCAATCCGAATAGGGAACGAATGGCCCTGCCTTCCACGGATCACTTTCCAAGAGAACGTGCGTTCGCCAGTGCAGGCCGTGCCAGAACGCCCCGATCTGCGCAATTTCGCGAGAGAGAATCGAGGCCAGGAGATAGCTCGCCGCGCTCCCGTCGCCCTCGACAATCGCCATGTAGTCTTTCAAAGCCCCGAGGCGTGACAGACCTTTCCACGCGGCATCCGGGGTCAGTAGGCGACGATCCGGGCTTGGCAGCTTGACGTTTCGGGGAAGTCCGAACGGCAACATTGTGTGGCCCATAAAGTGGCCGAAAATGAATCCCCGTATCGTCCACCCCTTCTTCAACCGCAACGGAGCGAAATACTTCACCATCGAGCCCGGAGCTATGGGGTAAATTGAGCAACCATCTGGATGTTCGCGACTAAGGCTCGACCGGCGCCGCAACGTCTCGACGGCCTCTCGAATTGGCCCGAGTTCCAGAGCGATTGTGTGCTTGCGACTCGGCACGACTTCTCTCCGCCACGGGTTCCACGCGAATTAGCGCACGCCCGAGGACCAAGGAGAACGATACCTCACCGTCACCTCGTCGGTCGAGGGCATGGGCCGTGATCTGCCGACAGAGCCTCTCAATTTAAGCAAAGGCGACAACAAAGCGCGTGCGGGTCATGAATCGCTCGTTGTCCGATCCCTTGCGGTCGGTGAACTCTTCGGCGGTTCCAAGAATCTACGTCACACGACGTCCGCTTCGGTCCCGATTGAACGACCGGTCGCGACTCTGTAACCACCGCCATTCGCCCGAACGAACCTTGACCCGGTATCGTGTTGTTGTCGTCGTCGTCCGGCGAGGCGTCGAAATAATCCCATTTGTTTTTCGGCCAGTTCTGGCCACAGGAAGGCAAAAACCAGCAAAATCAGACATATTGACAAAACTTCAAATCTAATATAATCAATT
Organism: uncultured bacterium; assembly: GCA_964534375.1. Taxonomy (GTDB): domain Bacteria; phylum Lernaellota; class Lernaellaia; order Lernaellales; family Lernaellaceae; genus CAZHPN01. The sequence goes on along the minus strand of CAZHPN010000064.1, from coordinate 27,711 downwards.
ACTTAGGATCATGCGGTGCTTGAAAACCCAACTTACACACCGAAGGCCGCGGGTTCGAGCCCCGCTCCGCCCAAGTGCGCGCGATTTCGCTCCTGACGGTTCGCTGGCCGCGGAGCATGAATGCGGCGCCGCCCGCCGTGAGGAGCCGGCTCACAAGCCGTCTTGCCGGGTTTGACCGTTGCCGACCGGTCGCGTATCTTTTTTGCTGGATCAAACAATCACGAAAACCGATCGACGAGGCGAATGATGCATAGCTCGCGCCGGCAGATCACCCTCGGAACCTTGTGCGCCATTCTCATCGTCACGGTCGGGTTGTTCGTCGCCGCGGACGCCTGGGGCCGCGCCGGCGGCGGCCACTCGTACGGCGGCGGACATTCGAGCGGCGGCGGCCATTCCAGCAGCGGCAGTCACTCCAACAGCTTTCATCCCAGCGGCCACATCACCCCTGGCGCAGGGACGGGTTGCGGGTCCGGCGGATGCGGTTGCGGCGCTGCGTTCGTCGTCGTGCTGATCGTCGCGATCGTCATTGTCGTCATCATCTTACGGCGCCGCGGCCTGTTGAGGATGGGGGCCGCGACGGAGCCGCCCGTGCGGTCGGCGGATGATTGGAGCCGCGTCCGCGCTCTGTTGCGCGAATTGCAAACGGAAGACCCCAACTTCAGCGAAATTCTCTTTCTGGATTTCGTCCAGATGATCTACGCGCGATATCAGGAAGCGCGCGGCGCCGCCGGCGACCCCGACGCGCTCCAGCCGTACTTGCCCGAAGAATTGCTGGACGCGCTACGCGCCGGGCGGCAGGCTGAGCACGTGGTCGAGGGCGTGATCGTCGGGACATCCGAAATCGCGGACGTGCGCCAGAACGCGGACGATTGGGAAATCGACGCGGCGCTGGAGACGAATTACACCGAGCGGCCGGCGGGTGCAAAAGACGGCGAGCCGTGGTGGACGCGCACGACGATGACGTTCGCGCGGAAGAAAAGCGTTCATTCGCGCGGGCCCGAGTTCACGCGCTCGCTCAATTGTCCGTCGTGCGGCAGCCCGGTGAAAATCGACGCCAGCGGCGCGTGCGCCTACTGCGGCAAGGTCGTCAAACCCGGCGAATTCGCCTGGAAGCTGGCGAGCCTCGAGGAACTGGACAAGTCGCCGCGGGTAAACATCGAACTCGACGTGGGCGGCGCCGAGGCCGGCACGGATTTGCCGACCGTGTTCGACCCGGATCTCGCGACGGAGCGCGAGGCGTTCGTCGCGGCGTATCCCGATTTCTCGTGGGACAAGTTCCAGGCGCGGGTTTGGGAGTCGTTCTTCGCAATCCAGAAAGCCTGGACCGAGCGGAATTGGGAGGCCGCACGCGCCTTCGAGACCGACCGCCTGTTCCAGACGCACTTGTTCTGGATTCAGCGCTACCTCGACAACGGCGCCGTCAACAAACTCGAGAACATTCAACTTGAGAAAATGGAGGTCGCCCGGGTCGCGCGCGATCCGTATTTCGACATGATCACCGTTCGCTTGTACGCGTCGATGATCGACTACACCGTGGATGCGCAAGGCAAGATGCTCGGCGGCGACCGCCACACGCAGCGGCGTTTCACCGAATACTGGACCTTCCTTCGCAAGTCGGGGTTCAAACCGAAGGCGGCCGACGCCGCGGGCGAGCCGGCGACGCGCGGCTGCCCGAGTTGCGGCGCGCCGTTGAAAATCTCAATGAGCGGGGTCTGCGAATTTTGCGGCTCGCACGTCGCGGGCGGCGACTTCGATTGGACGCTCGCGAAGATCGAACAGGACGAAGCCTACAGCGGCGGGTAAATATGATAATGAACCGAATCGGCGAATGGTTGCGCACGCGATTGCGACAGATGCGACTGGGCGCGGGCGTGGGGAAATCGGCGTTCATCGTCCTGGCGGTCGGAATCGCGGCGCTCGTCGGGGCGGACGCGTGGGCGCGCGTCGGCGGCGGCCAGTCCTACAGCGGCGGACATGCGAGCGGCGGACATTCCGGCGACGGCGGCAGCGACGCGGGCTCGATCATGTTCGTCATCCGCCTCGTGCTCGATTTGCTCGATTTGTGTTTCCGGTACCCGGCGATCGGCCTGCCGCTTCTGGCGGTGGTCGTCGCCGGCGTCGTTTACTACTTCGTGGCGCGCGGCCGGTCGGACGCCGCCGCGTTGCCGCAATGGACGCCGCCTGTTCACCCGACCGCGGCCGACCGCGGCGGGGTCCGCGCAGCGCTCGCGCGCTTGCGCGCCGAAGATCCGAATTTCAGCGATATTCTCTTCCTCGATTTCGTGCAGATGATCTACGCGCGTTACGAGGAAGCGCGCGGCGCCGGCGGCGATCCGGAGACGCTGCAGCCGTATTTGCCCGCGGACTTGCTCGACGCGTTGCGCGCCGAGCGGCAGGCGGAGCGGGTCGTCGAGGGCGTGATCGTCGGTTCGTCCGAGATCGCCGACGCGCGCCAAGCGGGCGACAGTTGGGAGATCGAGGTCGGCGCGGAAACCAATTATATCGAACGTCCGGCGGGCGTCCGCGACGGACTCGCCTGGTGGACGCGCACGTCGCTGACCTTCCGCCGGAAGGCGGGCGTGAAATCGAAAGGTCCGGAGTTCACGCGGTCGCTCAACTGCCCGTCGTGCGGCAGCCCGGTCAAGATCGACGCCAGCGGCGCGTGCGCGTATTGCGGCGTCGTCGTCAAACCGGGCGAGTTCGCGTGGCGGCTGGCGAATCTGACCGAGCATGAGAAACTGCCGCGGCTCGAGGTCCGGCTCGAACTCGGCGGCGCCGAAACCGGCGTGCGGCGGCCGACGATTTTCGATCCGGAACTGGCGAACGAGCGCGAAAAATTTGCCGCGGCGTACCCCGATTTCAATTGGGATAAATTTCAGGCGCGCGTCGCCGAAGCGTTTCTCGCATTGCAAAAAGCGTGGTCCGACCGGTCGTGGGAGGAGGCGCGCGCCTTCGAGACCGACCGCTTGTTCCAGACCCATCTGTTCTGGATTCAGCGATATCTCGACAACGGCTGCGCCAACAAGCTGGAAAACGTGCAGATCGAAAAGATCGAAATCGTGCGCGTGGCCCGCGATCCGTATTTCGATCTGATCACGGCGCGGATCTGGGCGTCGATGCTCGACTACACGATCGACGACAAGGGCAAATTGCTCGAAGGCGATCGGAAGCGGCCGCGTCGCTTCACCGAATACTGGACCTTCATTCGCAAGTCCGGCTTCAAAGACAAGGCCGCCGGCGCCGCCGGGGAACCGGCTACCCGCAGTTGTCCGAGTTGCGGCGCGCCGCTGAAAGTTTCAATGAGCGGCGTCTGTGAATTCTGCGGCTCGCATGTGGCCGGCGGCGACTTCGATTGGACGCTGGCGAAGATCGAACAAGACGCGGCATACACCGGCGGATAAGTAAAAGGGCTGAGAGACGACGTGGCCTCTCAGCCCCTCAGTCTTCCGGGCCTTCCAGCCTTTCAGCCTCCCAGCCCCGCGGCTCCGCCGCGCAGTCCTGTCACGCGCTTCGCGTGACGCAGCCTACCGGTATATTTGCACGTTCTGAATCCAGTACGGCGAGCACAGCGGTCCGGCGACCCACTCGATGTGATTTTCGCCGGGCCACAGGTAAACGGGGAAATCCTCGGTCACCCAGGTGTGCACGCCGTCGAAATTCTCGGCGACATCATAATTGGTGACGACGGGCTCGCCGTTAACGGTGATCGACACGGGCGAGTAGCCGCCGCCGGGGCACCCGCCGACGTATGTCATGTGCGTCACCACGAGGTTGTACGGGCCGGGCTGCGGCGCGAACACGTTCATGCCGAACATGGCGCCGGGCGTCGCGAGTTCCCACACGTGGAACACCGGGTCCCAAACCAGGCCCGGGCCATACCACGCGCCCGGCTGCGGCTGCAGGAACGAAAAAGCCACGAGCAACGCGCCCGCCTCGGCGAGGCGCGCCCATTCCCACCGCTCGTGCGCCTCGTGAATGAAGCGATCGCGGTCGTAATCGCGTTCGTGCTGCCAGTCGCGCACATGGTCGCGCTCCAGATCCCACCGTTGGCGGTCCTGCTGGCGCTGTTGATCCTGCTGCTGCTGCCAGTGCCTTTGCGACTGGTCCTGCAGCTGCATGCGATGCTGGTTTTGCAAATCCACCTGTTCGTTGTGCTGCTGCTGCAGTTGCTGCGGCGTCGGATTTTGCGCCCGCTGTTTGAGCTGCCTTTGCGACAACTGTTGTCGCTCCTGCAATTGCTTTAATTGCAAGTCGTGCTGTTCTTGTTGGTGCTGGCGCTGAAGCTGTTGTTGCGCCTGCAAATGCTGAACCTGCATTTGCTGTTGTTGCTGCACGTGCTGCTGCTGAATCTCGGCCGCGTTCGGCGGCCGCTTTTTCGGCTGGTCCGCCGTCGCGACCGCGGCTAGCCAGGTAAGCAAAAATACGGCCGTCAAAACCGCGCACACAGCGCGCCACTTTCGGCCTCGCAAATAATTAATCATCGTCGTTCCTCCCGATTCGTTTGACTCGTGATTTGTTTGAACGAACTCGCGCCAAACTCACTGCAAAGACCCGGAAAACGGCCCGCCGGTTCATTGCCGCGCCGCCCGTTCCTTCGCGCCCTCAACAACCGTAGTTTTTTCGCACACTTGCCATGCCGCAAAACCAGCGCACAATACGCTCGTGGTGAAAATATCTAAACCATACCGGCCGCGGGAGTCAAGAGTTTCGGCAATGAAGTCTGCGCAGCCTACAACTGGGCTTGATAAACCCCGCGCAACGCCCTTTCCGCCGCCCGAATCGTCACCTCGATATCGTCATCCGAATGCGCGGCGCTGACGAACCACGCCTCATAATTCGACGGCGGCAGGTAAACGCCGGCGTCGAGCATCTCCCGGAAAAACGCCGCGAAGCGTTTCGTGTCGGTCGTTTGGGCCGATTCGAGATCGGTGACCGCGCGGTCGGTGAAGAACAGCGTCAACATCGAGCCGACGCGATTGACCTGCGCGGCGACGCCGGCCGCCGCGGCGGCGCGGGCCAGACCGTCGGCGAGGCGCGCGGATTTCGCTTCGAGCGCCGCGTAGAGATCAGGCGTCAACAGCTTGAGCGTCGCCAGGCCGGCAGCCATTGCGAGCGGGTTGCCCGAGAGCGTGCCGGCCTGGTAGACGGGCCCGAGCGGGCTGAGCAGGTCCATGATTTTCGCGAGCCCGCCGAACGCGCCGACGGGCAGGCCGCCGCCGATGATTTTGCCGAGCGTCGTCAGGTCGGGCCGCACGCCGTAAAGCGCCTGCGCGCCGCCGCGCGCGACGCGGAAGCCCGTCATCACTTCGTCGAAAATCAGCAGCGCGCCGTGCGCGTCGCACAATTGCCGCAGGCCCGCGAGAAAGTCCGGCGCCGGCGGCACAACGCCCATGTTGCCGACGACCGGCTCGACGATCACGGCGGCGATACGGCCGGCGTTGTTGTCGAACAATTCGGCGACATTCGGCAAATCGTTGAACCGCGCGGTGAGCGTTTCCTGCGCGACGCTGGCCGGCACGCCCGCGCTGTCCGGCGCCCCGAAGGTCAGCGCGCCGCTGCCGGCCTTCACCAGAAACGCGTCGCCGTGGCCGTGATAGCAGCCCGCGAATTTGACGATTTTGTCGCAACCGGTCGCGCCGCGCGCCAGGCGGATCGCGCCCATCGTCGCCTCGGTGCCCGAGTTGACGAAGCGGATTTTTTCGAGCGACGGGAAAAATTCTTTGACCTTTTCCGCCAGTTCGACCTCGGGCGCGCTGCACGTGCCGAAGCTGGTCCCGCGCGCGATCGCCTCGTGCAGCGCCGCGACCACGGCCGGGTGCGAATGGCCGACGATCAGCGGGCCCCACGAGCCGACGTAATCGAGATAGCGATTGCCGTCCGCGTCGGTCATCCACGCGCCCTCGCCGGCCGTCATGTACACCGGGTTGCCGCCGACCGACCGAAATGCGCGCACGGGCGAGTTGACGCCGCCGACCAGGGTCCGCTGGGCGCGGGCAAATAATTCGTGGCTGCGTTCATTATTCATAAACTTCCCCCGTAATTGCTTTTCCCCCGACTTCTGGCTTGCGGCTTCTGGCTTCGGACTACTGACTACTCGCCCTCGCGTTCACGCGGCTGATAAACGCAAAAAGGTTCTTCGGCCATAAAGTCTCCCGTCATCGCAAACGCCCGCGCGCGGCAGCCGCCGCAAACATTGTGATATTCGCAAACGCCGCAACGGCCTTTGTAGGCGCCCTGGTCGCGCATTTTCGCGAACAGCGGCGAATCGCGCCAGATCGCCGCGAAATCCATGCCGTTCGTCTGCAAATCGCCCGCCTCTTCGTCGAGAAAGCCGCAGATTTGCACCTTGCCGACGTGGCTGACGAACGCGAACCCCTGCCCGCCCAGGCAGCCTTTGGTCATCGCATCGAGGCCGTGCGTTTCGGGCCGCACGGCGCGGCCCGCCGCATGCTCGCGCTGCCGCAAAATGCGGTAGTAATGCGGCGCGCAGGTCGGCTTGAACACCAACGGCGCAACGCCGCGTTGCTCGTAAATCCAGTGCAGCGCGCGCTCGTATTCCTCGGGCGGCAATTCGAGATCGGCCATCTCTTTGCCGCGACCCGTCGGCACCAGCAAGAACGGGTGAAACGCCTCGGCGCCAAGCTCGGCCGCGAGGGCGAGAATTTGCGGCAGCATCGCGAAATTGAGCTTGCTTACCGTTGTATTGATCTGAAATTTCAGGCCCGCTTCCCGCGCGATGCGCGCCGCCGCCAGCGCCTGTTCGAACGAGCCGGGCACGTTGCGCAGGCCGTCGTGTGTCGGCGCGTCGGGCCCGTCGAGGCTCAGGCTGATCCGCTGAATGCCCGCGGCCAGCAGGCGCTTGGCGGCTTCGGCGGTAACCATCGCGCCGCAGGGCGCCATGACCATCCGCAGGCCGAGATCGGAGCCGTAGCGCGCCAGATCGTAGATGTCTTCGCGCAGCATCGGCTCGCCGCCGGTCAATATCACAATTGATTGGCCGAGCGTGCGGATGCTCTCCAGCAGCTTGCGGCCCTGCTCGGTCGTCAGTTCGTTGGGATATTTCGCGCTCGTCGCGGCGGCGCGGCAGTGCCGGCAGTTGAGCAGGCACGAGCGGGTCGTTTCCCAGGCGATCAGGCGCGGCAGATGTTCGCGCATGCGCGTCCTTTCACGGCGCCAGCAACGCCGCGGCGGCTTCGGCGAAGTACGTCAATATAATATCGGCCCCGGCGCGCTTGATGGCGAAGAGAATTTCCATCATCACGCGCGGCTCGTCGATCCAGCCCATCGACCCGGCCGCTTTGACCATCGCGTATTCGCCGCTGACGTTGTACGCGGCCAGCGGCGCGTCGAAGACCTCGCGCGCGGCGCGGATCACGTCGAGATACGCCAGCGCCGGCTTGACCATCACGATATCGGCGCCCTCTTCGAGGTCCAGTTCGATTTCGTGCAGGGCCTCGCGGACATTCGCCGGGTCCATCTGATACGAGCGGCGGTCGCCGAACGACGGCGCCGAGTCGGCGGCCTCGCGGAACGGCCCGTAGAAACCCGACGCGTATTTCGCCGAGTAGGCCATGATCGGCAAATCGTCGAAGCCGTCGTCGTCGAGCGCGTCGCGGATCGTCCCGACGCGGCCGTCCATCATGTCCGACGGCGCGACCATGTCGGCCCCGGCGCGCGCGTGCGACAGCGCCATTTCGGCGAGCAGCGGCAGCGTCGCGTCGTTGTCTACCCCGCCGTTTTTGATGACGCCGCAGTGGCCGTGATCGGTGTATTCGCAGAGGCATACGTCGGTGACGACGACCAGGTCCGGCGTCGCATCTTTGATTGCGCGGATCGCCGTCTGCACGATGCCGTCGGGCGCGTAGCCGCTCGTGCCCCTCGCGTCTTTCGTTTCGGGCAGGCCGAACAGGATGACGCCGCCGAGGCCCATGTGCGCCGCGTCGCGGCACTTGGCGACGAGGCGATCGACCGACAAGCGGCACACGCCGGGCATCGACGTGACCGGCTCCGCCGTGTCTTTTCCGGGCCGCACGAACAGCGGCAGAATGAAATCGTCGGGCGCCAGCGAAGTCTCGCGCACGAGGCGGCGCACGGCGTCGGTGCGGCGCAATCGCCTAGGCCGATGGATCGGAAACGGCATTTTCGTCCTCCGTAAAATAGCGCATGCTTGATTTTTTCAATTCGCGAACCGAGTACAAAATGTGATATTCGGCGACGCCCGTGGCCGCCGCGGCCTGCGCCGCGACCGCCTCGACCGCCGCGCGGTCCTTGCTGTGAATCATCGCGTACAAGTTGTACGGAAACCCCGGAAACGTCGGCCGCGCATAACAGTGGCTGACCTCGGCGCGCGCGGCAAGCGCCGCCCCGACCTCGTCGAGCCGCTCGGCCGGAACGCGCCAGACCGACATGCCGTTCGCCGCGTAGCCGAGCCGGTGATGGCTGACGGCCGCGCCGTAACGGCGAATCGTCTTTTCTTCTTTCAGCCGCCGCGCAATCGCCAGCAGCTCGTCTTCCGTCAAACCGTGCTCGGCCGCGAGCGCTGCAAACGGCCGCTCGACCAGCGGCAGATCGCATTGCAACGCCCGCACGGCGCGGATGACGCGTTGGTCCACATTCATGCCGAAAACTCCACGCGCAACTTATAGGTTTTTTCGGCGGGCAATGTCTGCAAATCGCGCACGCCCGGCAACGCCGCGATCCGCGCCAGTTGCGCGCGCAACGTCGGCTCGTCGCGGGCGATCAGCGTGAACCACAAATTGTACTCGTGGTCGCGTTCGTAATTGTGGGTGACGCCCGGCAGAATATTGATATTCGCCGCCACTTCGTCGAACCGCTCGCGGTCAACCGTCGCCGCCGCCAGCGCGCTCACGTAACCGAGCTGCCGTGCCTCGAACATTGCCCGAATGCCGCGAATGATTTTGCCTTCGCGCAGGGCCGCGAGACGCGCCATGATCTCGGGTTCGCTGGCGCCCAGCCGCTCGGCGAGCACGGCGAACGGCCGCGGCTCCAGCGGAAAATCGCGCTGAATCATCGCCAGCAAGCGGGCGTCGAGATCATCCATCTTTTTCTTCCAGGCCGATTTCCGCGTCGGTCAGATAGCACGCCGGGTCGGGCGCCCAGATGTCGCCGGTCGCCGCCTCGGCGCGCGCGCGAAAGTTGCCGCCGCAGATCGCGAGCCAGCGGCACTTGCCGCAGCGGCCCGTCACGAAGCGGCCTTTTTGCTTGAGTTTCATGAGAAATTCGTTGTCGGGATCGGTCCAGATGCGCGAGAACGGCTGCCGCCGCACATTGCCGAGCACCCGCTGCCGCCAGAACTGATCGGGGTGCACGTCGCCGTTCCACGAAACGCAGCCGATGCCCGCGCCGCTGCTGTTGCCCTCGTTGAATTGCAGCAGTTCCAGCACCTGCGCGGCCCGCACCGGATTCTCGCGTTGCAGGCGCTGATAAAGGAAAACGCCGTCGGCATGGTTGTCGACGGTCAGCACTTCCACCGGATTGCCCTGGTTGTGCAGGCGCTGCGTGCGGTCGATGATCAGGTTGACCACCTCGCGCGCGCCCGCGTGATCCAAATCTTCCTCGATCAGCGCGCTGCCGCGGCCGCTGTACACTAAATGATAGAAGCAGATGCGCGGCACTTTTTCCTGCTCGACCAGATCGAAGATCGCCGGAATCTCGCCGACGTTGCGGCGGTTGATCGTGAAGCGCAGCCCGACTTTCAACCCGGCGTTGCGCGAGGCGTTGAGGCCCCGCAGTGCGCGATCGTACGCGCCCGGCATGCCGCGGAATTTGTCGTGCACTTCGCGCAGGCCGTCGAGGCTGATGCCGACATAGGACAACCCGATTTCCGCAAACGCCGCGGCCTTTGCATCGTCGATCAGCGTGCCGTTCGTCGAGATGACCGCGCGCAGTCCTTTGCCCACCGCGTAGCGCACGAGTTCGAGCAAATCCTTGCGCACCGTTGGCTCGCCGCCGGAAAAAAGCAGCACCGGCGCGCCGAACGCGGCGAGGTCGTCGATCATCGTACGCGCCTCGGCCGTGGTCAGTTCGTCCTCGTAGTCGCGGTCTTCGCTTTGGCTATAGCAGTGCACGCAGCGCAGGTTGCAGCGGCGCGTGCAATTCCAGACGACGACGGGTTTTTTGTCCGCCGAAAATTGCAGCAGGTGCGACGGCAAATCCTTCGCGCGCCGGCCGTAGCGCAGCGCGTCCGAGGGCTCCACCGTTCCGCAATAAAGTTTGCTGATGCCGATCATCGTTGCATTTCCTTGGCTGTGTTGACGACCGCGTCGACCAACGCGGGGATCGTGCTCCGCGCCGCTTCGGCGGCGACCGGCAGGCCGAGTTCGTTCATCGTTTGCGAGGTGACGGGGCCGATCGAGACGAGGCGCGCGCGTTCGCGCAGCCGCGCCAGGCGCTCGGGCCCCAGGGCCGCGGCGAAATTGCGAACGGCGCCGGAACTGGCGAATGTCACAATTTCGGCGCCGGCCGCGTCGTCGCGCCGCGCCGGGTCGGGCGCTTCGGCGAGGGTGCGGTACGCCTCGACTTCCTCAACCGTTGCGCCGGCCTTTTGCAGTTCGTCGCGCAGCATCGGCCGGGCGATATCGGCGCGGGCCAGCAGGAACTTTTTGCCCGCCGCTTCGTTGCGGCGCAGCAATTCCGCGAGCAGTTCTTCGGCGACGAATTTTTCGGGCACGAGGTCCGCGCAAATGCCATGCAGCGCCAGCCGCTCGGCGGTCGCTGGCCCAATCGCGCACACGCGCGCCGCGCCGAACGACCGCGCGTCTTTGCCCGCGCGCCCCATCGCCGCGAACAGCGCATCGACGCCGTTGACGCTGGTCAGCACGACCCAGTCGTAGCTCGCCAGCCGCGCCGCGGCGGCGTCGAGCGGCGCCGCGTCCGCCGGCGGCGCAATGCGGATGGCCGGCATTTCGATCACGTCCGCGCCCAGCGCGGCGAGCCGCGCCGACATCTCGCTCGCCTGCTGGCGCGCGCGAGTCACGACCACCTTGCGGCCGAAGAGCGGCCGCGTTTCGAACCAGTTGATGCGGTCGCGCAGGGCCACAACCTTGCCCACGACGAGCAGCGCGGGCGGCGCGAAACCGGCCGCCGCGGCCTTCGCCGCCAGATCGCTCGCCGCGCCGACGATGGTGCGCTGGCTCGGCAGCGTGCCGTTGCGGATGAGCGCCGCCGGGGTGTCCGGCGCGAGGCCGTGCGCGATCAATTGCCCCAGATTTTCCGCGAGATTTTTCACGCCCATGAAAAACACGAGCGTGCCCTGCCACGCGGCGAGCGAGGGCCAATCGAGGTCGGACGTTTCCTTGGTCGGGTCCTCGTGGCCGGTGACCGCGCCGAAGCAGGCCGCGAAGCCGCGATGCGTGACCGGCACGCCCGCGTAGGCCGGCACGGCGCTCGCGGCGCTGATGCCCGGCACGATTTCGAACGGCACGCCGTGCTCGGCGAGCGCCAGCGCTTCCTCGCCGCCGCGCCCGAAGATGAACGGATCGCCGCCCTTCAGGCGGCAAACGTTTTTGCCCTCGCCCGCGAGGCGCACCAGCAGTTCGTTGATTTCGTCTTGCTTGAGCGAATGCCGCCCGGCCTGCTTGCCGACGTAAATCAGTTCGGCGCCCGGCGCGGCGAAATCCAGCAGCGACGGGTTCGCCAGGTGATCGAACACGACCGCCGCGGCCCGCCCGAGCAACTCGCGGCCGCGCAACGTGAACAGGCCCGGATCGCCCGGCCCCGCGCCCACCAGCCACACGCTTCCCGTCGGCGTCATTTCGCGACCTCCAGCCCGCGGCGGAGCAAATCGAGAATCGGCGCCGGGTCGCGGCCCGACCGGCCCGCCTTGATCAGCGCCGCCGCGCGATGATCGAGCAGGCCGAGAATCATCGTCGCCGTGTCGTCCGGATCGACGCGGCGAAAGGCCCGCGCCTTGACGCCCTGTTCGAGAATCTCGCGCAAGATCGCCCGCAGCCGTTCGTGCATTTCCACGATTTCGGGGCGGTGATTGCGGCACAGCGCCTCGCGCCACAGGCAGAAAAATTGCGCCTCGCGCACCATGAACGCCTGCCAGTGCAGCAGGAAGCTGCGCAGGTTGCGCCACGGCTCGCGGCGGCCCGGATACGCCTGCTGCAACAGGCCGATCAGCCGGTCGAGGCGCGAGCGGATCGCCTCGAAGTACAGCGCGTCCTTCGAGTGAAAATGGTTGTAGAGCGTGCCCTTGGCGACCGCGGCGCTCACCGCGATTTCGTCCATTTGGACATTGTGATATTCGCGCTCGGCGAAGAGGCGGATCGCCGCCGTGAGGATTTGTTCGCGCCGGGCGTCTTTGCCGGTCATGCGAAACCCTCGCGCGCGCGGGCGAAAATTTCCGCCAGCAGGCCGTCCGCGTCGGCGCGCCGCACGGCCGCGGCGAGTTCCGCGCCGACGCGCTCCGGATCGGCCTTCGGTCCGGCGCCGCTTTGCCGCAGCAACCGCCGGCCGTCGAGCGCCGCGACGACGCCCGCAAGGCGCAGCGTGCCGCCGTCGATTTCGCCGAAAGCGCCGATCGGCACGCGGCAGCCGCCTTCGAGAACGCGCAAGAATTCCCGTTCGGCGCGCACGGCAATTTCCGTGTCGGCGTCGTTGAGCGGCGCGACGAGCGCGAGCGTGGCGTCGTCGCCGTCGCGGCACTCGGCCGCCATCGCGCCCTGCCCCGGCGCGGGCAGCATCTGCGCGCTGGGGAAAAATTCGGCGACGCGGCCGCTCAAACCAAGGCGTGCGAGCCCCGCGGCGGCCATGACGATCGCGTCGTAATCGCGGCTTTCGTCGAGCTTGCGCAGCCGCGTGTCGACGTTGCCGCGGATGCCGACGCATTGCAGATCGGGCCGCAGCGCCAACAGTTGCGCCGCGCGCCGCGGGCTGCCTGTGCCGACACGCGCCCCATCAGGCAATTCCTTCAGCGAGCCGGCCGCGCGCGCCACGAGAGCATCACGCGGATCGTTGCGCGGAAGCACCGCGCCGAGGCGCAGGCCCGCGGGGATAATCGTCGGCAAATCCTTTAAGCTGTGCACTGCGGCGTCGATCTCGCCCGCCAGCAGCGCCTTTTCGATTTCCTTGGTGAACAGGCCCTGGTCGTCGATCTTCGTCAGCGCGCGATCGGCGAGCTTGTCGCCGGCGGTCGTAATGATGCGCAATTCGACTTGCAAATCCGGATGGCGTTTGCGCAGTTCTGCGGCGACGAAATTCGTTTGCCACAGGGCGAGTTTGCTGCCGCGCGTGCCGAGGCGAATCGCGCCGCTCATCGTTCGTCCCCGTGCAGGCCGAGGATGTCGCGAATGAACGCGATGACCTTGCCCGCGTCCTCGCTTTTCGCCGCGTCTTTCACGTGCAGAATCGGGTGCGCCAGAATTTTCGTCATCAAGCGGCGCGTCGCGTCCTCGACCAGCACGTATTGCGCGGGCTCAAGGTTGTCGCGCAGCCGCTCGATCTCCGCGGCCCGCAGGCCCTCCAGTTGCTGCTGCAATTCCTTGATCGTCGGCGAAACCTTGAAGTGCGCCGACCACTCACGAAACGCCGCGGTCCCCGCCTCGATCATTGCACGGCACCGGGCGCGCTCGGCCTCGCGCCGCGCCTGGTTGGCCTCGACCTGCCGGCCCAATTCGTCGATGTCGTAAACGAACACGCCTTCGAGATCGTTCGCGCTGGGCTCGATGTTGCGCGGCACGGCGAGGTCGATCATGAACAGCGGGCTGCGCCGCCGCGCGACCAGCGGCCGCAGGTCGGCCGTGCGCAAAATCGGTTCCGGCGCGCCGACGCTCGCGATGACGATGTCCGCCTGCGCCACGGCGTCGAGCAGCTTTTCGAACGGCGCGATCGAGGCGCCGCCGAGTTGCGCCGCCAGCGCCTCGGCCCGTTCGCGCGTGCGGTTGGCGATCGTCAGCCGCGCCACGCCGCGCTCGCGCAAAATCTGGGCGGCGAGTTCCGCGACCTCGCCGGCGCCGATCAGCAGCACCGCGCGCGCGCGCAAATCGGAAAAAATCTTCGCCGCCAAATCGCAGGCCGCCTGGCTCACCGACAGCGTGCCCTTGCCGATGTCGGTCTCCGTGCGAATGCGCTTGGCGACGCGAAACGCAATGTGCATCAGCCGATTCAGCCGCGGCCCGGTCGCGCCGGCCGCCACCGCCGCGGAGTACGCGGTTTTCACCTGGCCGAGAATCTGCGTTTCGCCAAGCACCATCGAATCGAGGCCGCTCGCGACCTCGAACAAATGTGCGACCGCGGCCTCGTTGACGTGCCCGTAGAGGGCCGGGCGCAGCGTCGCTTCGTCGAGGCCGCTTTCCTGAGCCAAATACGCAATGATGCGGTCCGGCTCAAGCTCGCCTGTCGCGAAAAAAACGACCGCCTCGGTGCGATTGCAGGTCGAAAGCAGCAGGCACTCTTCGACGCCGTCGATCCGGCGCAGCCGCTCCAGGGCGCCGGCCAATTTCTCGGGCGCGATCGCCATGCACTCGCGGATGTTCAGCGACGAGCTGCGATAATTCGCGCCGATCAAGGCTAGATGCATGCCAGCGCCTCCGCCCGCGCCTCGGCCCCGCGGCCGGCCCGGATCAGCGCGAGCAAATCGAGCGCCAGGACGCGCTGCATGGCCGCGTGGCGGCGCGCCGGATTCTTGGGGAACTTGACAAACAGCGCGTCGCGGCATGCAGCGACGATCTCGACCAGCGCCGCGTAATCGTCGCTCAGGCGCGACTCCAAATCGCGGCGGATCATCTTCGCGGCGCCGGGGCCGGTCCCGCCGGTCGATATCGCAATTTGGAGTTCGCCGCGCGCAATCGACGCCGGCACGAAGAAGTCGCACATCTCGGGCCGATCGACGACGTTGACGAGCACGCCGGCCGCGCGGGCCGCGGCAAAGGCGGCGCGGTTGACGGCCGGATCGTCAGTGGCGGCGACGGCGACGAACGCCCCGGCTAGGTCGGCCGCGGCGAAGGGTCGGCGTTCGATCGCCAGCCTCCCGTCGCGCTCCATGGCGGCGAGGTCGTCGTCGATCTCCGGCGCGACGACGAGTACGCGGCCGCCGGCGTCGCACAGCGACCGGGCCTTGCGCGCCGCGACTGCGCCGCCGCCGACGACCACGCACTTGCGGCCGTCAAGCAGAAGATTCACTGGATACGTGCGGGGCATCGCGTTCCTCAGAAGTTGTGCTGCGAAACGACCACGGAGTGCAGCAGCACGAACGAAAAGACGAGGGTAAAGAAGCCGAGAACCGACACATAGGCGCTGCGTTTGCGCGACCAGCCCGGCAGGCGCGCCGCCAAAACGCCCGCGCCGTAGATCAGCCACACGGCGGCCGTAGCGATCAATTTCGGGTCGAGGCCGAAATAAAGGTCCCAAACTTGTTTGGCCCACAGGCTGCCGGCGACAATGCCGACGGTCAAAAAACCGAAGCCGAGAATGTTGGCGTGGTTGCTCATCGTCGCGAGCAATTCGAGAGGCGGCAGGCGCTGGTAAATTCGCCCGAGGCGATGTTCCTTGATTTCGTAGTAGAGCAGCAGATAAAGGCCGGCGAATAAAAAGCCAAGGAACAGCGCCGAGTACGCCAGGATCACCGTCGAGATGTGAAAGGCGAACATCGGACCCTGGAAGCGGGCGTCGAGTTCGACCGGCTGCCCGAACGAGAACAGCGAAACGCCGAAGAAGATTGTCGCCAGCGCGAGAATAAACCCGCCGACTTCGGCCTGGCCGGTGCGCGTTTCGACGACGAGATAGATTAAGGAATAGGCGAACACCACGACCGCAAGGATGGCGAAACGGTTGTAGAGCGGCATGTGGCCGGCTGCCGCCCAGCCGACCGCGAGGTATGCCGCGTGGAGCGCCAGCGTCGCGCGGAACAGCGTGCGCTTGTACGCGCCGACGGCCGCGTCCGGCTGAAAGAAATGACGCAAATACGCGGCGCTCGAAGCGCCGTACATCGCGAAGACCACGAACCCGAGAATTTCTGAAAGCGTGCGCACGCGCCCTCCGAAACTAGACTGACCGGTCAGTATACTTTCACATCGCGAGACCGGGCGCAAGGCCGGAGCAGTGAACAGTGAGCAGTGAACAGTGAACAGTTGACGGCCGACTCGCCCTCCGCCGGTCGGTCGGGCGTACGCTGTGGCGGGCGCGGCCGAATTCGTGCTACGTTTTCGCCACGGAGAAAGTCGCTTTGGTTTTACCGCAACAAAAATACAGCGCGGCGCGCACCTTCGCCGCGCGGATTTTACTCGCGTGCGGCGATTTGTCGCTGCTCTTCGCGGCAGCGATTTTCGTCTGCGGCTGGTTGACGATTTTCGGCCGCCGCTTCGGAATATTAGCAGACGTCTTTCCGGTTTCCCTCGCGCTGTTCGTCGCGGCGCGGCTGCTGGGCGGCAAAGACCTCGTGCTATCGAGCCTCGGGAATCGCCTGTTCCTCGCGTGCTTCGACAAATTGACCGCGATCGCGGCGCGCCGGCCGGCGTTGCTCGTCGGCTGTTTCGCGCTCGTTTACGCAGCGCTCTGGACGGCCATCGGCGCGCAGCGTTACCTCAACTGGTACGCCGACATTTCGGACATCGGGATTCCGTACCAAAGCCTGTGGAACACACTGCACGGAAAGTTTTACTTCAGTTCGATCAAGGCCAACATCAACCTCTTTCACGATCACGTCGAGCCGTTTTATTTCGTGTTTCTGCCGCTGGTCGCGCTCTTTCGCAGCCCGCTGGCGCTGGTCGTCGCGCAGAATGTCGTCTTGCCGTTCGCGGCGCTGATCCTCCTGAAACTCGCGATGGCCAAGACCGATTACGCCGGTTACCGCTGGGTCGTGCCGTTGTCGTATCTCGCGTACGTGCCGTTGCACGGCATCATGAATTTCGACTACCACGCGCTGGCCTTCGTCATTCCGCTGCTTTTCGCCGCACTGCTCTATCTCGAACGCGGCCGCTTTTGGCCGTTCTTCGGCTTTGCGTTGCTCGCCATGACGTGCAAGGAAACCGTCCCCCTCACTCTCGCCGCGTTCGGCGTCGCGCTCGCCGTCTGCGATTCGCGCAACAGAAAATGGGGTTGGACCTTGGCCGCGTTCGCCGCCGCCGTCGCGGTGTTGGAGTTCAAAGCGCTGCCGCACCTGCTGCACTACAAATACACCTACGCCAGCCTGTACAGCCATTTGGGGCCGACGACGTGGCAAATCCTGCTCTCGCCGCTATTGCGGCCGCGGGCTTTTTGGGGCGGCATCTTCAACGTGCACGTCGCCGATTTCAGTTGGCGCGTGCTGGCGCCGGCGCTGTTTCTGCCGCTCGTCTATCCGCCGGCCGCCGCGCCGATCCTGTTTCTTTTCGCCGAACTCGTTCTGCCCGCCGGCAATCAGAAAATGTCCTATGTCCATCACTACGTTTCCGAAATTATCCCTTTTCTCTATTACGGCGCGATCTGCGCCCTGCCGCGCGCCGAGGAGTTTCTGGCGAAACGGCTCCGTGTTGACCGCGCCGCCGCGCAACGCCGTCTGGCCCTCGCCATCCTGGCGGCGACCGTCTTTTTCTACGGCAAGCCCGAAGCCAATTACCTGCGGGCGCACGCCGCGCCGGCCGATCCGGACGTCGCGTTGCTGCAAACGCTGCTGCCGCGCCTGATCCCGCCCGACGCCGGCGTGGCCGCCAACGACTGCATCATGAACCATCTGCTGAATCGACGGTATGTTTACAGCATTCGGCACCTGCCCGAGTTCGCGAATTACATCGACTACGTGATCTACGACCGAAAACTGTGCCCGATCAATTTGGAACAACAAGGTTGGGAAAGCGAAGAAGACATCGTCTGCGGCCTGCCGTACCATCCGATTTATCAAACCGACCGCCTGATCATTTATCGGCGCGACGCGCCGGGCGAACCGGCCAGCGAACAGGGAACAGGGAACAGCGAACCGTGAACAGTGGACAACGAACAGCGATCATCTGACGCGACAACTGATCCCGTTGATCACCCGCCTTCGCGGGGGCGGGCTCTGGTGATCCTGTCAAAAAAAGCCATTTCGATCAGCGCTGCAACGGCCGCGGCCGGCGGACATCGGGTCAGTCTTGCTTGATCTTCCGCACGACCAGCCACATCATCGCGCCGATCAGCCCGAGCAGCGCGACGATCGAAAGCGCCGTCTGCACGGCGTCGGAAAGCGGTGCGGCGGGCAACTCGATGTGCGAGAAGATCAGCACGGCGATGACGATGCCCATCAGCGATTCGCCGGCGATCAGGCCCGAGCCGAACAGGACGCCGCGTTGCTCGGCTTCCTTTTCGCGCTCCTTGCCGACCATTTTGGCCACGACCGCCGCCGCGACGCCGCCGAGCAGGATCGGCACGGACAGCGACCACGGCAGGTAGATGCCGACCGCGACGGGCATGACGTACATGCGGAACGTGCTGCCTTTGCGCCGCAGGATTTCGTCGACGACGATCAGCGCCACGCCCACGCCGATGCCGATGATCACCATGTTCCACGGCAGCGTCTGGCCCTGCCCGAACATCGCTTTGGCGATGCTCGCGAAGAGGTTGGCCTGCGGGGCCTTGAGGAAATTCACGCCCGGCTTGACCGCGACGCCGATGCCGTAGCTCGCGTGCAGCACCGTGAGAATCGGGGCGATGATGAACGCCGGCACGGCCGCGCCGATCATCATGCCGATTTGCTGATATTTCGGCGTGGCGCCCACGAGGTAGCCGGTCTTGAGATCCTGGCTGACGTCGCCGGCGGTGCACGCCGCGCAGCAGACGACGCCCGCGACGCCGAGCGCCGCGAGAATGCCCTTGGCGCCGGTCATGCCGAACAGCAGCAGCATCGCCGCCGCGAAGAGCAGCGTGCTGATGGTCATGCCCGACACGGGGTTGTTCGAGCTGCCGATCAGCCCGCAAATATAGCTGGACACCGCGACGAAGAAGAACGCCGCGATGATCATCGCCACGCCGGCGACGACGCCCACGCCCACGCTGCCGGTCAGGTACATGTACAACGCGAAGATGGCCGCCGCGACGCCGAGCAGCAGCGGCAGAATCGCGCCCATGCCGAGGTCGCGCTCGGTCCGCGGCTGCGCGCCCGCGCCGCCGCTGGAAATGCCGCGGTAGCCGGCGATCGCGCCCTCGATGCCCTTCAGGATGCCGCGGCGCGCGCCGACGATCGACCAGATGCCGGCGACGATCATCGAGCCGACGCCGACGTAGCGCGCCTGCGTCTTCCACGTTTCCATCATCACGTCGAGCACGGAATCGCCGCCGGCCGGGAAGCCGCTTTGCAGATAGCTGAGCGGAATCAAGATCACCCACGCCAACGCGCCGCCGATGAAAATCAGCAGCGAGACGTTGAAGCCGATAATGTAGCCCACCGCCGCCAGCGCCGGCGAGATGTCGGCGCCGAAATACGCCGCCGACGAGCCGAGGCGCGTCGCGCCCTCGACCGTCCCCTTGAAGACCTTCACGCCCTCCGCGAGGAACTTGAACACCGCGCTGATCGCGATGCCGAGCATCACGTAGAACACGCCGCTGCCGCCCTTTTCGCCGACTTCGAGCACCTCGGCGCAGGCCACGCCCTCGGGGTACTTGAGTTCTTTTTCTTCCACGATCAGCGCCCGCCGCAGCGGAATCATAAACAGCACGCCGAGCACGCCGCCGAGCAACGCGATCAGCGTCGTTTCCCAATAATGGAAATCCTGCCAGACGCCGGTGATCACCATCGCCGGGATGGTGAAAATGACGCCGGCGGCCACGCTCTGGCCGGCCGAGGCGATGGTCTGCACGATGTTGTTTTCGAGAATCGTCCCGCGCCGCAAGATGCCGCGCAGAATGCCCATCGAAATCACCGCGGCGGGGATCGACGCCGACACCGTCATGCCCGCGTACAGGCCGAGGTACGTGTTCGCCGCGGCCATCACCAGGGTCAAAATCACGCCCAGGCCGACGGCTTTGACCGTGAATTCAGCGACCGATTGTTCGGCGGGAACGTAGGGGACGAACGGCTTGCCGACCATCTTTCCTCCAGCCGCGATAGGTGTGACAAAGGGCATCTTAGCCAAAAGCGGCAGGGATGCAAATCACGGCTGGCGCATTGTTCACTCGGCCTCGCTCAAGTTTTTTCAGCTTTTCCCGGGGCCGCATCGCCCGCGAGATCAATGCTGGTTGACGAATTCCAAAATTGCGGCCCCGGCCTGATCGCCGGGCCGGGGGGCGAGGTCGAACACCGAGGCGTGCTCCCGGCCGTCGACGGTCAAGGTTTCGACGGCGCCGCCGGTCGCGCGAATCGCTTCGGCCATCTCGGTCGTTTGCAGTTCGGTCACGATGCGGTCGCCGTAGCCGCGGATGATCAGAAACGGCGGCAGGCCGGGGCGCACATAGGCCTGCGGCGACATCGTCCAGCGAAAGTCTTGATCGGGGCCGAACGCTTTCCACGTCATGTGGCGGACGAACCGGTGCGCGACCTTGGGGCCCTCGCGCAGATCGAACGGCCCGCCCAGCGTGATGACGCCGGCCGGGACATGGCCGGGCACGCTCAGCGCATCGAGGTAGCGGCGGTTGCAGGCGATCAGCGAAACCAACTGCGCGCCGGCGCTGTGGCCGAGCAGGAAGATGCGCCGCGGGTCGCCGCCGAATTCGGAAACGTGACGATACAGCCAGGAAACCGCGCGGGCGACGTCCACCGGTTGCTCCTCGACCTTCACCGAGGGAACCAGCCGGTAGCCGACCGGCGCGCCGATCGCGCCACGCTCGGCCAGCCACTGCGCGAGCCCCTGGGGCGGCGGATCGCGCCGCGAGCCCACGGACCACGCGCCGCCGTGCAGCACGGCGACGACCGGCGCGTCGGCCCGGCCGATCGGCAGCAGCAAATCCAGCTTGCGCACGTCGTCCGGCGGCTCGCCGCCGTCGAGATAGTCGAAGCCCTCTTGCCGCGCGACCGTGTATTCGCGCGGAATCGGCGGGCCGAGGCGCTCGAAACCGCCGCGCAGCCAGACGGTGAACGCCCACGCCGCGGCGTACAGCACGACGACGACGAGCAGCGCCCTTTTCAGCTTTCTCCCGCGTTTTTTCTTAGGCGGCGGGGCGTGAGGCGCGGCGGATTTCAACAGCGAGGCCTTAGGCTGGCTTGTCCGCGGACGGCTTTTTCGGCTCGGTCTTGTCGGGCTGAACGTCGATCACTTTCACCCAGTTGGCCGGGTTCTTCACCTGGTTGATCGTCTCCCGCGCCTTGCGGTACGTGCGAAAGGCCTCGCCCGCGCGCCGCGCCGCCTGGCCGAAGCGCTCCGGCCCGAAGAACAGCAAAAACAAGATGGCGATGACCAGCAACTCGCCCGGCCCGATCCGTAATGACATGCGCGCTTCCTCCGTGCCGGCCGACTATATCACGTCCGCCGGTTGGCGAAAGACGGCGGAAGGAGGATTGCCGATTGCGGATTGCGGATTTCCGGCCCCGATCCCCAATCCCCACTCCCCAGTCCCGAATCCCGAATCCCGAATCCCGTTCTTTCCCAATCTACGCTATTATCCCCGCGTGAAAGCATTAGTTACGCTTACGCTGTCCGTCGTGCTGTCTTTCGCGGCCGCCGCCGCGGCGCAAACCGCCGGCGAGCCGCGCGACGACGGCGACGCCCGGTCGCTGCTGCTGGCGCTCGACCGCCAGGAGCGCTACCTCGAGGGTATCGGCGCCGCATCATTAAAGCTCGGCGCGCGGCAGATCCCGAAGGCGCGCGTCATCGCCACGGTCCGCGAACTGCGCCGGCTCGTCCTTGCAATGCACGGCAAGCCGGAATTCGGCCGCGAACTCGCGCGCCGCTTCGAGATCGTCACCGTCGCCCGCGACGCGCTGTTCACCGCGTATCATACGCCGCTGCTGCGCGTCAGCGACCGGCGGACCGCGACGTTCCAGACGCCGATTCTCGGCCGACCGCGCGATCTGGTCGAGAAAAACGGCCGCGTCCGCCGCTCCGGCGGCCAGCCGGCGCCGACCCGCGCGCAAATCATGGACGGCGCGTACGACGCCGACGCGTTGGCCGTCGCCTGGACGGACGACCCGGTCGAATTTTATTACGCGCAGATTCAGGGCGGCGCGTTGGTCAGCTACCCCGACGGTCGGCGCCGCACGCTGCTCTTCGACGGCAACAACGGCTACGAGTACGTGTCCGTCGAGCCCGATATCTTGCGGCAAGTGCCCGAGTCGGCCCGGCCCGGCGGGTATCTGGGGTTGCGCGAGTACCTGCGGCGTCATCCGCAGGACGCGGCCGGCTATTTTCGCGCGAACCCGCGCTATATCTTTTTCCGCGTCGCCGACGAGCCGCCGAGCGGCATGGCGCGCCTGCCGCTGACGACGAAACGCTCGATCGCGACCGACAAGCATTATTACAGCGCCGGCCTGATCGCGCTGATCGAGTTTACCGAGCCGAGCCGCCGCGCCGACGGCCAGACCGAAACGCGTCGCGTGCAATACCTGGCCGCCGACGCCGACACGGGCGCGGCGATCAAAGGCCCGGGGCGGGTCGACATCTATTTCGGCGAGGGCGCCGCGGCCGATTTATTCCCGACGGGGATCAAACAGCAGGGCGTTTTGTCCTACTTGTTGCTGCGCCAACGTGCCCGCGACCCAGCCCCCGACCGCTCGCCGGCGCCGTGATTTTTGACGGGATCTGATCGAGGCGCCAAGTTTTATGAAAAAACAATCCAAAAACGAGTGAAATAGGAATGTCGTAGTCGAAAAAATGTCCGCAAGTGTTCGATGGTGTTCGAAAATCGAACACGCGTGTTCGGAAATCGAACACGGACAGTTCTGACAAAAAACGTCACTTTTTATAACATGTTGAAAATAAAGGATTTGTCCATTTTTGAAAAAATGGCACAGAACTTGCGCTATAGAACGGCAGGAGGTGCACATGTTGGGACAAGTTATTTCGAGCGCTACTTTGGGGATGGACGCGTACACCGTCAACGTCGAGGTTCACGCTGGCCGGGGTCAGCCTTTCTTGCGAATCGTCGGCTTGCCGGACGGCGTGGTGCGCGAAAGTGAAGAGCGGGTGCTTTCGGCGCTGGCTAGCACTGGCTACTCCTGCCTAAGCAAGCGCACGATCATCAATCTCGCCCCGGCCGACAAGCGCAAAGACAGCGCGGCGCTTGACCTGCCGATCGCCATCGGCTTGATGCAGGCGTACGGGTTGGTGCCCACGCTGCGCACCAAAACGCACGGAATGATTGGCGAATTGGGGCTCGACGGGTCGATCAAGCCCGTGACCGGCGCGCTGGTGGTCGCCTCTCATCTGAAGGATGCGGGCTTCGAAGGGTTGCTCACGCCGACAAAAAACGTGGCGGAGGCGGCCGCGGTCAACGGCCTGGAGGCGCGCGGCTTCAATCATTTGTCGGAGGTCGTCGCCTGGCTGCGCAGCGAAACGAAGGTCGAGCCCGCGCCGCCGACGCCGATCCGCGGCCGGCTCGCCCATTGGGAAGACGTCGACCTGGGCGATGTCTGCGGCCAGCAGCACGCCAAACGCGCACTGGAGATCGCGGCGGCCGGCGCGCACAACATCCTGCTCATCGGGCCCCCCGGCTCCGGCAAAACGATGCTGGCCCGCCGCGTGCCGACGCTGCTGCCGCCGATGAATACGCTGGAAATCATGGAGACGAGCAAACTGTACAGCGTGGCGGGCAAGCTCAACGGCCATGGCCTGCTGGTCGAGCGGCCGTTCTGCAACCCGCACCACGTCGCCAGCGACGTCGGGCTGATCGGCGGCGGCGCGTCCCCGCGGCCGGGGCAGGTCAGCCTGGCGCACAACGGCGTGCTGTTCCTCGACGAACTGCCGGAATTCAAACGGCGCGCGCTCGAGATGCTGCGCCAGCCGCTGGAAGACGGCGAGGTCGTCATCAGCCGCGCCGCGTACACCGCGCGCTTTCCGGCGCGGTTCATTCTCGTCGCGGCGATGAATTCCTGCCCCTGCGGCTTCCTGGGCGACCTCACGCACAAGTGCACCTGCTCGCCGCAGGCCGTCGTGCGTTATCGCCAGCGCATCAGCGGCCCGCTGCTCGACCGCATCGACCTGCACGTCGAGGTGCCGGCCGTGCCGTACCGCGAAATGCGCGCCGGCGGCGGCGAAAACTCCGAGGTCGTGCGCACGCGCGTCGAAGCGGCCCGGCGACTGGCGGCGGAACGTCTCGCCGGCACGTCGGCGCAGACCAACGGCGACATGACCAGCCGCCTGACGTGGCAATTCGCCGAGCCCGACGCCGACGGCCATCGTCTGCTGGAAACGTTGCACGACAAGCTGGGGCTTTCGGCGCGCGGCCTGATGCGCGTGCTCAAGGTCGCGCGGACGATTGCCGATCTCGACGGCGCGCCGCACGTGCGTTCGGCCCATATCGCCGAGGCGGTGCAGTACCGCACGCTCGACCGGCTGGTCAGCTAACAGTGAACAATGAACAGTGAACAGTGCCGGCGCGAACCGCCGTCAGCGAAAGGCCGCTGGTCGGCTAACGGTGAACAGTGAACGGTTCAGGCGCGAACCTTCGGCAGCGATCGGCCGGCCCGGCCTGCGATAAGGCGTATCGGTTCGCCGTCCGCGTAGTGAAATGTTGCCAATATCCGAGGGAAAAACACAAGGAACTCCTGTGATCGAAGCAACTGTCCACTTGACGTTGGTTCGCGATGGATCTAAATTCAGAGCGGAAAACAGCTTCGTATAAGGAGCCGCTCGTGAAAGAAATATTGATTTCGGAAGACGTCATTCCGATCGGGGAATTCAAAAAACAAGCATCCAGGTTTTTTCGCCGCGTGAAAGAAGACAAACGACCAATCCTGGTGACGCAAAATGGAACGCCGGTCGGCGTGGTGATACCGGCGGAGGAATATGACCGAATCCAGGGCCGGGCGCGATTCATCGCCGGCTTGAAAGAAGGACTGCGTCAGTCGGATGCCGGCGAGATCCTGTCTTCCGATGAAGTGGACCGGGAACTCGATAAGGAGTTCGGCCCGCTCAAGAAAACCAAGACACGATGAAAGTTTTTTGGACTCCGCGCGCTCTGGCCGATCTCATCGCAATTTCGCGTTTCATCGCGCTCGATAATCCCCGCGTCGCGCGTCAATTCGCCGCCAAGCTCAAACGCCGCGCCGAATCCCTGCGTCGATTGCCCAATCGCGGGCGTATTGTGCCCGAACTCGGGCGTGCGGACATTCGCGAACTCGTCGAGGAAAACTACCGGATCGCCTACCGGGTCAAGAAATCGACACTTGAGATCTTGATGATCACGGAAGGGCATCGGCTGTTGCAACACGAAGAGTTCGGAGAATAGATTTTTCTTGAGTCCGGCCCGCGATACGGCAAATTCATTCGCCGTGCGCGTCGTGAATTACTCCGGATATCTGAGGACAAAAGGGGAATTCCGGGGACATAATACTTGACTATTGAATGGCGCCAGTGAATCGCGCACAAAGAACCATGGCACGAATCGCAAGAGCGGTGGTTGATGCCGAACCACGTGCACCGCATCGCCGTTCCCGGCGAGGCCGACAGCCTGCATCGCGGCATCGCCGAGGCGCACCGGCGTTGCACGTACCGCTGGAGCAGCGCGAGCCCGCACCTCGCCGGCCGCGATGACCTTTTGGCGCGCGTCCAGCCGCTGCTGGACCTCATGCCGAACTGGCGCGATTTTCTCGACCACGCGCCGGAGAGCGCCGAAACCAAGGCGATCCGCTCGCACGCCCGTTCGGGCCGGCCGCTGGGCGACGATGCTTTTCTCGATCGTTCAGTCGTCGCCGCCCACTGGCAGGCGAGGCAATTCGCTCGTCGCGAGAGACCTTGCCTCGTCAGGGGGAATACCGAGCGCCCGTAGAAACAGCTCGGCCGTGTCGGCTCCCGCATCGCGCCAGGTTCGGTGACCTTCCAGCACGAGCATGATGGCGGCGAGCACGCTGCCGGACATCACGGCGACAGCGGTCGCGAGCTGGTCGGCGCGCAAATGGAACCGGCCGAGTTCGAGGCCCGACTTCAGGTCACTCGTCGGCGCCCCTTCGAGAAGCCCGCGCAGAGTCGGCGTGGTGGAACCGAAACGGACGAGGAAGCGGCCCCACGGCGGGTCCTCGTGGGCGCGGCGCACGAAAACGCGAATGCCGTTAGCCAGCCGCCGCGCGGGATCGGTTGACTGGTTCGGGATCGCGGCCATGCGCATACTCATTTCGGTGGTCAGTTGCGTCGCCACGTCTTCAAAGAGCGACTCAATGCTCTTGAAGTTGTTGTAGACCGTGCCGCGCGCCACGCCGGCCGCCTCGGCAAGATCGCTCACGGTTACCTGCGTCACGCCTTTTTCCGCAAAGAGCCGCAACGCCGCTTGGTGCAGTTGATTCTGCGCAATCGTCATCTGAAGAATGTAGCTGTTCAAAACAGAACACGCAAGGTCATTTACTGCTTGACAAAATGAACATATGTGTCCAATATTTTACACACGCGAGCCAAAGAGCCACGCCGTTGAGGCGCGGCAAAGGAGATGCCATGAGAAATTACGACCGGATCAACGCCCCGGCTCCGACAGACATCGAGAAGAAACACGCGCACATCATTGGCGGCGGCATCGCCGGACTTTCGGCGGCCATCTCCCTGGTGACCGACGCGCATATGCCCGCCGGCAACGTGACGATCTACGAGTCGCTGCCGCTCCTCGGCGGCGCGATGGACGGGGCCGGCGACGCGGAGCACGGCTTCACCTGCCGCGGCGAACGCGAACTCGAAGCGCGGATGGAGTGTCTCTGGTACATTTGCGGCAAAGTGCCGTCGCTCCAAACGCCGGGCATGACGATCCTCGACGAAACGTATTACGCGAACGTCCGGGAGCCGATCTACTCCCACTTTCGGCTGATGCACAAGCAGGGGCGGCTTTATGACTCCACCGGCGCCTACATGTCGCTGTACGACAATAAGCGCCTGGCGGAACTGCTCCTGACGCCGGAGGAAAAGCTCGAAGGCTTGACCATCGCCGACTGGTTCAGCCCGGAGTTCACCAAGTCGATCTTCTGGTGCTGCTGGAGCACGATGCTCGCGTTTCGCGATTTCCATTCGCTCATCGAGGCAAAGCGGTATCTGGCGCGCTTTATGATGTATGCTCCCGGCCTCACCCACCTTGCAGGCATCCTGCACACCGAATACAACGAGTACGACTCGATCATCAAACCGATGCTCGTGTGGCTGCAATCGCTGGGCGTCCGGTTCCAGACCGGCACAACGGTCATCGACATGGACCTCGTCGACAAGGCGGGCGAGACCGTCGTCACGGGCCTCACGCTGCGCAATGCGAAGGGCGATCACCGCGTCGAGTTGACCCGCAACGATCTTGTGTTTTTCACCAGCGGCTCGCTGACGCAAAACGCGACCGTGGGCGACACGAACACGGTCGCGCCGATCAACCGCGACACGCTCGACCGCGGCTGCTTCACGCTGTGGGAGAAGCTCGCCGCCAAGGATCGCAAGTTCGGCAACCCGGCGGCGTTTCTTTCGAACATCGAAAAATCGAACTGGGTTTCGTTCTTCCCCACCATCAAGGGCGACCGCACGTTTTACGACTTCATGGAAGCCAAGACCGGCAACAAGTCCGGGACCGGCGGCGCGATGTCGGTCGTCGATTCCGCCTGGATTCTTGGCTTCATTCTCTACAGCAAGTACTTTCCGAACCAGCCCGACGACGTGAACGTGTTTTGGGCGTGCGCGCAATGCAGCGACGCGC
>CAZHPN010000063.1:0-30759 GCA_964534375.1 uncultured bacterium | reverse complement strand
AGATGCGCGTCCTGTTCGTCCGCCCGCCGAAATACCTCTGGCCGTACATGAACGAACAGGACAATTTCCTGCTGCCGCAAGCGCTGGCTTGGCTCGGCGCGGCGGCGCGCGGCGCGGGCCACGAGGTCCGTTTGCTCGACTGCCTGCCGCTCAAAATGGGCTGGCGCAGCCTGGAGCAGGCGCTGCGCGACTTTCGGCCGCAGGTCGTCCTCGCCGGCGACAGCGAAACGCTCTATGCCCACGAGAGCGGCCGCGTGTTCGCGCTGGCCAAGACGGTCGACCCGCAGATCGCGACAGTCGCCGGCGGCGTGCATTTCACGCATGCGGCGACGGACGCGTTCGCGCGCTACCCGATCGACGTCATCGTCCGCGGCGAAGGCGAGGCGACGCTCGTCGAGTTGCTCGCCGCGCTCGCCGGCGGCGGCGATCTCGCCGCAGTGCCGGGCTTGGCGTTTCGGCGCGACGGCCAAATCGTGTTCACCGCGCCGCGCGCGCTCGTCGAAAACCTCGACGACCTGCCCGGCCCGGCCTACGACCTGCTGCCGATGGAGCGGTACGGCCAGGCGCGGTATTTGTTCTCGCCGGGCGGCGTGACGATTCACCACGGCCGCGGTTGCACGTCGGGTTGCCGCTTTTGCGCGTGCTGGCTGCAGATGGCGCGGCGCGTGGGCCTGCCGCCGCACGAGGAACTCCTGCCGCACTGGCGCACGCGGTCGGTCGAGCCGGTGCTCGACGAAATGACGCAACTGCGCGAGCGCTACGGCAAGCGCTGCCTGGTGTTCGTCGACGACGTGTGGAACGCCGACGCCGCGTGGAGCGAACGCTTCGCCGACGAACTGCTGCGCCGCCGGCTCGACATCAACTGGTTCGCCTTCATGCGGGCCGACCATCTCGACCGTGACCTGGACAGCGGCCTGTTCGCCAAGCTCGTCGCCGGCGGCCTGCGCCACATCTGCGTCGGCCTGGAACGCGCGGCCACCGACGAGCTGGCCGCGCTGCGCAAACGCGGGATCGACGCGGACCTCGCCGGGCGCACGGTGCGCCGCGTGCGCCGCGAATTTCCGGCGGTGTTTTTGCAAACGACGTTCATCGTCGGCCTGCGCGACGACACGCCGGCCGACCTCGACCGCGTCGCCGAGTACGCGGCGCGGCTCGCCCCCGATTACCCGGCGTTTCATCCGCTGACGCCCGTGCCCGGCACGTCGATGTGGGACGAAGCGAACGAACGCGGCTGGCTGGAGATCCGTAATTTTGCGCGGTATGACTGGATGACGCCGGTCATGGGCACCGCGACGATGACGCGCGACGAACTCGAACGCAAAATCTGGGACATGAACCGGCGCTGGATGAGCGTCGGGCGCGTGCTGCGCGGCCTTTTTACCCGCCACGCGTATCGCCGCCGGATGTATCTGTGGTGGCTCTTGGTCAGCGCGCGAGCCGGCCTGGATTACGCGCTCGATCGCGTGCTCCCGTCGCGCGCCAGCCGCCGGAAAGCGGCCCTGGCCGATTACGTCGGGCTGGTGAAACCGGCTTGGTATGACCAATAATGTTGACGTCGCCGTCCTGCCTGTTGCGGCGGTCGCACGCGCCGTCCGATCCGGGCGCGCTCGAGCGCTTGTTGCGCGGCTCGCCGTTCTTCACGTCTTCGTCGAGATAACGCGCTTTCTTCCGCGACATCGGCCGGATCGTCAGCGAGGCATTTCCGATTCGCGCGAAGTCCGTTTCGGCCGTCGCGCGGCGGCATATGACGCAGCCGACCCCGACGGCGAACGTTGCAACGTCCGTTGGCAGCCGATCGGGGACAAACCCGGCCCAACCGCCCCCGGGGGTTCTTGGCGAAGCCCAGGGGCGCGTGGCACGACGGGCAATAATCCGCTGCCGGCCGGCCTCGCTCGTCGATGAACTTTTTCAATTCCGCTTTGAATGCATCGTTTTCAGTGGGACGGGGGCCGATGTGCCGGCACTACGGGAGACGAGAAACTGGGTGACAATATATCCGGGAAGGCATTACTATCGAACCGCGGGACCAAGAACGGAAGCCGGGAAACACACGTTGTACTCCCATCGACATGCAACCGTTCCAGCCGCCTGATTGACGAGCATCGCCTGCGGCCGGGGAGCAATTCGTGAACGATGACAACGAATCGACGACCTTGACGCGCGCCCGGGTCGACGCCGCGCCTGCGGGCCGCCTGTCCGTTGTCTGGGACAGCAAGGCCGTCGGGGAAGTTGCGCCGTCACGGCGCGTGTTGTTGGTAAATCCGCTGGTTTTCAAGAACGGCAAGGCCCATCATTTCCTGACCGACTGGACGGGTTCGGAATATCCGTCGTCGGTGCTGCCAGCGCCGATGGAATTTCTTTATTTGCATGCGGTGCTGTCGCGCGCCGGGATCAACGTTGAATTTCTCGATGCCAGCGCGCGGCGGTTGACGCAGCGGCGGGTTGTCGAATTCGCAAATTCTTACGCGCCGGACTTGATCGTGTGGGCGACGACGGGCAGTTCGTTGTGCGAAGTCATGGAAATGGTCGCCGCCGTGCGCGCGCGGACGCCGCCGGCTCGCGAGGCGGTTTTCGGGCCTTCGGCGACGCTTCATCCTGAAACGGCGTTTGCCCCGGCGGGATTGATTGACTTCGTCCTCCTGGGCGAGCCGGAGAAGCCGGCGCTCGATCTGGCCCAGGGCAAGCTGGTCGAAAATCTCGCGTATGTTGCAAATGGCGTCGTGCACTGTTTGCCGCGCCGGCTGCTGGAGCCGCTGGATTGGCTGCCGAGACCGGCGCGGCAACTGCTCAATCCGCACGATTACGTGGCGCCCTTTTCACGTGACTATCCCTTCACCGTGGTCGTCACCTCCCGCGGCTGTCCCTACGCGAAGTGTGCGTTCTGCCCGCAGTTTGTCTGGGCCGACCGCCGGGTGCGCGGCCACAGCATCGAATATGTGCTGGCGGAGATCGAGGAAGTCGTGCGGCGCGACGGTTATCGTGAGGTCTTTTTCCGCGACCAGACCTTCGCCTACGATCGGGCGCGCACGCTGGCGCTTTGCGACGCGATGCAGCGGCAGGGGCTCCGGATCACGTGGCGGGCGTCGACTCGCGTCGGCGACGTCGACGCCGAACTGCTCGCGGCGATGAGACGAGGGGGCTGCCGCCAGATCAGCTACGGTTTCGAAAGTTCGGCGCAGAATGTGCTGGATCGGAATTGCAAGGGAAGCACGATCGAGCAGGCGTTTCGCGCAGCCGCGCTGACCCGCGCCGCGGGAATCGAGGTCGTGGGCAACTTCGTGATCGGACTCCCCGCGGACACGCGCGAAAATCTGCGGCGGATCGCTCGTCACGCGATCCGTCTCGGCTGTGATTTTGCCCAATTCATGACGCTGCAGACCTGGAGCGACCGCGCCGGGCCGCCGATCGACGCGCTGCCGTTTGATGAATTGGCGCGCCTTTCCGCCCGCGCGTACCGCCGCTTTTATCTGCGTCCGGCAGTAATTCGCCGCATTCTGCCGCGGCTGGCCCGACCGCGGATCCTTTGGGCAACGCTGCGCAGCGCCTACCGAATCATCACGGAACGACAAATTTATTGAGGTTCGTCGTCCGCCGCCCGGCGCCCAGCGGGCGCGGTCCACGTCACGTCGTCGGGCGTCGACCGACGAAAATCGTGCGAAACAGGCCGCGCAGATATTGCCACACGAACCGCGGCCGGACGTTGCCCCGCAGGGCGCCGAGATGGGCGTTCCAGATATAGAAGCGGCAATAGAGGTAAAATTGCGCCCAGGATATGCGCCGCTGCGAGACTCCGGGAAAATGCAAATTGGACCTCATCTGCGGATGAGAATACGACCAGTCTTCGTGCAACAGCCGCAGCCCGGCGTCGCCGCGCTGGGCCATGTCGTAAAATTCGGCGCCGGGAAAGGCGACGAGTTGATTGACGGCCAATCGATCGGGTCGCAGCGAAAGCACGAGGCGGCGCGTGGTCCGAAGCGTCGCCGGCGTTTCGCGCGGCCCGCCAAGAATCACGTTGGCCAGTGCCTTGATGCCCGTCCGGCGGCAGATTTCAATGGCGCGCCGGATCTGCTCGACGGTGATGTCCTTGCCGAGCGAAGAGAGCACTTCCTGATCCCCCGATTCGATGCCGACGTTGACCGCCAGGCAGCCGGCCCGCGCCATGGCGGCGAGCACCTCTTCGTCCATGCGGTCCACGCGGGTCTGCGCCACCCACTCGACGGCGCGCTCCGGCCTGAGCCCTGCCAGGAGCTCGCAAATCCGCAAGGCCCGCGTGCGATCAACCGTGAAAGTCTCGTCGACGAAGGCGAAGGTGCGATGGCCGGCGGCCAAGCCGCGTTCGATCTCCGCTAGCACCGACTCGACACTGCGGTAACGCATGCGGTTGCCGTGCGCCCGAGCGCAGAACCGGCAACGGTACGGGCAGCCCCGCGCTGTGATTACGGGAATCGATGTGCCGCGCAGCGGATAAAAACCGGAGTAGCGATTGACCTCAAAGTAATGCCAGGCCGGGAAGGGCAAGGAATCGAGATCATCGAGCAGGTCGCGCCCGGGCGTCCGATGCACCTGCTTGTCCTCGCGATATGCCATCCCGGCGACGCTGGCAAGACTTTCTCCACCCCCAAGCGCGGCGAATATTTCGCGCAGCGTCGGTTCGCCCTCGCCGATCGCGGCGCCGTCGAATTCTGGATAGCGACGCAATGTCTCCTCAGGCAAAACAGAAACGTGCGGACCGCCGATGATCGCCTTCACGCGAGGATGGGCCGCTTTCGCGGCCCGCGTCGCCCGTGCCGCGTATCCGATTTGGTACGTGTGAGCGGTGAAGAGCAGCAAGTCGGTCTCCAATCCCGCAACCGCGGCCGCAAACGACTTCGGCGACAACTCGTTCAGGTTCGCGTCGAAGATCGCCAATTGCACGTCGCTCGGCGCCGCCGCGGCCAGGTAGGCCAGGTTCAGCAGAAGGATCTTTTCCTTACGCAAAAACGGGAACGGGGGCAGAATGAGGTGCGCGCGCATAGTTTCCTTTCGCCGCGCACCTCTCCGGCGAACGTTGCTGGGCGGTCCCAGGTGCGCGGCAGCAGATTATATCGGCGGTTGGCGCGGCGAACAAGTTGACCACCCTCGATCGTGGCCTATAATGAAAGACGGAGCCGGTGATCGGCGGGGCGATCCGGGACCGGCGGGAGGGCCCTGCTTCGACGGCCGCGATTTTTCGGCATGGCCGCGGGGGATTCTGTTATCGCGATTTCCAACAATCACCGCAGCGCTGGCGCGGCGCCGCTCTCGAGCCCGCCAGATTCCGCAAGGTCGCGGCTCGATCGTCCGTGGATGCGCATGCTCCAACGCGGGGGCGAATGGCTGCACGGCAAACCGCCCCTGCATCTGTTGTTCGCCCTGGCTGATATTTTGGCGTTCAATCTGATCTTATATGAACTGATTAGAGCAATCGTTCTTTATCCGCTGAAATTCTACTCACTATGGGAAATTGCACTGTGGGCGTTGCTGTTCCTGGGCGCCGTCGTCAGCGCCCAGTTGGTCGGTCTGTGGGGCGAGCGGAATTCCTGGCGGCAAGTGAGTTTTCAGATCGCCAGCGTCGGGGGCTTCATCGCCTTCGTGGCCGTCGAATCGAACCGGGTCGTGACCGCGAAAGGTTTGGATTTTTCCTGGCTGCGGCCCGAGGTGATCAAGGTGCCCTATTGGACCAAGCTGCTGGCGCCGCTGTCGCCGGGGTACACGGCGTTGTTTTTCGCCGGGGTCGTGGCGTTGGTGTGGACGGCGCATCGCACGCCGCGCAGCCCGTGGTTGCCGTTGTTGCCCGCCATGGGCGCGCTGTTGCTGACTTGGAAAATCGCGCAGGTGTTTGCGCCCTTTATCGGCTGGTCCGTAGGCGGCGTCGGAGCGCCCGTCCGGCCGCAGGGGACGCTGGTGTTTTATTTGATCATGTTCGCCGGGCCGGCGATCGCCGTCGTTTTCCTACTCTGGCGGCGTTCCTTTTCACTGGCCTTTCGGCTCACGCCGTTGGCGTTCCAAATCACGCTGATCGCCCTGCATTATATGGGCACGCTGCCGGTCGCGTCGATCTATGACGTATTTCCCGTGGCCGTCGATCCGCACATCGCGGTGACACGCACGCCGGGCGTGTCGGTCTATTATCCGCCGCCCGGCACGAAGGTCGATCCGTCGTTTCTGTTTCTGCGCAAGCTGCTGGTCGCGCCGCGCACGATGTATCTGAACTACGGCCCCACATGCGGTCTGTATGCCATTGACCGACGAATGCGCGGAGCCCGGCAGATTCCAATTCCGGGACTGATGCGCGACCTTCAATTCGCCCCCGGTCGCGACGAGTTGTGGGGTCTCAACTGGCTTGACGGCGACTTTCTGGCAATCGGCGCCGAACCGCTGGCAATCCGTTGCCGGCGCGATATGTTCGGCGACGGCCTCACCACGCCGTACAACATGCTTGTTGACGGAAGCCGCTTGTTCGTCTCCAACGTCACCCTTCCGATCGTGGCCGAGTTCGGCTGGGATAATCCGGCCGATCCCTGTTCGTTGCGGCTGCGGCGGTCATTGGATCTGCACGCCTCCGGATTCACGAAGTTCACCGACGGCGCTTTTGGGATGTACCTTGATCGCGACACCGACCGCCTCTACGTCAGCGTCGGCCTGGTGGCGGACCGCAACCTGTCCGCGATTGCGGAAATCGATCTCGCGACGTTCGCGGTCAGCCGCGACGTCAAACTTACGGCGGGCAACCCGATCTTTCGGATTGCCGGGCGCCGCAGCTTCTGGGCGCCCAGCTATTACAACGCCGAGATGCATGAGGTTTCGCTCGACACCATGAAAATACTGCGGACCATCCCCGCCGGCCCCAACTTGGTGTCGTTGGTGCAGGACGAACGACGCGGACTCTTCTACGGCCTGTGCCGGGCGCCGGGTACGATGCAAGTGATCGACGACGCCAGCGGCCGAATTATTAAGGAGGTCTACGTCGGCGCCAAACCCGAACCGCTGTGGTTGGATCGCGAGAACGACCGGGTCTACGTGGCGAGCGGTGTCGGCATACTGGAAATCGACTTGCCGGTTTTCTTGGGCGAAAGACCACCGGCCGTAGTCGATTCGCCGCCGGCCGCGCCCGGCCCAAACTAGCTCACGAATCCTCTTCGAACAAACGTCGGCGATGAAATAGTGCAACGTGTAATAATGTGCGAGCAGGAAGGGGGCATCGCTGCTTGTTTGCAACGGGCGGCTCGATTACTATCGCCGTCCGTGCTTAGCGCCGTGGCGTTGGGGCTGCCGACGAAGCGGTTCACGGTTGTTTTTTTTTGGCGCGGCAGGCTGGCAAGGAGATATTGCTGGGGAGGGCGACCATGCGTAGATGGGTTGGGACGCGCTTTGCAAGCGTTCTAACGCCAAGCTTCTATTGCCCGGCGATTTGCGGTTTTGCGCTTTGGGGCGTACTGGTCAACTACCGTCACATTCCGCACGGAATCGTTTTTCTCCATTACGTTTTCGCCGTGCTGGCCGTGTTCTTTCTCGGCATTCTAGTCGAGCGACGCTACGGCGGCTCCTGGCGCGAACGCTCGCTCCCGTGGACGATCGCGTTAGGGTACGTCGGGATCACGCTGGGCATGAACAGCAATGTGCTTTTTTTCTTCCTCCTGTCTTCCGCCTACTATCCGTTTCCGCGCCCGGATCATCCCGATCTGCGCGTTTTTATGATGTACACGGCGCCGTTGGCGTTCGCCTCGATCTTTGGGTTGATGGGAGGCCGGCTGTATTCCTATCTAACGGAGTCGCCAAATCGACGTGAAGAAGTCGCCCGGGGCGTTCTTGGCTTCGGGATCGGACTTGCCGCTGCCAACGCTGCCGTCGCGTCCAGTTGGATCGCCGCCCTTTTTGTCTCGTTGACTTTGTTCGCCGCGATCATACCTCGCTCCGGGACCGGCGTCGTCGTCTCGCTGGCGCTGGTCGCCGCGTCGTTTGGGCTGCATTTGCGCCAACCAGATCTCGTTTATCTCGGCAGTTTGCAAGATGCGCGACTGGAACAGACCGTTGACTCGCCTTACACGCGCAGTCACTTCTATACCTACGCTGGCGGAAATTGTGTAGCTCTGGCCAACAGCTTTCACGCGATCACGTACAATTGCCTTGACCGCAATCGCTTGCCTCGCGGCTTGAGTTATTTCTTTCGGGCGCTGGTCGGCGGGCTTGCTTCATATCGCGCATTGGTGGTTGGGCGGACGCTTGGAATGTATCCGAACCTTCTGTTGGCTGCCAATCCGAATGCGGAACTCATTCAGACCGCGGAGTTCGATCCGAAGCAAGCCGCCGCGGTCGAAAAAAGATTCGACCCGCTGACCGTTCCGCCGCAGGACCGAGGGCGGATCCGGTATTTCGCCGGCGATCTTTCCCGATTCGTATTGGCCCAGCGACAAAAGTATGATGTGGTGTTCTTCAACGGAATCGGACTCTCGCAATATCAGATCCCCTTCGCCTTTCCTTACCAGGAGCAAAATCTCTTTACGAGCAAGGTGTTGGAGCGCCTGTTCGCCGACGTGCTGGATCCGCGTGGCGCGTTGGTGCTCGACTGGGGCGGTCGCACATTGCAGGAGCAGAATTTCATACGCGGCGTTCTTCCGAAAGGCATCTATTCCGCCGCGTTCTGGTACGTACTTGCCGATCCGCCGTTCACCGGCACGCCGTTGACGTACGTCGTCGCTTCGCGCGACCCGAATTTGATCGCGAGAGTGCGAGATCACGCGGCTCGGGCCAGCTACTTCAACGACATCACCGACGCGACGGTGGAATACCGCCCGATTTCGTGGGATCGACCGTTCCTGCGACCAGAGGTCGTCGAGCCGCAACTGCTAGGTCTCGCGTTCATGTTTCTTTGCTTGCTCGCGGGCCTTGCCGTATTGCGTTTTCGGCCGACCTTCCTGTTTCCCTCGCAGCCGACCGCGCAGCCTTGGCTGGCGGGCGTAGCGGCCGTCTGTTGGTTTATCGATGCCGCCGCGCACCAAGCGCGCCAAATGGTCGGTTACGGATACGCGTGGCCGGTCATGGCTCTGGCCTTTTGCGGTGCGGTCGCCGCGGGGATGCAAGCGCCGGCGCGGCTCTGGCGGCGGCGGCCCGGCAAAATCGCGTTGACCATCGGTGCGGCATTGAGTCTGGCGGCGAGCACGGCCGACCTGACCGGGCCCGGTGCGCTTGTTCCTGTGTTGCTGGCGGGTCTGCTCGGTGGGGCTTGCTGGGGAATATCTCTTGACGCCGGTCGTCATGGTTCCCTTCCGGCGTTGTTCGGCGGAGTCACGGCCGGATTTGCGCTCGACCTGACAACGACATTTTTTGTGGGTTTCACCGGCGGCGTGATTGTCGCCTGCCTGTGCGCACTCTTGCTCATTTGGTCTTCAGGGGTGGGCGGCGGACACCTCGCGCGCGCTTGAGGTCTGGGGCGGCAATTCATCGCCGAGCGCCGGCAACGCGACAAGCGGCTTCGAGAGTGGAATTTTCCATTGCAGCGCCGCGACGCGAACAATGGGGATAGTCTCTCCAGGGCCGAACGCCCAATGCACGAATTCCTGATTGAGTTTCCGGTAATTCCATGTGGCGAGGAGTGTCAGCGGCCCCGTGACGTCGGCGGGCAGCGACACTTCGAAGTGGTCGGCCGTGTGTTGTCCGAAGTCGACCTGCCGCTGGATGATTTTCTTCGCGATTTGCCAGACCCGATTTTGTCGCACGATCTGGCCATCTTCGCCGATCATATAACCGCCCATGCGGCGTGCGTCTGGCGGAATCACATGGTCGGCGCCAGGTTGGCCTGACGCGAAAACGACGCGCCCCGCGGAATCGGTTAATAAGACCTCGAGCCACGCCTCGACCAGATCCAACGGCGCCGCCGGAAACGCATGATCGACCCCGACGTTCGCCGTCCAAATCACGAATTGGAACCGCTCGCCGGCGGCCGGCGCGGTGCGGGGTTCATAATGCATCTCGAGCCAGCGGCGAATCGCCGTGTCGCCGCCCAACGCGCTTACCTGGCCCCAGGCGTCAAGGTGAAGCGGAAAGTCGCCTTCAATGAAGCGTCGCGTGAATTCAAGTTGCTCCGAATCGTGATTCGCATAGGGAACCGCTGTGTTGGAACCGGGGAAACGGTGGTTCCTGCCCGAGCCTTCCAGACCCAGCGTGCGGCGCGGCTGCATGTGACAATCGATGCACCGACTGCGCGTGAATCCGGTTTCCTTGGTCGGCCTAATTTGCAGGCGGTGGCAAGCCTGGCAAAAGTCATCGGAAGAAAGAAGATCGTTGTTCAGCGCGCGACCGTGGCCATCCGGGTATAGCGATACGGCGAATCGGGAAAACGGCGGCGTCTGGCCCGTAGCATCCGGCGCCAGCAACGCCAAATGGCGCAGGTTCGGGGTCATCCGCACGATGCTCCGACGTTGGTCCGCCGGGAACCCGACGCCGGAAATCACATGGCAATGCACGCATGAAAAATTATTGCGCCGGGCAAAATCTTCGTAGTTGAGGCGGGAGTCGAATAGCGATTGCGGATGATGGCAACCGGCGCAGAGATTCGCGTTCTCGACGCCGATTTCCGTCACCATCAGCCCGAGATTCTTCTGGAAATATGGCGTCATCACGGAACGGTTGTGCACTGACTTGAGATGATCTTCGAGCGCCGCGGGGTGGCAGGCTTTCGGCTTTCCGCAGGACTCGGTTAGATCGAGAAGTTCCGGTCGCGCCATCGCAATAGGCATGATGCGCTCGCCCGGTTCGCGCGCCGCCATCGGGAGCGTCGAAAGGTGAAGATCGTATGACGGGTTGCCCAGATTGGCGTCAACCACGATGACGAAAGCAAACAATGCGGCGACGAACGCCGGAACTCGTGCGCGCCGGGTTATCTTCCGTGCGGTCTCGGCGGTTCGTCCATCGGCCAGTTCCGCGGCGACCGCCGCCGCCGCAGTCGCGAGAAATGCCAGCGACGTCGCCCGATGCAGCCAGAAAGCGGCGCGCGCGCCCCGCCCCATCCCCATAATGAATATCTCGATCCCCGAGTAAAGGGCGAGAAAGAAAAGCCTCGCGGCGAGGAATCGCAACGCCCGATTGGCGAATTTCGCCGCGTTCGACGGCCAGGCAAGCGGACCGAAGCCCGCTGCGAAAACGGTTCCCACAACAAGCGCGGCCGTCGATTGGAAACAAAAAAGAGCGGGCGCGGCACAGGCCAGAAGCAGCGCTGCGATCTTCGCGAATTGCTTGCCGGACACGGCGCCGCTGCGGCGACCCCGCCTCCGGATCGCCGCGATGAACGTGACCGCCCCCCACGCAATTGAAACCGCCGGGTGGACAAAAAGATTGATTTCGTACGGGAGCGACCACGACTGCGAAAGCAACGCCCACAGCCCGGACATTGTCGAAAAGACGCCCGCCGTCAGAAAGACGGCGTTCCCGCAGGCTGACGGCGTTGTGACTGCATCCGCTCTCATCGTTTTCCCGCCGACTCCCGCTTCAAACTATTTGCTCTGCCTGGCCTTTGCAAGCGCGATCCCGCCGCGAGCCAGCAGGACGCGGCCGCCGGCCACGTTCGCCGTCGCCAGGCGGCCCCGCCGACCCATCCCGAGCGACTTCCGCCGGCGGAAACACGAATCCGGCGAACGGCGCCAGCGCCACGGGATCAGCGAACGATGCTCAGCGCCGTCAAGAATGTCGGCACCTCGATCTGGATGATCCCGAGCTTGCTCGCCACAAACAACAAATCGTTTTCCTTTTCGTAAGCCAGGGCGCCGGGTCGCGCGCCGATCGGCGCCCGGGCCAACGTTTTTCCAGTGGCGTAATCGATGACGAGCAGTTCGCCGGCGACCTTGGACGCCGCGTAAATCAAGCCGCGAGCGCGATCGAATTTCAGCGACAAGATATTTGCCGCCGCCTTGATCGAGCGCACGATTTCCATTTTGGTCAGCGAGATCTCGAAAATGCTGTCACGATAATAACTCGGAAAGAGAATATTGTTCGTTCCTTCCACAGGTTCAATGGTCATGCCGCCGGGCGCCCGCACTTCGCGCGTGATTTGGAATGTCAGCGGATCGATTTCGATGAACCCCGTCAAGTAGCGTCCTTCCAGCATGGCCGTCGTCGCGTACAGCTTCTGCCCGAGAGGGTCGAAATAAATGCCGTAGACGCCGTCCGTGAACCGGGTGTAACCGCTCGCGAAAAGATTCATGGTTCGTTCGGGAACAACGCGGCACTGTTCGTCAAGAATGCCGGCGTCGTATTCAGCGACGAGCGGATACGTCACATTGGATAAATAGACCGTTGTTCCGTTGACAGCCATATTCCAGGGCGTCAGCAGTCCGTCCGCTCGCAGGCCGATGCTGCAATGCGGCTTTAATGAATGTGCGTCGACGACTTGCCACGTCGACTTTTCCCAGTTAAGAACCCAGAGATATTTCCCGTCCGGCGCCAGGACAGTATCGCGGATCAATCCGTCGAAACGCACTTCACGAGAAAGGCCGGTCCGCCGGTCGATCCGGATGATTTGCGAGACGCCCAACGGGCCGAATGTCGCGTAGATAGCCGCGGGAGTCACAAGGAGATTCCGCGCGAACGAAAACACATTCGGGTTGCTTCGGCCGGGCGGGAAGATGACGGTTGCGCCAGGAATCCGCGCCGCGGCGTTTCCGCCGACAAACGGCGGATGGCCCGGCAAATCTCCAATGTAGCAAAGGAAAATCAGCGTCAGGTGAAAGACAATCGGCGCCAGGCGGAAGGCCAAGCGATAGAATCGCAGAGTGTACAGCAAGAAAAACACGGCGGGCGGAACTGCAAAACAAATCACGTACATCTTGTAGCCCCAACCGCCGAAATCGACGAACATGTCCGTGACCCGCAATAGCACCAACGGCGCCGCGATCGCGGCGGCGAATCGCGTGGCGCGGTTTCCCGGATCACGCAACGACGCGAACGCCATGGCCGCGAACAGCGCCAGACAGGAACCAGCAAAAACAGGGGCATGGCGTACATGCATCAGCAACCAGAGCGGCGTCTTGATGATCTCGACGCGGAGCCAACTGAAATCGACCTCTGTCGCCTTCGGCGTAATTCGCGTCAGCGGAACCAGCGCGAGCGCGACCGCGGCGACGACGAACAGTTGCACGACGGTGTGCGAAATGGGCTGGCGCTCGCCCCAAAGACGGGCGCGCCCTACGGCCGCGAATAGACCGGCGAACAACGCGCCGAGCGCGGCGGCGAGCGCCAACGAGCCCTCGCCCAGTTGGGCAAACAGCAAATTCTTCAGGGCGAAATAGAACAAGATGTTCAACGCTACCGCGTCGAACAACACAAGAAACGTCCGCCCGGCGCTCGCGCCGAGGGAATTGCTATCGCTCGCGTGGAAATCCAGAGTTGCAGTCCTTGCCGACGTCGTTGCCATAAGCGTAGGCTGGCGACGTTGCGGTTGTCAAATGCCGGACGCGCGCGGCGCCAAGGCAACTCGGCAATTTGAGTCGTGTTGGAGCGGCGGGGCGCCGGAGCAGGCAATCGGGGCAGCGAGAGCATGATTCTGGCCGCGTCCCGCGGATTGTCGACGGATTGGAAGCGCGGGAGAGAAAAGCCAAACATTTGGCGGCTGGTCTGCAACAAAAGCCCTGAAATTCACCGATGCGACAGTTCAGAGCGGTCGGATACGACGGCGCCGTTTTCGAACGCCTGCTGAAACGGCGCGATTGTTACGAACCGGCTGCCTGGCCGGCCGACCTCGGAATCCGCTTCCTACGGCGTATCCTCTTTCGGGAAAAATACGGTTGGGCGCTCGCTCGCAACATAATTCTTGCGGATCAGAGATTCGATGCCGACTGCTGTCGTAGGATCCCTGGCGTCGTAAACCACGGCGCCAAATCCGCGTCGACGCAACGTTTGCGCGACAAGACTCACGTAGGAATTCTTGGGGTCGTCGCGCACCGACGGCCGAAAATAGAGATAATTGCCGAGAAGCGCGTGAAACGCGCCAAACCCGGTCCAAGCATCCAATATCGGCTTATCGGCGGGCACGGCGGACATCAACGTTTGCACGGTCGCCACTTGTTCCGATCGCCCCTTGTAAAAATCCCGCGTATTGAACTGGCCAAGACAAAGCGTCGCGGCGACCACGATGATGGGATAGGCCCACGAGACGGCCGTCCAGGAGCGTCGCGCCGCCAACATCGCGAAAAACGCCACCAGCGGCAAAAAAAAGTGCGGGGCCACCCATGTCACCAGCAATAACTGCGCTGTCGCCAGCGGCGCAATCGTCGCCACGAGCTTTGCCGGAGCGTTCTGCGCATCAATGTCGCGCCAGCGCCAAAAACGGACGCCGATGGCGTCAACAGCGCCGACGACAAACACCGGCAACGTCGAAAGGCCGACCAATTCGACGGTTCTCCTGCTGTAAGGAACCAAAAACTCGGTATTCAATATGTTCTGCGGAAAGAGAAAAACCGAGAGCATGGCGCCGGATTTCAGAAGACCCGCCATTTGAAGCGCCACAAACGCGAAACCGAATGGGGCGACGGTCAAGACGCCGAAAACCGTCATCCGCGCCCAGCGACGCGCGGACGGAAGCCGCGCCGCGTGAAAGTTGAATACCTCGAAAAGGCCGGCGA
Organism: uncultured bacterium; assembly: GCA_964534375.1. Lineage (GTDB taxonomy): Bacteria > Lernaellota > Lernaellaia > Lernaellales > Lernaellaceae > CAZHPN01. The sequence continues at coordinate 16,129 of CAZHPN010000063.1, read as the reverse complement.
TAGCCAACATCACGAGAATCGTCTTGGTGACGATTGCGAACGATAGGCCGCACGCCAGACCGGAAAGGTACATAAAGAACGGCCGTTCGCCGCCGCTCTCGGCATAAACGACAAAACACATCGTCGCCCCGAGCATGAACGCGGCGCCGAAGACATCGGGACGCATCTCCACCAAGCTGTTTCCGACCCAGGGCGACGCCAGGAACAACGTCGTCGTCAACCACGCGGCCCCGGACGACCGGCCGACCCGGCGGCCAAGCCACCAGACTTGCCAGACGGTGAGCAATACGACCGGAAGGAACACGACGCGGACGATGCCCGGAAGGTCGGCGCGCGGCCCGAACCAAGCAAAAACGGGATATAGAATAAAGTTGTACATTGGCAAATGCGTGTGAAAGTAGTCGCGAATCGGCCACAGTCCGCGTTGCATCAGCCAAAGGATCTGCAGGTTCTCATATTCGTCGACATTAAATGCGCCGAGCAGGATCCAGTACGCCTCACGCGCCAGCAGCAGGCCGGTGGCAACCATCAATCCCGACTTCGTTATTCGCTCAAGTTGCGCGCGTCGTCGGTTTTTGCTTCCAGTCATTTCCTGCGCCGGGTAATCACGGATGGCGTATTTTTTTCCCGCCGCCGATCGGAACAACGGAATGTTCCGATCAGTGGCCTTTCTTGAGGAAGGCCGCCAATACAACACATTCCCCACCCGTGGTTTCACGCTATCGAAATCGCTCCGACGTGTCAACGCGCTCGAGGATTTCATGACGCGAGGACCGTAGTTTTTTGCAGTCATTCGGCCGGCTGTCATGCGCGGGGGCCGCGACACTCGGCCTGGGAGTCGACCCGGGCAACCGCGGCGATTCGAACGCCGGCGCCGGACCAGGTCGCCAAGTCGACACAGGCCATGGCGCCAGGATTCTGTTTGCGGGTCCTGGGCACGCCCGACGGCAAGGTCATCGGCGATTGCCTGCCGCGCCGCCGTCATAAGGAGATCTGCCCCAACCTTCCGTTCGCGGCTGAACACGGTCGAGCGCTGGTATCGCGACCTCGCCGACCAGCGCGTCCGGCGCAGTTCGTTCTCCGTGCAGGGCGCGGCCCTAACAGTGGGGCCGTTGATGTCCGCCATTTCGCTGAAATATTAACTACGTAGCGCCTCCGTGAACCGGGGCTTTCGTCTTCCTCTGCTTTTGCGCTGCGGCTCTTCCGGGCTTTTCGCCCCGAGGCATTCGCAATGCCGCGGGAGCGTCAATCGACCTCCCCATGATCGTGAACTGACCCAGACCGCCCTCGACAACCGCGATGATAAGTTGTTTACTTTTTTTGATGAATTGCTGCGGCGCGGCGCCCGCGGCAACTTGCGTTGCGTTAGATAAAGGGAACTTTCATGCGGCGTTACGAGGCCCGGCGGGAAGGTCGTTTTCTCCCGGGATACCGCCTGGCCCAGGCTCTCGCGCGACGCGCGTGTTTGCGACTCAAGGGGCCCTCCAACCTCGGCATCTTGCTAACTCACCGGTGCAACTTCCGCTGCGCATTCTGTCGTCTGCCCGATTTGCCGACAGCCGAAATGTCGACCGGTGACGTCGTACGCGTCATCGAAGAGTTTCACAAGCTGGGCGCCGTCCGATTGGGCCTAAGCGGCGGCGAGCCGCTGCTGCGCGATGACCTTGGCGAGATCACGGCCCGGGCGGCGGAAATGAATTATGTTGTCAGCGTCAACACCAACGGCTGGTTTCTCGAGGAGAAATTTGAAGCAGTCCGGCAGGCCGATGTAATTGTCTTCAGCCTCGACGGACCGCCCGACGTTCACGATCGCTCTCGCGGCGCAGGCGCTTGCGAGAGATTATTTGCCGGACTTGACCGCGCACAGCGGGCGGGGAAGCGGCTGGCGGCCATCGTCGTGGTCACCGCGCTTAATCTCGACCGGCTGCGCGAAACGCTGCAGTCCGTGGCCCGTTTCGGGGCGCGCGCGTATTTGCAACCGGTGACGGCCTGCGACATCAGCGGCGAATTGCCTGCCAATCTTCGCCCCGAACCGTCGGCCTTTCGTCGGGAGATCCAAGCGATCGTCGCGGACCGGCGCAGGTTGCCGCTGGCCTCGTCGCCCGCGTTTCTGAAGCACCTGTTGCGTTATCCAGATTTCAGCAACGGCATTAACTGCCTTGCTGGACGCGATTTTGTTTATGTGACGCCGGATGGCCATCTCACCCCTTGTCACGTTTCCTTTTTGTCGCACGAACAGCCGTCGATCCTGGCGATAGGCGGCGTCGCACAAGGATTACGCAGTTTGCGGCGACGCGCGTGTTCGGGATGCGCGATCAGTCCGTATGTGGAACAGAACCTGCTGGCGATGCACGACGCCGGGAGCATGTGGCATGCCGCCAAGACCTTTCTGGGGTGAGTCCTTGATCGCCGCCGGGAGGTTTTATCGCGTCGGCGGCTGGGTGCATTTCCTGGGGCTCCCACTGTTGGGAAGCTATCTCGCCGCCGGACGATTGTCGGCGTCTTTGGCAGGCAGCCTTGCCGTGAGTTCGTTCTATCTCGCGTTTCTTTATGGGATCAACAACGTTTTCGATCGGCAACTCGACGAACCCGCCGGGCCGGCGAAAAATCCGCTTGCGGGAAACAACCGACCGGCGCGGGTATTTCTGCCGGCGGCCATTGCGCCCGGCGCAATGGCGATGGTCCTGTCGCTGTTCCTGAGACCGCCGACAGGGTGGTTGACGTGCGGCGGAGTGCTTGCCGGAGCGGCGTATTCGGCGCCGCCGTTGCGTCTGAAAACCCGCCCCGTCGTCGGTTTTCTCAGCAACGGCGCGTTGTTCGGCGTGTTGTTTCTGATCGCTTGGACGGCCGACGGCGGCGGGCTCTGGGCGGGGGTCGGGCGGGCCACGCCGTTCTGTCTCTTGATTTTGCTCATCGAAGCCCTTCATGAATTGGAGGACGTCGAGCCGGATCGCCGCGCGGCGTGTGCAACGTTGCCGGTCCGGTGCGGAGTCGCATCGACGCGGCGCGTTGCTCAGGGCGCGTTGTTGGCATTTGCCGCCTCGTTCGCTTTTCTCACGGTGCGGCACTTTTTTCCGCGGGCGGCATTGATATCGGCCGCGCTCTACTTCATTGCCGCATGGGCCATCATGAGTCGCGAATGGCGGCGCGCCTCGTCGCGCCCGCGCCGTTTACGGTTGGCCCTGCGCTACTTGACAGCGGCGTTCGGCATCGCGCTGTGGCTGACGCTTTATTGGTCGCGTTGAGCGGCCGCGGGCGAGCGGCCGACGAATACGTCGGGGGCTATTTCAAAAATGCCGGCGGACGTTCCCACGTAGACGCGATCGCGTTTGGCGAAGTAGTGGACGGCGCGAGCGTAGGGGCCTAGAAATAACGATTTCGGGCCGATCAAGCGGCCCGTTTCATAGTCGTAGATCCGAAAAATGCCGGAAAAATATCCAACGACATAGATCCACTTCCGGCGCGGATCGAAATCGAACGCGCGGGGACAGAACTGCGTCGTGACCACGCGCTTTGTGCGCAACGACATGTCATCCAACGCCGCGATGCTCGACCAACCGTTGGCCAGCAGTTCTCGGCTCTCGGGGAGCATCACGCCGTAGTTGGTGAACGGGAGAACGCGGCGGACCGTCACGCGCATCGCGGGAATGTCGACGGCCGTCACGTGCAGCAAATCGAAAAGATACGCCCGATGGGCGCGCGGCGAGAAACGGCCGGCGGCGCAAAGAACCGGCGGACAGACAGCGCTCACACGGACGGGGTTGCCGGTCTCGCGCGGCAACGACGCTAGGAGGCCGTTCATCGTCGCGGCGTAGACGGACTGTGCATCTGCGAAAACGTCGGCGATCTGCGTCTCGCCGACGGCGTCGCCTAGTCCATGCTGGCGTTCCACTTGCCGCACGGTCCACCCGTTAATGTCGACCGCTGCCACCGACGGCATCCCGTCCGCCGCCTGCACGCCAACATAGACAACGGCGTCGTCGACCGGATCAAGGAAGAACGCGCGCGCCGTGGGCAGCAGGTGGAGCCGCCGCACGTCCATCGAATCCAGATTGATCTTGTCAATCGACGTCCACTCATGGGCGACGAGCAATTCGTTGTCGCCGTGGGAAAGAATTACATAGGGGTCAAAGCGGAGGTCGTAGTTGTCGTGCCGGGTTTCGCGGCCGCTGCGAAAGTGGACGAGACCATCGCGGGCAACCGCCGCGACGACCGAAACGCCGGGAGCCGACGAGATTGGAAGCCGCGAATCGTAGAATCCACGTTGGTCATTCTTGATGCTGAGATTCGGAAAGTTGAACGTGAGCGCGTCAGAAAGTACGACCAGATACAACAGAAGGAGGATCCCGCCGAACCATGCTCTGGCGAAGCGCGTATCGACGGAGCCCGGTTCCCCGGGAACCCGTGCTGAAACGCCCGCCAGCGCGGCGCACCCTAGCGCGCCGATCGCGATCCAGAGAATGACCTCCCAATATATGACCGCGGCCCAGCACAAAAAGAAAGCCGTAGTCGGCAGAAAAGACAATACGGCGTAAAAAAAGAGAATGGGACGGCGCCGCACGCCGACAGCAGTGGATCGCCGTGGAATCCAAAGCAAGGCGAGCGGCGCCAGCGCCGGCAAAATTACCAATTGGTGAACTCTGTGTGTGAGAAACAGCACAACGCAGGGATTTGCCACGAAACCGGCCCACAACGCGGCGCCAAGATACACCCATGCAGGAGAGCGATTCGTTCGCACCATACTGTGTTCGGCGCCCCCGATGTGTCCCGTGAAAAACGCGACCTACGGGCGATAGTTTGGTCCTGTTCGGCGGACGTTGTCAAACAAGCCAGGTCATTTGCGACTTGCGAAGCGGTGCGCGGGACCGCAACTCGCTAACCAACAATTTTCCAGCCCACCGTTTGCATTGTCTTCACTGATTTCTGCGACGCTGGCCTTTCTTGGAGAACGATGGGCGGGCAGAAGGTTGTGAATTCGCGCAGTTACGACGCTCGCGTGCGCAAACGGCGTATGTTGTCGCTAGGCGCCTGCGAACGGCGGTCAGCCGGCGGCGGGCAAGTCCGTGAAATGCCGCGGAATTGCCGCGTGCCGCCTGCCATGGTATAAACGTACGGGGGGCTGGATCTTGTCGGCAACTCGTCTTGCTTGGAACATCATGCGTTGCCGCCTTTCGCGTCAAAAAATTCCCTTATCCGTCTGCCTGGAGTTGACTTACCGCTGCAACGCACGGTGTCGTTTCTGTATGATCGGCGACCGATCCTGCGAGGAAATGGACACGGGTGAAATCGTCCCCTTGATTGACGAGCTTCACCGCGGCGGAATGCGCCGGCTTGGGTTAACGGGAGGCGAAGCTTTACTGCGCGACGACCTGCCGGAAATCATCCGTCACGCGCGCCAAAAAGGCATCTACGTTACGGTCAATAGCAACGGCCTGTTGGTGATCGACCGGCGCGACCGCCTGCGCGACGCCAACGCGTTGGTGCTTAGTCTGAACGGCGAACGCGAGACGCACGAGGCGACCAAGGACGGGACCTCGCACTCCGCGGTCCTCGCGGCAATCGAATGGGCCGTCCGCGAAGGGAAGGACGTGGTGACGATCACCACATTGACGGGCGGCAACCTATCGGCGATTCCGGATTTGCTGCGGACCGCTCGCCGGATGTCGTTCTGGGCGACTTTTCAACCGGTGCTTCTCTGCGGCTCATTGCACAGCTTCCCCGCAGACATCGATTTTGATAGAAAAGCCATGGCGCAGGCAGCGGTTCAACTTGCCGCCGCGAAACGCACGGGATGGCCGGTGGCCAATACGCATCTCTACCTGCGTTATTGGCGCGATTTCTACTCGGCGGAGATTGCGCCGCGCCCGAGCCGCTGCGGCGTCAGCGACCATTTTTGCACGATCTCGCCGGACGGAACCATCACCCCTTGCAACTTGGCTCCGCACAACCTGCCCTATCGCAACGGGCGCGAGGCCGGCTTCTTGCGGGCGTTCCAGGACATGCCGGCCGCGAATTGTTCGAGTTTTTGCGCCGGTCCGTATTTCGAATTGGACCGTCTGTTTCGGCTGAATCCGGAGGCGTGGTTGAACGGCGCCCACATCGTCGCCGGGCGCCAACGGGCGACGAGAGCGGCGCGCTAAAGGAGTTGTTGAGAATGCGTTTTCTTCGGACACTTTTCGCGGAGAAGATCCGCGACACCCAAGGCTATTGCGAACGATGCCAGCGGCTCGTGCCGGCGGAAGTGCTCGTGCACGACGACGCAGTTTGGCTGCAGCGCAACTGCCCCGTCCACGGTTATTCCGAAAACCTTTTGTCGCGTCACGCGCCCTACTACCGACTGATCGAGGCGATGTTGCCGCACCCGAAACCGCTGCCCGTCATCACCGCGCCCGAAAAAGCGGGCCCGCTGATGCGAGAAGTCTTCACAAACGTAACGGAGCGCTGCAACTTGCAGTGCCCGTTCTGTCTGGCGGATTCGGGCGGCAATCGCCCTGCCCCGACCCCGACGCTGGCCGACCTTTTGGCGATGTTGCGGAGGATGCTTCCCCATCGGCCGATTGTATATCTTTCCGGCGGCGAGCCGACGCTGTCGCCCGATCTGTTCGAATGGATTCGCCAGCTGACGGAGGCGGGCTATTTGGTGAAACTACTGACCAATGGCATCAAGTTGGCCGACGAGTTTTATTGCCGGCAATTGCATGAGGCCGGGCTGCGCTGGGTTTTGCTGCAATTCGACAGCCCGGATGAAGACGTGGTTGCCGCGATCCGCGGCCGGTCAGGATTGGCGGCCGTCCGCGAGCAGGTCTTGGAAAACCTGTCGCGCCTGGGCATGAGCGCGTGCATCAGTTGCATGATCCAACGCGACCGCAACTTCGACCAATTGGGCGCAATCATTCGCTACGGGTTCCAAGTTCCGGCGGTGCGGCAGATTTCGTTATTGCCGGCGCGGCGGCTCGGCCGGAGCGACGCGCTGTCCGACGACGACAGAATCGACGAAAACCAACTCTTCGATGCGATCTGCGAGCAGACCGACGGACGCATCAAACGGCGCCACTGGTTGGAATTCTTTTTCGCCCTGAGCATGCTGCATCGGCTCACGGGCTCGGTTCATTTCAAACCGCAACGGTGCTTCTTGATCATGCCCTTGTTCGGAACGCCTGATCGCTACCACCCGGCGACGCACATCACCGGCTTTCTCCGCGATCCGAAAAACTTGCGAGCCCTAGTGCAACTGATGACGCGCGGCGGACGAGTCGAGGAGACCAAGCCGTCGAACCGCTCCTTGCTGCTGACGATGGACTTTTTCCACGAGCCGTCACTTTTCGATCTGGGGGACGTGCAGCGTTGCACCCGCTTCTTTCTTGCCGACAACGGCCTGCAACATGGCTGCAACTTTCTGACCGTCGAGAGGCATCGCTTTATGCACGCGGACGACGCGCCGGAGGCGCTCTCCGATCCTCGAACGGATACGTAGGAATCGGCCGATCGAAACGAATCTGGCGGCGCGACACCTCGTCGACGGCGGCATGGCGCTCCACGACGTGAGCAGCAGTTACGTCGAAGGGCGCACCTGCGCGATGGCGGAGTTTGGCCAAAACCGCGACCGCAAGCGCCAGCCGCCGAATGTCGTATGCCGCCTCTTGGCTGACGACGAGGGCCGGGCCCGCTCCTGGAGGTCTGCCCGGGGAACAGCGGCGACCCGACGACCGTGGCCGACCAAGTCGCCACGTTGCACGAGCGCTTGGCCTACTGCGTCGAATGGCGCCATGCGTCGCGTCCGGGACGCCATTGCTGTTCGAAGAACAGCAATGGCCCGAACTGCGCGGCGACCGCAATCTCATCGCGCCAGCCGAAGGATCGGCTGCCATCCAGCGAAAAAACACACCACGCGCACGCCCCACGGCGTGCCGCTCCACGTGCAACACGAGCAGCCGGCAACGGAAACGCCGATTTCTGCCCTTTCCGCGAATTATCGCCGGCTTCTTGCTTTCTTGCCGGGAACTTCGGATTCATTTCAGCATTACGCGCGACAAAACGACTGCCTCGGCCGAAAGCTCCCTGCCGCCGTGAGTAATAATTTGGCGCCGACAGCTACCGCGTGGGCGACATCGGGAGCATGGTCGGTCCGAACGTCCGATGCAGCGCTTCTTCCCGCGGTAACCACCCGTCACGATACGGACTGGCGAGATTTCGAGAGAGCGATTCGTAGTTTTCGTCGATATAAGCGGCGACTTCCCCGTTTCTTTCGTTTGCCGAATGTCGAACCAGATAAATGATCCCGTCTTCAAATCCGGCCACGGCGAAGTCCCGACGCAAGAGAATCGAACGAATTTTCTCGATCAGCTTCCGCTTGGACATATTCGGGCTGAAGGCAAACAAATCGCAAAGGACATATTGGGTCTCGGGCCGAACTGTGGTTTCCGAATTGAATTCGATGCCGCGCGGCAGGGCGTCGGCCCGTTCGGCGAACGAGAACTGCAGTAGTCCGAAGCGGTCGCGCGGCACGGCGGCCAGGAAACGCCACGCCAGTTGCGAGTGAGGCGTCGGCCGGTAATATTCGAGATTGAAGCTGGGAGTGAGCGGAACGGGTCCTAACGACGGCGGCGTGCAGAACCAATGCGCGGCAAGAAATGCGGCAATCAAGACCCCGCCGATGATGGGGCGGATCTCTCGACGCGCCAGTGTGGTCGCCCACCGATCGATTTTTCCGATCGCCTGAATCATGGCGACGAGAAACACGGCGAAAAGGTCCGTGTCGTTGGGGTGCAGATAGGGGACCAAGAACGTCCCCGGGGCGGCCAAGCTGTGGATCAGCGGAATGGATTGATAATTCTCCGCGCTAACTACAACGTACAGCAGATTCGCGGCGGCCGGCAGCAGCCACAGCGGGGCGAGCAAAGGCAGAAGGAAAAACTGAAAAACGATGGTGCAGTGCTTGTACGAAGCTGGGGTGAGCAGCGTCCGTCCGAGATGCGCAAGGCTCGACTCGAGAGAGGGAAAACCAGCGGCGGGGCCCAGCAAACGCACTTGCCAAAGATCCTGTTGGATGCCCGTCGCCGCCCAGAATATCGCGACCGCCGCCGCAAAAATTCCGAGGCCGACCAACGCGCGAAGCATGATTCGTTTCCCTAACTCGCGGTTCTTTCCCATGACCACCATCAGGCCGAGCAAAAAGAAGAAAGGGACGCCGTCGATGCGCACCAGACTGCCGATCATCGCCATCCGCAGCGCCGGTCGCGCGGCGTTCTTGTTCAGATAGAAGACTGTCAGCAGGAAAAATACTAACAAGATCGTATTGAGCCGCATGAACCCGATCGTGATCAGGTCGATCGTCGGGCTAAGCACGAATGCAATGACCACGGTGAGAGGCAGTATGACACCCGGCAGGGACTGGCGGGCGACGCGATAAAGAAGGGGAACGGCAACCGTCAACGGCAACAGGTGGGCCGCAAAAATCACGAAGATTGGCCGAATCATCGTACTGAAAAACAGCAAAACGGGGAGAATGCCCGCGTGAACAAACGCGTAGTATACGGTTGTGTTCTCGTACGGCACGCCGTGGATCACGGCGTCGAACAGACGGCCGCATTTGCCAAAATCGAGCAAGTAGGGATCGAAGTCAATCCACTTGGCATATAGAAGAGAGGCGCCGAAAACAAAATACGCCGCCGTCAACAGCCCGACGAAAACGGCCGCGAGAGTTTCGCCGGTCGAAGGTCTAATTTTCTCCGTTCTTTCCATCAACGACAGCCTTTAGGTCTCGGTTGGTCGCCGTCAGGTTGCGAGCCGACGGCGCGCTTTCCTTCGGCCGCCGGTGTTCTTGGCGTCCGGTGCAACCGAGGTTTCAAAACCGAACATACCGCCAATAAATTTTCAACAAAACCCGTATCGAGATGGAAACGCGGTAGACGCGAAAAACGCGGACGAGCCCTTCGTAGGTCCGAAGCACGATGCGGTACAGCGGCGCCAGCGGCAACGCCAGCAGCGCCTGGATGACTCGGTCGGACGCCGGATGCGCGGCCAAGATCGGGAATAAGTACATCAACCGAACGCGCTGGTCCTTGTCGGACAACAAAATCGGACCGGCGCGTTTCAGCGATCGCGGAATGGCGTCCGGGTCGCCGCTGTACACGCCCAGCCGCACCGCCTCGTCGGCCAGCGGAATTTTCGGATACGGCTGGAACATGGTGGCGTCGCTGAAGTCCGCTTTCACTTGCCAGTTGAGTTTCAAGGTCGCCACGTCGTCGCTCAGCGACGTGCCAGGCAGACCCAGCATGCTGTACGTCATCAGTTTGACGCCATGCCGTTTGATAATCCGCGCCGCCTCCAATATCTGGACATCGGAAATTCGCTTGCGCAGAAGTTGGAAACGAAGGCGCTCGATGCCCGACTCCAGGCCGAAACAAGCCTGGGCGAGTCCGGATTTCGCCAGTCGCCGCAACGCGTCATCGGTCACCAAATCGGCGCGCAGTTGCACGCAATACGGAACGCGAATGCGTGCGCCGTATTGCTCGCAAAAATCGGCCAGCCAATCGGGGTCGACGCCGAACGTATCATCAAAAAGGAAAACAAATGACAATAGACGCGCGCGCCGAAATTCCTCGATTTCGGCGACCACGTCGGCGGGCCGCCGGCGCCGGAAAAAAGACTCGTTCGGATAGAGCTTACGATACGCGGTCAATTGGCAAAACGCGCAGGCGAACGGGCAACCGCGGGCGGTGATGAAGACTTTGACCGGGAATTCGCGGCAATACGGAAATTCGTCGACCAGGCCCCAATCGGGGCGCGGGAGCCGTTCCAAGTCACGCACCAGCGGCCGCAAGGGATTTCGCCCGATGCCGCCGGCGGTCTTAAACCAAATGTTGCGCACGCCCGACGGATTGCGACCCGCCGCCAGCCGACCCGCCAACTCGACGATTGCTTCCTCGCCCTCGCCGAGGCAGATGGCGTCGACGTCCGGATCGTTCAACATCTGGGGATGCATGGTCGCGTGCGGTCCGCCGAACACGGAAAAAAAGCGAAAGTCTTTTTTGAGAGCACGGTTGATCGCGAGCAGCGCACGATGCAGGCCGGTTGTCGCGCTGAAGCCGATGAATCCCGGTTGGAATGACGCCACAGTCCGCGCCACCGCCGTCGGTACGCTGGCGTCGGCGAGGCGCACCGTATGTCCTGATGCGCGCAGCGAGCTGGAAAGATATTCCAGGCTCAGCGGCTGGAAGTTTCGCGACGCGAGCATGTCCGCCACGAGAAGGATATGCATGACGTCTCTATCCTGTGCGCCGCTCGACGACCGGTCAGATCATTCGGGCTCCGACCGCTGAATGTGCGGGAGAACTGAAACCAATGAACGAAAAAACATCGTTCCCGTTAGATCCGCAGAGGGTCTCACCCGCATCCGCGTCATTACCCGAATTTGGCCGGCAAGTCAAACAAAACGGCGCGAAAGAGGCCGGGGCATGAGGATCGGGAAACGACAAAAACGCTTGCGGATTGCCTATTCTTTCGCAGGTCGATGTCCGTCTCGCGCGTTTGGCGGAGCGAACGGCGCCGGATTCGCGACGTGACTGAGTCATGGGCCGCCCGTCGCGCCGTGGTCGCGCCGATAGAGTCGCGAAATCCACGCACGCAGCGTCAAAAACAAGTAGATCGCGCCCATGCGCACAATGCGGAAATGGGTGACGCCTTGCCGGCGGGCGGCGTAAATCGTCGGCGTCTGCTCAATGCGACGGCCGTGGGCCGCCGCCTGCGCCACCATCTCAATGGAAATGGCGAAATCGTCCCGTAGCAAGTGCAACTCGGCAAACACCTCGCGTCGAAAAGCGCGAAAGGCGTTGGTCGAATCGGAGATGGGCAGGCCGAGCAATCGCCGCGCGAATTGCGAGAATAGCCAACTGCCCCAGGCTTTCGCGCCGACGAAGTCGCCATAACCGCCGCCCGGCGCGGCGCGGCTGCCGACAACGAGATCGGCGCCGGCCAGCAATCGTCGGCGCATCTCGCACAGGTCGTCGAGCCGATCGCTGCGGTCGGCCATTACCCAGGCCACGAGCGGCTGCGTCGCGCTGGCCGTCCCGCGTCGCAGCGCTGCGCCCATGCCCATGTTGCGCGGCATCGTGATCGTCTTCAGCCACGGCCGCCGCTGGGCTTCCACGCTCAGTATGCGACCGCTGTTGTCAACGCTGCCATCATCAACGACGATCACCTCGACTTCGCAGTCCGCCGACGCAATGAAATCGTCCAGAGCAGCCAGCATGCCAGGCAGATTTTCCGCTTCATTGTAGGCGGGCATGACGATCGACAGATTCACCGGCGGTTCATCCTTTGAGGAAGTCTGACGGAGCGTACCACGTTCGACCGTGAGTTCCAATTTTGGTCGCCGCGTCGACGAACGCAAGTTGATCCCGACGCGGTCTATTCGGCGCCGGCTCTAGCGAGCGCCGCGTATGCTTTGTCCGGATCGATTTCGAAACCGCCGGCAGCCGTCGCCGTTGTCCACACGCCGCGTTCGGCGTCGACCTCGACCCAGCGCAGGCGCTTGCCCAAAAAAAGCGGTCCCAACAACGCGCGACGTTCGACGTCATAAACGAAGAGTCGACCGCGGAAGTAGCTGCCGATCAGAACCCAGCGGCGCACGGCGTCAAAATTGAGACACCGTATTCCTGCCTCTACGGGAATGTCGTCCACGACGGCCAAATTGTCGAGATCGACAACCTGCACGCGACCGCGGATTGTCGAGCCCAGGTAAGCGCGCCCGCCTACCGGATCGATCGTGCCGAAATTGAAACCGAAGTCCCAAGGCATCGTGTAGGATTTCGCCAACTGAAAATCCTCGGCGCGGTAGGCGCTCAGCCGACGGCCAAAAATGTGGCAATAGCGACTGTCGCTCCAAATCAGGTCGCGAACCGGATCGACCCACACATCGTCGAAATGGGATTTCGGGAGGGCCCGAATCCGCTGCACAAGCTGCATCGTTTCGCGATCGACGACGAAGAGCGAGTCGCCGAAGTCCTGCGACCACGCAAACCGATTTCGCCGGGCGTCGAAGTGGACGAAATTGAGTTTTTGGAAGGATTCCCCGAGCGTCGTCTGGCGTAGGATTTTCGCCGCGGTCGTCGAAATCTCGTAAAATTGATTTCCACCGCCGACCCAGAGGCGGGACGAATCGTCCGCGTCCCACAGCGCGTTGTCGGAACCGCGGGGACCCAAGTCCACGCGGCGCACGACGGGCGAGGCGCCGGGCGTCAAAATCGTCAACTCGTGGAATGGCCGCTGCGGCACGAGAACAATCTGCTCCGTTCCTGGTCGCCGCGTCATGAACATGATCTGCGCCGGAAGACGGCCGGCGAGGCGCGGGTCGTCGTAGGTAAACAGTGCGCGAATCCCGGGCTGGCCGAGGACTTCACCGGCGCTCCGGGGAAACGTCAACTGCCAGACAATCAACCCGCGAGAATAAATCGGCACAAAAAAAACGGCGAAGGCGAGAGCCGTTCGCGAAACGGACGACAAGGCGCCGCGTCGGAAGAACCACCACGTCCCCCCGAGACACGCGGCGCCAACGCCGAGCGTGAGCGTCGCGGCCAGGTGGGAGTGTTGCCGCAATTCTGCAAAGGATGCGCCGGCAGCAAGCAGCAGCGTGGCGGACGTGACCAGCAACCGCCCAGGCCCCGCGCGACGAGATATGAGGGCGCCTGCCGCCAGCGCCAGGCAGGCCGCGAAATACGCCGGCGCCATGCAATAGGTCACGAGCAGGTGCAACTCGTGGCAGGCGACGACGATCGCCCAGTAGGGAATCGCCAAACCCACGGTGAGGCGCGGGAAGCGCTGGCGAAAATATCCCGCGAAGTACACCGCCAGCGGCAGCGCGAAACCCAGGAAAGCGGCGACCGCTAGCGTGTTTTCGATTTGCGGTCTGATCTGACGATCGACGTCGAACAACTCGAACAGGAAAGCCGTGATCGGGAGCGAATTTTCGGCCTGCAGGATGAGCAGCGGGACCCACGGCGCCGAATAGACTGCCGCGGCCGCGACAAACGCCGCGAGCGACGGCCACGGCAAGCGGTCACGATTTGCAGGATCCATCGGACGCGCATCCTTCATTCCGACGTCGGTCATGTTATTCGTTTTTCGGCGCAGGGCGCAACGGACGCGCGGCGCGTCTCGAATCCAACGGCGCCGACCATTTCAATTCCACTCTCGATTGCGCAGGGCGAAGAAACTGCCGCTCTCCGGATGAAACGTCAAGCGATAGCGAGCTGACAGCCAATCGCGAAAATCCCGCGAATCGCAAAAAAGCTGCGCCATTCGGCCGTCCAACGTGATTAACGCCGGTCGTTTGGCCGCAAACAAACGAATCATCACCTGATCCGCCGCCGATTCCGCCGGTGAATAATCGGGATCGAACCGCCGCAACAACGCGGCTAGTCGCGGGCTTTGGCGCAACGCCTTGGAATTTTCGTAAAGCGTGATCATCAATCCATGATTGACGGCGACCGGGAGTTCGCGATAGGGCGGATTCAGCCAATCCGAATACACAATGTCGTCCGGCCGCGAATTTTCGAGCAAGAACTGCAATTGCGCGGCCCGTTGGGGTTGTGCACGGTACGCGAAGGGCTGCTGCAGGCCGGGCGCCTTTTTCAAACAGTGGCGCGCCGTTTCCGGATCGACCCAGGCCATCTTGCCGTCTCGCGTCGCGCCGGCGGCGACCAACTCCGGCGGCGGTACGGCGTCGCGCTCGCGAGACGCGGCAAGATCCGCTCGTCCGGCGTTTACCGTCGTCGCCGCGAAAACAAGAATCATCGCCAACTCGGCCACCGGCGCCGAGTGGGCGCGGAGCCGGCGTGCAACCGCTGCGGTCCCGTCGCGGATGGCGGCGGCCGCGATTCCCGCGGCGAAAACGGTCACCAGCAGATAATGTTGCGCGAAGATCTGATCGTGGAACAAGACAAAGAGCAATCCGCCGTCCGTCAGCAGCAGGGGCAGCGCCTCCTGCAATCTGGCGCGCCGGGCGATGACCCAACGAACATGAAAATGCGCCAGGCCGGCGCCAAGCAGCGCCCAGGTCAGCGGGTTCTCGGCCAGCAAGTTTCGAAACGTCAACCACGCCTGGTTCGGCATTTCATCCAAATAGACCCGCACGAACGAGAACAACTCGGCGTTGGCGATCCATGCGGCCGGCGCTTTCACGCCGAAGACGAGAAAGTACGTGGCCAAAAAGGTCGCGATGGCGACCGCGCCAAAGAACGAGCAAGTCTTCAATCCGGCCAGCCAACCGGCATCCTGGGCTCGGACCAGAAACAACCACGCGACCGCGCCGACTACGAGGAATGGAATCGTGATGTGCGTCGCCGCCGCGAGCCCCGAGAAAACAGCCGCCAGCGCCACGCCCGATCGGGTGAGCGGCCGATCTTTCGGCCCGGCCAACACCAGGGCCGCGGCCAGCATGAAAAGCAATGCCGGCTCATCCGGCCTTACGTGAATCGTCGTCCGCACGAAAAACGGCAGGCTGTTCTGCAGGCATAGCGCCCACAGCGCCGTCTTGGCGTCAAATGCCCGCCGATAGAACGCGAACATCAACCAGCACAAGAGCAGCGTCAGTCCGCCGTGGAAGCCGCGGAAAAGATCGACGATGTCCGCGCGTTCGCCGAGCCACGCCAGGGGAACCGAGTAAAGTTTGAACAGAAATGGCGGATGCACGTCGAGAATGTCAAGGAAGGGAAGTTTTCCCTGGCTGATGCGCCAGGCCGAACCCACCGTGAAGAACTCGTCGGGATCGTACGTCACGCGCGGTATCAGCCACGCGTGGAAACATAGCTCGGCGACGAGCAGCGCGAGCAAAAGGGCCGTTCCCGCTGCCGCGGCCGACTCGAATCTCCGATTTTTGGCAACCGATTGCATGGGTTGAGAACTGGCGCCCCCGTCGCGGTTTTGCCATATTAGACTCAGAGAGTCATCGACGCGTCAACGGCGAACGAACAAAAGCGTTGCGCCAGCCGCATCAAAAACGCGGCAGGCGGCCGACGATGCAATCGCGGCAGCGGCCGGCAGGCCGGTCGGCGCGCAAGTCGTCCCGAACGCGCTGCATCGTTTCGCCGTTCCAGATCTCGCGCCGCGCGTCGCCGCCGATCGGCCCGAG
>CAZHPN010000062.1:0-30896 GCA_964534375.1 uncultured bacterium | reverse complement strand
GCCTGCTGTGCCGCCGCGGCCATCACACCGCCTGCGAAACGCTGCGCCGCACCACGTTCGACCCCGGCGGTTTCGCCGAATTCGTGCGCGTGCCGGCGATCAACGTCGACCGCGGCGTGTATCCGATCCCGGCCGGCCTGTCATACGAAGAGGCGTCGTTCGCCGAGCCGCTGGCGTGCGTGCTGCGCGGCCAGCGCAAGATCGGCGTTGGGCCGGGCGTCGCGACGCTGGTGATCGGCGCCGGCGCGTCGGGCTTGCTGCATGTCGAACTGGCGCGGACGCTCGGCGCGGGTTTCATCGCGGCGACCGATTTGTCGCCTTTCCGGCTCGAACAAGCGAAAAAATTCGGCGCAACGGCGACGTTCCTCGCCAACGACTTCAACTCGGATAAACTTCGCGAAGCCTTCGACGGCCGGCTCGCCGACCGCGTGATCGTCACGGCCGGCGCGGCGTCGGCGATTGCGCAGGGTCTCGCGGCATGCGAGCGCGGCGCGACCGTATTGCTCTTTGCGCCGATGGACGAAGGCGCGAAATTCCAACTCGACGTCAACCAATTTTTCTGGCGCAACGACCGCACGCTGACGACCACTTACGCCGGCACGCAGGAAGACCACCTCGTGGCGCTCGACCTCATCGCCGCCGGCCGTTTCCGCGCGCGCGACATGATTACCCACCGCCTCCCCCTCGCCCGCATCCAAGAAGGCTTCGATTTGGTCGCCCGCGGCGCCGAATCGATTAAAGTAATTGTCGAACCACAGGCGTGAGCAATGGGACGGCGGGACCGCCGGGTTCAGGGCGCAATGATTTCGACCGTAGGGAAATACGTCCGATAACGGGAGGCGTCACGAGTTAAAAGGCGGTATCGGGCGACCGCCGCGTGGGCGCCGATGAAAAAATCGGGCAACGGCGACGAGCGCTGCCCGCCGCGCTTTCGATATGTGCGAAACGCCTTTCCGGCGAGGAACGCCGCCTCGTAGGGAATCGGTTCGCGGCGAAACACGAGCGGCGGGAGAACCGGTTCGAGCTCCTCAACAGACGCAAAGCGAACCGAGACTTCCGCGTAGATAATCGGATTGATCACGAGGAGACCGGTGTCCGCAATACGGGAGATTCGTTCGCTCGACCACGCATACCAAACCGGATTTTGCGTAGCGACGTCCAAAATCACGTTGCTATCGACGAGTACGGGCCTCATTCGCCGCGCGTCAACGCCATGATTTCGTCGGTGGTCATCTTAATCGTGCCGGAGCCCGTCAAACGACGAACGATCATTTCGCCGCGGCTGAGTTTTTTGTTTTTCTTCGCCCGTACAATTTTCACGGCGTTGCCCTCGACCACAAAATCGACCTCGGTCTCCGGCAACAGTCCGAGCCGTTCGCGGATCGCCTGGGGGATCGTCACCTGGCCCTTCGATGTAATGCGCATGGCGCCCTCCGTTCTTACTCTTGTCAGTAAGACTAATATTTCGACCGCCTTTCGTCAACGACCAAGTCAAGGCGCGCGAGCCCGATGGTTCCCAATTTCTCGCCAACCGACCCGGCCGTTTCCGCCGGCGCGGTTTGACAACCCGGCCCTCGCCCGCCGATAATCGCGGCCGTCGCTTTTTACTCTTTCCGGGAGTCGAACATGATTGACCCGAAGTTCATTGGCAAGACCTACCCGCCGACGAAATATATCGTCGGCATCGAGAAGATCAAGGAATACGTGAACGCGACCGGCGAAAAGAACCCGCTGTGTTGCAACGAGGCGGCCGCGAAGGCCGGGCCCTACGGCCAGATCGTCGCGCCGCCGATGTTCGCGGTGGTGTACATGAAAGAGACAGTCGGCGCGATGCTGTTCGACCGCGAATTGCAACTCAACATGCCGATGCTCGTGCACGGCGAGCAGGAATTCCTCTTCCACAAACCCGTTAAGCACGGCGACGAGGTCTTCACCACCGGCCGGCTCAAATCGGCCGAGGCGCGCAAGCAGAACCTCGTCGTGAGCTTGGAAACCGAAAGCCGGGTGAACGGCGAATTGGTCACCACCGGGCTGTACACCTTCGTGGTGCGGGGAGGCGCGTTATGAAAAAGTGCAGCGAAGTGAGGCCGGGCGAGACGATCGAATTGAAGCACACGCTCGGCAAGTACGACCCGATCTTCTACGCCGGCGCGTCCGGCGACTTCAATTTCATCCATATCGACCCGGAATTCGGCAAGATGGTCGGCCTCGGCGGCAACATCCTGCAAGGCCTGTGCACGATGGCCTACACCGCCCGCGCCCACACTTTCTGGGCCGGCGACCCCTACGCGCTCAAGCGGATCCACGTGCGCTTCTCGAAGCCGGTTTACCCGGAGAACACGGTCACCGTGCAATCGCAGGTGGTCAAGGTCGAAAACGGCGTCGCGTACGCGGAATTCAAGGCCGTCAACCAAAAGGGCGAAGAAGTCATTATCAATGGCACGGCGGAAATTGCGCTGGCCGACGGCTAACGCACGTTCGAACACCCCGCGATCTCATCCGATCGGGCCTCGCGGACCGGCGGTCGACCGCGCATCAACGGAGCGATGAACATGAACAGGCAGCTTGCCTGGCGGCTGGCGATCGCCGCGCTTCTGGCGCTGGCGGTCTTCGCCTGCAACAAGAACAACACGACGTCTTCGCCGGCGCCGATCGACGACGACGCGGCCGATGACGACGCCTCGCCGGCGGGCGACGAACTGGCCACGGCCCGCGCGCTCGCCGACCAATGGATCGCCTCGTATCCGCCGCAGACGATGGGCTGGAGTTGGGACAGCGGCGTCGTGATGCTCGGCATGTGGAATCTCTGGCAATTGACGCAGAACGCGGCGTATCACGATTACGTCCAGCAGTGGATGGATTATCAACTTTCCATCGGCTACTTCATCGCCTACAACGATCACGTGCCGCCCGCGCGGCTGGCCCTGCGCCTGTGGCAGGAGACGGGCGACCCCAAATACCGCGCGCCGGTCGACGACGCGAAGAACTACATCTTTAACAAGGCCCAGCGCCTGCCCGACGGCGCGCTTGTGCACATGGGCTGGCAGACGCCCCAGCAAATCTGGGTCGATTCGCTTTACATGATTACGCCGTTCCTGGTCGAGGTCGGCGCCGCCGATCAGCAGGCGGCGCCATGGACCGAAGCGATCCTGCAATTCACAACCTTCGCCGCGCACCTGCGCGACCCCGACACCGGCATGTACCGGCATCGCTTCGACCAGCGGACCGGCGCCCTGACCCCGCCCGTGAAAGACTATTGGGGCCGCGGCAACGCCTGGGTGATCGCCGCCTCGGGGACGGCCATGCACTTGCTGCCGGCGTCGACGCCGGGTCTGGACGGCGTATCGACGCGGTTCGCCGCGCAGCTCGCCGGGATGACGCCGCTGCAGCGCTGGGATGATCGCTGGACGACGGTCATGAATCGGCCCGACACCTATCTCGAAACGAGCGTCGGGCCGCTGGTCGCGTACGGCATCTACGAGGCCGCGCAAGCGAACCTCGCGACCGCGGACGAATTGACGCTGGCCGACCGTGCGCTGGCCGGCGCGCTCGATCAGGTCGTCAAGGACGCCGCGGGCGAGACGATTTTGCTGGGCACGTCGTACGGCACCGCGCCGTCGACCTGGGCGATGTACAACTACGTGCTGAAGGGCGAGCAGGTGGATTACGGCGTCGGCGCCGTGCTGCTGGCCGTCACCTCGCGCGTCAAACTGGGCCGCACCGCCGCCCTGCCGCCGCCGCAGCCGACGAGCGACACGTACATTTCGCCGCCGGCGACGGACGCCGACCCGACGACCTGGGGCTGGTTCTACGTCGCGCGGGGCAATTTCGACGCGGCGATCGCGTCGTTCGACCAGGCGCTCGGGGCGGATGCGAATAACTCGACCGCGCAGCTCGGCTGCGGGCTGATCGGCGGCATCCGCTTTGCGATGGACGTGTTGAACTTCATCAACCATTGGCAATCGGGCGACGCGTCGTTCCTGCAGTTCCTCGAGGAAACGCTCAGCGAGGGCGCCGAGGTGGGCCAGGCGCTGCTGCCGCGCACGCAGATCATGACGGCGGACCCGAAATTCGGCTACACCATGCAGCGGCTCGTGATGACCGAACAGGGCGGGAGCACGGCCGTCGGGACGGTCCGCATCGACCCCGGCGTCGCGTATTTGCTGGGGGCGGCCGCGCAGTTGCTGATCGGCGCCGGCGACGTCGGCCAGGCGTTCGGCATGACCGAGACCGCCAAGCTTTATCAGGAGCGAAACTGGTTCACGGGCATGCTGCGGCGGATTCGCGGGCTGCGCAAGGTGAATCTGACGACGCTCGGCCAGGGGCTCGACGCGTTCATCGCCGCCGACGATTTGTTGGTTTCCACAGTCAACGCCATCAACGCGCAGACCGGCGATCAAAGCCTGGAATTGCTGCCGCGCAACCTCATCTATTTGACCGGCGATTGGGACATTCCGGGCGTGCTGATGCCGACGCCGGTGCAAGAACTGCTGCGCCAGATCGGCATCGATCCGGCCACGCTCTTCGGCGGCAAACCGATGCCCGGCGCCTTGCTCGATTTCCTCGCGGAGGTCCGCAGCGCCCTGGTGTTCGTGCGGGGATTGCTGCCGAGTTAGGCAGCATTTGCGGCGGCGTCCGTTTCAAAGAGAATGCAAGCACACCTTCAGCCTCGCAAGCTCGGCCGAAAGTGTGCCACCCCCGCGCTGGCTGCCTCGGCGACCTGGACGCAAGATTCGAACCCGGGTTGAGGTGGCCCTTTTTCGATCGCGTTATCGGTAGACGGCTACTGGGTGGCGCACTTTTGCCGCCGCGGCAAAGGTGTGCGCAGCGAATGACAACAGCGCGGGCTTTTAGCAGGTCTTTCGACCGCCGCGCGGCAAATTTCCCGCGACGCCGCCCGTTTGCGTCCGCGTCAAATCGGCTCTTTGACGGCGGGGTACGTCAATTCGGGTTTTTTGACTGCAAACGACGATTCGTAATCGCCGGCCATGCGCGCCGCCATGGCGATCGGAATGCCCAGCGCGAACACGTCCGCCGGCAGCCAACCGTTCGCCTCGGGAATGACCGGGCTGAGAAACGCCGTGTCCTTCGGGCAACCGCTCGCCATCCCCGCGGGAAACGCGACGAAGGTCGAGCAGCCCGAACCCCACGGCGCCATGATCGGCGTGAACGCCCGCGATTCGCCGAAATGGATCAACGCCCCGAGGTTTCGCAGTTGATCGGCGCCGCCGAAGCACACGATCGACTTCGGGTCGCCGAGGCTGCCGTCGAAGTCGTCGAGCGGCTGCAGCACGACCACCTTGCCGATCGGCGAGAACTCGCCTATGTCGCGGAAGGTCGCCGTGCAAATCTCGGAGTTCCGCTTGATGCAAAACGAATCGCGCGAGGGCGAATCGCTGGTGAACATCAGGTCGATCCGCGGCGGGAATTCGTGATAACCAAACCACATCATCAAGCCGAAGCACGATTCCCCCGCCACATCTTCGCTGACGCAGACGGCGGGAACATCGCGATCGCCCGACATCTTGAACAACGCCTTGGCCAGGCACGGATTGCCGTTGCGGATTACCGAAGCGACCGGAGAGGCCGCGGCCGGCCGGACGTCGCAAGCGTAAACGCCGATGATCCGGCGCTGCAGCGGACCGGTTTTCGTCAGCTTTTCGTTGATTTCTTTGACCGAAATGCGCATGCGCTCACTCCTTCGCTTCACGTCGAATGTCGGCGACATGGCGCCTGCCGAGAACAAACGGGAAATACCGATTCACGGCGAATGCAATCGGCGCGCACAGAACCACCGCCGCCGCCGCGTGAAACGCCGACCATGACAACAAAGCACTATACGACAAAAAAGGCAGGCTCCACAGCCGGCGGCCGAGCACGTGTTCGACAAGCGAACCCGCGGGCCGATGAAACGCCAGAATGACGAGCGTGTTGCGGCCCAGCCAGGCGAGCGCCCGCGTCGGCGGCAGCAGGCGGGAGATGGCCAGCCAGCAGCCGATGCCCGCGAACGCCGCCGCGTAGAACACGACCGGATTTCCGAAGCTGCGGGAGTTCATGTCGACCGGCCCGTTGCGCCACGACAAGGCGAGGTTCGCCGCCGCCAGCGCGACGGCCGCGGCGGCGAAAATGAGCCACGGCGCAGCCGTCATGGCGCGGTCGAGCGCCGGTCGGAGGCAATACCCGGCGCCGAAGAAGACCGCGGCCGACAGCGCGAGGTCCGCGCCCCACGGCGCCGGGAACGGCTGATAACCGACGACGACGGCGCCGACCGCCGCCGAGGCGAACAAACACAGGGCGCCGGCGACGCCGCCTTTCGCGTGGGCATGAATCCAGAAGAACAGATTCGCGGCGACGAAAATACAGGGCAGAAACCAGAGCGGCGAATCGAAAATCAGCCAGTCGCCGGTCGCGTTGCCGTAGAGCAGGCCGAGGAGCGGTTTCCACAACGGAATGGCGACGTTGTGCGACGCGCCGAATGGCCGGCGGACCGCGGCCCAGAGCAGCCACGTCGCGAGGCCGAACACGACGTACGGAACGAGGATCGTCCGGCTGCGCCGGCGGGCGTACGCGGCCTGCCCGGCGTAGCGCGAGGCGTCGAACAAGCAGCCCGAGATGAAAAAGAACAGCGGCACGTGAAACGAATAGATCCATTGGTGGAGCGCTGGCGGCAGGTATTGGTGGCCGCACACGACGAGCAAAATGCCGAGGCCTTTGAGGGAATCGAGCCACGCGACTCGCAGCGGCATCGCCGCGCTACTCGATGTCGGCCTGGGTGACGCGCAGCACTTCTTCCATGGACGTCTGGCCGGCGCGGACCTTGTTGGCGCCGTCCATGCGCAAGGTTTCCATGCCGTATTTTTCGATGGCGTGGCGCTTGATCGTCGAGGCGTCGACGTTCTTGAGCACCATTGCGCGCAGGTCGTCGTGCACCACCAGAATTTCGTAGATCGCCGAGCGGCCCGCGAACCCGGTGTTGAGACAGGCCGGGCAACCGACCGACGTATAAATCGGCGTGTTGGCCAGCACGGCCGCTTCCAGGCCCAACGCCGCAATTTGCTTGGCGTCCGGCGTGACCAGTTTCTTGCACTCCTTGCACAACACGCGCACGAGGCGTTGCGCCATGACGCCGGTCAGCGAACTGGACACGAGGAACGGCTCGACGCCCATGTCGACCAACCGGGTCAACGCGCTGGCGGAATCGTTGGTGTGCAGCGTCGAAAACACCAAGTGGCCGGTAAGCGACGCTTGGATCGCGATTTCGGCGGTCTCCAGGTCGCGGATTTCGCCGACGAGAATGATGTCGGGGTCGTGCCGGAGAAAGGCCCGCAGCCCGCTGGCGAAGGTCAGATTGATTTTCGGATTGACCTGCATCTGGCCGAGGCCCTTGATCTGATATTCGACCGGGTCTTCGATGGTCAGGATGTTGACGTCTGACGTGTTGCGGCGCACGAGCGCGGCGTACAGTGTCGTCGTTTTGCCGGAGCCGGTCGGGCCGGTGACTAGCAAAATTCCGTGCGGCTGTTGAATCAACTCGAGCAGCGTATGGAACTTGGCGCCGGCCAAGCCAAGATTTTCAAGGTCGAGGCGCACGGACGATTTGTCCAGCAAACGCATGACGACGCGCTCGCCGTGCGCGGTGGGGATGACGCTGGTGCGGATGTCGATGTCTTTGCCGGCGATCTTGATGCGGATGCGGCCGTCCTGCGGCAGCCGCTTTTCGGCGATGTTCAGGCTGGCCATGATCTTGATGCGGCTGGCGATCGACGATTGGAACCGCTTCGGCGGCTTCATGACTTCGTAGAGCACGCCGTCGATGCGGAACCGCACGACGATCTCGTTCTCGAACGGCTCGACGTGAATGTCGCTGGCCCGTTCCTTCACCGCGCGGAACATCAGGTGGTTCACCAGCCGGATGATCGGCGCTTCTTCGTCTTCGACATCGATCAGGTCCGGGGCTTCTTCGTAAAGTTCCCCGTAACCTTGCTCTTCTTCCAGATCGCTCATCATGTCGGCGGTCGTGGTGCTCATCTTGTCGTAGGTGAGGTTGATCGTGTCGAAAATCACGCCGCTCGGACAGATGATGATTTCGAGTTCGCCGCCAAGGAACAGGCTCATGTCGTCGATCGTCTGGAAATCGAGCGGATCGGCGCAGGCGATGCGGATCTTGCCTGATTGCTCAACGACGTGGAGCGGCAGAATCAGTTTGCGTTTGGCGTAGGCGATCGGAATCTTCGAGACTAACGCGGAATCGATCGCCTCGGGCGGCATCATCTCTTGGAAGGGCAGACCGAGTTGCTTGGCGAGCGCTTGCAACACCTGCGATTCCGTGACGATTCGCATTTTGATCAGGTTTTCGCCGATGCGGCCGCCTTTTTCGGCTTGGGCCGCGAGCCCGTCACCGACCTGCGCGGCCGTGACGAGGTTCATCTCGACGAGTATTTCACCGAGTCGCTGGCGCATGGCGCTGGATTCCTCTTGTTACTTGCCGCCGCTGCCGCCAAAATCGGGATCGGAGGGCTGGCCGCCGCCAGATTGACCGCCGCTCGATTGGCCGCCGCTCGACTGGCTGCCGCCGGATTGCCCGCCGCCGGATTGCCCGCTGGCGGGCTGATTGTTGGCCGGCGGGGCCGCGGCCGGTTCCGGCGTCACTTCGGCCGGTTTCCGCACGGATGTGCCGCGTTTGGTCGGGTCGATTTCGATCGCGGGCGGTTCCGGCGGCCGGAAAACGCGTTCCTCGGGCTGCATGGTTTCTTCATCGAGGTTGCGGCGGCCGGGCATCTTGTTTTGCTGCCGGAACTGTTGCAAGCGGTAGTTGCTCATCCGGGTGACTTCTTCCAGGTCGCCCGTGTCCTTAATGATGTGCGGCGTGATGAAAATCAGCAGATTCGTCTTGTTGACCGTGCGGCTGCTGTTCTTGAAAAAGTACCCGATGACCGGGATGTCGCCGAACACCGGGACTTTCGATTCCGTGTACGTAATGTTGTCCTGCATCAGGCCGCCGATGACCACCGTCTGGCGGCTCTTCACGACAACCACGGTGTCGGCGCTGCGCTTGGCCGTGGTGATGCCCACCTGCGCCGCCGACAGGCCGGCCGGGCTGTCGGTGACCGTCGAATTTTCCGTATAGATCGTCAGGCGCACCATGTCGGATTCGTTGATCGACGGCGTGATGCGCAGCGTAATGCCGACGTCCTGCCGCTCGATCGTGGTTGTCGGCGCCGCGAAATTGGTCGAGTAAATCTGGCCGGTGATGAACGGAATGTTGTCGGCGATGATGACTTCGGCTTGCTCGTTATCCGTTGTCAGCAGGTGCGGCGTCGCCATGATGTTGACGTCGCTGTCGGTTTGCATCGCCGTGAACAGCGCGCCGATGTTGGGGAACGTCTGGCCGTTGAACGTGATCGTGCCGTCGGACGCGCCGATGGCAAAGCCCGAGATGCCCAGCGGGTTGGCGGCGGCGTTCTGAATGCCGCCGTAGTTGGTGCCGCCGATCACTTGCACGCCCTTCGACGTGGGATTGTTGGTCGAGCGAAATTCCATATCGAGAGTCACGCCGCGCGAGGACGTGATTTCCGCGATCATCACTTCGACGTACACCTGCGGCCGCGGGATATCGAGTTTCGTGATGACTTCCCGCAGGATTTCCATGTCGCGGTTGCTGGCGATGATCACCAGGCTGTTCGTCGCCGGGTCGGCCGTAATGCGGACCGCGCCTTCGAAGTCCGCCAGAAACCGGCCCGAGGTCGTCGCGATGCCGCGCGTCGGATTGCCTTGATCGCGGCTGATGCCGCCGGCCCCGAGCTGCCCGCCGGCGCCCGAGCGGTTCAGGGCGGAACTGCCCAAGCCGCCGCTCGAGCTGCCGCCAAAGCGCGACGCGAACGCGCCCGCCGCGCCGCCCGCCTGCGAGCCCGGCCGCCCGGCCTGGCCGGAAGTCCCGGGCCGCCGCTGGCCCGCCGCACCGCCGCCGCCGCCGGTTCCGGCGAGGTCGGCCAGGATGCCGGCGAGATCGGTGGCGTTGGCGTTTTCCAGATACACCACGTGGATCTTGCCTTCGCCGCCGGGCAGCGGTTGGTCGAGCTTGGCGATGACTTCCTTCACCCGCTTTAAGGTATACGTGCTCGCTTTCACCACGAGGCTGTTCGTGCGGGCGTCGGGGATGATGCGCAACGTTTCGCCATTGGCGACCGACAGCGCGCCCCCCGTGGCCCCCGGCCGTTGGCCGAGCGCCGCCGGGGCGCCGGGCCGTGCGCCCTGCTGCTGTTGCAGCCGCTGGCGCAGTTGGCTGAGCGGGTTGTTGGCGCCGCCGCCGGACATTCCGGAAATTCGCGCTTCTTGTTCGAAGAGCTGCAGGATGACGTCGGCGAGCGCGTCGGCCGCCGCGTACTCGACCGGCATCACTTCGATCAATTGCTCGGTGCCTTCAACGTCGAGTTTTTGGAGAATGCGGTAGAGGCGGTTGATGTTCGCAGCGCTGTCCAGAATGATCAGCATGTTCGCGGGACCGTAGGCGAAGACGTTGCCGTCGTTGCTGATCAGCGGCCGAAAGGAGCCCGCGATATCCACCGCATCGAGGTTTTTCAACTTGATCAGTTGCGTGATGTACCGTTCGTTGTCGCGGCCCAGACCGTCCACATTGGTTTGAATCGGCTGCGTCTGCGCGTCGGCGCGCTTGATGATTTTCGTCAGCTTGCCGACTTTCACGGTCGTCATGCCGTTGACGTACAGCACCGACAGAAAGATGTCGTACGCTTCTTCGGTGGTCACGCAGGTCGGCGAGACGATGGTGATCTGCCCGGTAATGGACTTGTCGAGCAGAAAGTTCTGATTGGTCATCGTCGCCATCGTCTTGACGATTTCGCGAAGGTCCGTTTCGTTGAAATTGACGCGCACCTTGCCGGCGGGGCATTCGCTGATTTCGGGCAGCGGCGTCGGCGACGCGGATTCAAGTTCTTTTACTTTTGGCGGGGTCGGCGGGGTCGGCGGAACGGGGGGCGCGGGCGCCGGAGCGGGCGCGGGGGCGGGAGCCGGATTTTCCTGGGCGTATGCGGGCTCGGGCCCGAGGCGCGGCCCGGCGACATGGGCTGCGGCGCCCAGGCACGCTGCCAGCAGAAGGATCAGCAACCACCTGCGGTAACACGGAAAATTCATGCTCGCTCCCAAATCCGCCTTATCGATCATCGCGGGCGCGACCGCCCAGCTATCGTACCGTGTACGACGACGTTTGCCGCTGACCGTTGCGCGAGAAGTCGATGGAAATGTTCTTCGCCGTTTGCAATTCCTGGATCACGCGCAGCCCATCCAGCGGGTTGTTGATTTCTTTCGAATTCACGCGATGCAGCACATCGCCGTCGTCCAGCCCGATCAGCTTATACAAGCTGTCCTTCTGAATGTGCGAAATCTTGAAGCCGTTGATCTTGCCGCCGTCGAAGTTCGGCATTAGCCGCGCCCCGCTCATCAATTTTCCCATGTCTTTGAAGGCGGCGTCGATCAATTCCTTGCTCACGACAAAATCGTGATCGCCGAGTTTTCGGATGCCGTCGGCGATGTCTTTGCCCGCGCCCTTGGCCCAACGATCGCCCGCCTTCTTCAAATCATCGAGTTCGGGCAGTTTGATCGTTTCCTTTTCGCCGTTGCGCAGCAACTCGACTTCCCGGGCGCGAATCGCCACGACCTCGGCTTCGCCGCCGACTTTGTCGTGCATGCGGTACACCTCGGTCTTGCTGTCGTGCTTGGTGTTGATCACGGCGTACGAAATCTCGGGTTCCCCGGCGATCGTGCCCAGCAGCACCATATCCTCGACGGTCACCGCCGGCCCGCTTTCTTTTTTCGTGAAGCTCGCCTGCATGTTGACGCCCGCCGAATTGAACAGACTGCGCTTCAGAATCATGTCGTAGTCGTTCAACGATTTGTACGCGACGCTCGACGCCGCCACTGCCGGCAGACTCAGCGTCGGCGTTTGCGACAACGATCCCCGCACATAGATCGAGACGGCGTTCGCCGACAGGTAGGCGCACAGGCCGACGAGCAAGATCCGCCCGACCCAGAAATATTTCTTCAGGCTCTCAAGAAAAAACATATTGCCGTTTCATCCCAATCGTTTCCCGACCCCCCGGTTTGTCGTCCGGGGAAGAAAATCGCCAGACCATAACAAGATACGCCCGCGTTGGCAAGCTGCTTGCCCCATGCACATCAGTGGGGAGCGCCATCCTGCCGCCATTTGGACACGGCCCATTCTTCCCGGTTCAAATCCGCAGCGCGATGGGGCCCAAATCCGCAATTCCCATCGTGGCGAATGACGAGGAACCGCGGCCAGCGCGGGCGGCGCCTCCGCTCACCTCACGGTGAACGACGACGTCTGCCGCTGGCCGTTGCGCGCGAAGTCGATGGAAATGTTCTTCGCCGTTTGCAGATCCTGGATCACGCGCAAGCCGTCCAGCGGGTTGTTGATTTCCTTGGAATTCACGCGGTAGAGCGTGTCGCCGTCTTCCAGCCCGATGATTTTATATAAACTGTCCTTCTGAATGTGCGAAATCTTGAAGCCGGCGAACTTGCCGGCGTCGAAATTCGGCATCAGCCGCGCGCCGGTCATCAACTTCCCCATGTCCTTGAAGGCGGCGTCGATCAACTCCTTGCTCACGACGTATTCGTGTTCGCCGACCTTCCGGATGCCCTCGGCGATGTCTTTTCCCGGCCCCTTGGCCCACCGATCGCTCAGTTGTTTCACGTTGTCGAGGTCGGGCAGTTTGATCGTCTCCATCTCGCCGTTGCGCAACAACTCGACATCCCGCGACCGGATCGCCACGACCTCGGTTTCCTCGCCGATTTTGTCGTGGACACGGTATACGTCGGTTTTGTTGTCGTGCTTGGTGCTGATCACGGCGTAGGAATCTTCGGGCTCCCCCGCGACCGTTCCGAGAAGCGTCAGGTCTTCGGCGGTCGCCGCCGGCCCGCTGTCCTTTTTCGAGAAGGTGGCCTGCATGTTGACTCCCGCCGAGTTGAACAGGCTGCGCTTCAGGATCATGTCGTAGTCGGTCAGGGGCCGGAATGTGTAGCTCGGCGAGGCAATCGCCGGCAGATTCAGCGTCGGCGTTTGCGTAAACAACCCGCGCACATAGGTCGAGACGGCGCCCGCCGACAAATAGGCGCACAGGGCGACCGCCATGATCCGCCCGAGCCAGACGTATTTCTTGAGGTCCTCCAGAAAAAACACGCTGTTCCCCCCCCTTCCCGACCGCTTCCTTTGCGCGGCAGGAGCCTGCCCGCCGGAAAACCGGCAGCCTGCGAAAAAAGCCCTCCGAATCGGCCATCCGCCTTCCTCCTCGGCGCGAGAGGAAAGCGCTTTTCCATTGTCGTTTCGACACGGTCCGCGAAGCGGGGTTCAAGAACGGCCAGCGTTTGCGGCGGCCGGCGCGGCAGCAAGTCGTCCGTATCCTGTCTATCCTCGAAATCCTGCAAATCCTGTCAAAAAATCAATCGTTTGTTGATCCAGTCGATCCTGTCAAAGAAAAACAGCCCCATCCGGTCGAACCTCTCGATCCTGTCAACACCTCTCTCTTAGCCGGGGATTTGCGCGCCCGGCGCCCTCTGGACAACCGGCGCCCGCCGGCGGCACACTCCCTTCATGAGCCAACGCCCACGAGAAGTATTGCGCAAAGCCGCCGCCGCCGCGGCCGTCGCGGCGTTGCTAGCGCGTCCGCAACCCGCCGCCGGCGCTTTCCGTCCACGCGCCGACGAAGGCGGCGCCTGGCGGCTCGCCGGCCGACTCCGCACGTTTGCCGAAAAAGGCCGCCCGTCGCGAAACAAGTGACGCGGTTTGACTTCGCTCCGCAAGAAACACTACTCTCTTGCGCGGATGATAACCGCTGATCGCCATCTCACTCCGCGAGGGAGCGCCATGAAAAAAAATCTAGCGATGCGAACGACGGTCGCCTTGCTGATCGTCTGGTCCGGGCTTTTTCTGTTGGCCGGCTGCGCCAAATCCAGCAGCAGCAGCGGCGGGGGCGGAACCGTTGCGACGGAATGCGCCACGTACTGTTCCCGGATTGAAGAATGCGAGCAGGGCCCCGCGCTCGACGTGCCGACGACCGCGCTATGTCTCGGCGATTGCCCGAGCGTCGCCGCGTCATTCCGCAACTGCGTGCTCGCGGCGGCAAATTGCGCCGACGTCGCCGCATGCATCGCCGAGCGGGCCGACGACGACGCCAGCCCCGCCGATGACGACGACGACGCCAGCCCGGCCGACGACGATGCGACGCCGCCGAACAATTTCCAGTGCAGCGATTTGCAAATGCCCGTCGTGCCGTTTATCGACGTGCCGGACAGCACGGACCTCTTCGCGACCGCGGCGGACTTCACCGTGAACACCACCGAAGGCCCGTGGAGTCTGAAGGAAAACTGGACCGGCTGCGAAACCTACCTGATCATTCAGGACGATCCGGCGCAAAACGCCGGCTCGCCGATCGGCATTTGGGAACGCGACGGCGCCCAGTTCTTGCAGGATCTGCCGCCCAACGTGCAGGTCATTTTCGCCGTCCAGTCCGTGTCCGACCCGAGTGCGATCGCCGCCCTGCTCGACAAGCTCCAAGAACAATTCGCCCCGTATTTGGCGTCGCTTTCGCAGGCCGATCAGGATCGTTGGTTCCATCGCTTGCATTACGCCACGCAAAACGCCGCGGAAATCCCGGGCTGGGTCGGCCAGGTGATGTTGTCGCCCGGCTGGGGCATCGGCATCGACCGCTTCCAGCGCATCCGGTACATCGGCAGCTACGCCGACCCGACGCGCTATGACGCGAACACCCAGTGGTTCGATCCGAATCTGTCGATGGCCGCGAACGAACCCATCTACTACAACTACGAGGCGACCCGCAAAGCCGCCATGGACGCCGAGGGCGCCACCGTCGTCAACATCTTCAACAAGACCGTGATTTCGGCGAACGGCGCGCCGAGCACGCTCACGGCCGAGGTGAACTTGCCGGATGCCGCAACCATGGCCGGGTTCGATTCGGTCGAACTCGACCTTACTCTGGATTGCATCGGCGCCGGCGAAATGGGCTTCTGCCCCGCGTGGGATTACATCGTCAACCTCCAGCTCTGCGAACCCGACGATCCCACCGTGTGCGACGTCGAGTTCGGCCGCTGGATCACCACCTATCATCGCATCGGCGAATGGGTCCACGATGTCAGCGGCATCCTGCCCCTCATCGCCAACGGCGGAACCCGCACGTTCACCTTCTATTCGCAAAACGCGTACTACGTCACGCTGAATCTGCGGCTGTTCAACGCCAAAAAGCCGGACCGCCCGAACGCCGCGACCTTCCTGTTCTCGGGCGGCACGTTGGGTCCGGATTACAACACGCAGCATTCGCCGATCACGATGACGGTGCCGTCCGGCTTCGGCTTGGCGGACCTCGCCGTGGTGGTCACCGGCCATGGCGGCGATCAACCCGGCAACTGCGCCGAGTTCTGCGATATCGAGCACCATTTCGTGGTCAACGGCCATGACAACGTCATCAGCTTCCCCGACGCCGGCAACACCTACGGCTGCATGCAAGCCGTCGATCAGGGCACGGTTCCCAACCAATACGGCACGTGGTGGTACGGCCGCGACGGCTGGTGCCCCGGCAAACAGGTGCCGATGTCGATGACGGACGTCACCAGCCAGATCATCCCCGACGCCGAAAACACCTTCCAGTACTACGCCTATTACGACGGCGCGGATTATCCGAACAACGGTCCGATGATCGACCTCTCGTCGTGGTTGGTGTTGTCGGACCAGCCGCAATAAGCCCGCATCGAAGCGGGCGCGCCGGTTGCCGCGCGCGCCCGCTTCGCGCTCGATCGTCGCTCTCGCGAAAGGCAGGATGGTGAAGCGCTGGCCCGTCATCTGGCCGTTTTTCCCGTCGGTCATTCTCGCCGGCGTCACGATGATCACGCTCGGGCCGCTGCTCAACCAATTGCTGCTCGACGTGCACGCGCCGCGGTCGCTGGGCGGCTTGCCGTCGCTCGGCTACTTTTTCGGCATGTGCCTGGCGATCGTCGCGATCAATTTCGCGCTCGGCGGACTGTCGTCGCGCGCGTCGCTGATGACCGGCGCCGGCTGCGTCATGCTCGGGGATTTTCTCGCCGGCGCGGTCGCGCATCGCCTGGCGCCGCTGGCGGCCGCGTTCGCCGTCGTCGGCGCCGGTTACGGCTTTCTCAACATTGTGCCCGGCTTGTACATCAGTTCCGCGGACAAACAAAACGCCGGGCGCAACCTGACGATCGTCAACGCCCTGTTCGCCTTCGGCGTCGTGGTCACGCCGCCGACGATCGGCCGCCTTCTCGCCGCCGATGTCGGTTGGCGAACGATCGTCCTCGGCGAGGCCGTGCTGGCCGCCGCCTTGTTCGTGTTGTTCGCGCTGGCGCCGGCGCCGGA
Source organism: uncultured bacterium (assembly GCA_964534375.1). GTDB lineage: Bacteria > Lernaellota > Lernaellaia > Lernaellales > Lernaellaceae > CAZHPN01. Next base: position 14,482 of record CAZHPN010000062.1, on the reverse strand, counting down.
TGTGCCCGGCCGGCGCAATCTGCGGTGGCGCGAGGTGGTCGAGGTGCGCCGCACGAACCCGCGCCTGTGGCGGCTGATCTTGCTGCTGATGATGCTCTATGTCGGCGCGGAAGGCGTCTTCAACATCTGGCTGGCGAAGTTCCAGACCGATCGCTTCGGCGTCGACGAAACCGCGGCCGGATGGGCGGTGACCATCTTCTGGATCGGCATCACGGCCGGCCGCTTCAGCGCGCTGCGGATCATGCGCCGGCTGACGACGCGGCAGATCGTCGAATTCTTCGGCATGGCGATGGCCGCCGCCGTGCTCCTCACCGCCTTGTCGCCCAATCACAAAATTTCCCTGGCCGGCTGCCTGCTGACCGGCTTCGCGGCCGGGCCGATTTTCCCGCTGCTCGCCAGTTACACCGCGCGGTTTCCAAGTTGGCTGTCCGGCTCGGTCTATTCCACCGGCTATCTCGCCGCGTGCGTCGGCAATATGGCGCTGCCGCTTCTGGTCGGGCCGGCGGCCGATTCGTTCGGTTTCCGCGCGGCGATGTGCCTTGCCGCCGTGCCCGCCGTCGCGCTCGTCCTGCTCACGCGGCCGTTGGAACGCGCTGCGGGGTCGTCGCCGTCCCCAACGTAGAAGGGGCACAGCGTGCTTTGTTACTGTTCGCGAAATTCTTCGCGTTAAAAATAGATTTCCATTTAAACCGCCGAGGACGCAGAGGGCGCGGAGGTTTGGATTTGTTTTGATTAACAAAACCTTTGCGGCCGGCGCCTGCCCGAGCGAAATCGAGGGGCGTCTTTGCGTTGAAAAAAACAAAGAAATCATTAATCCTGCCGACCTCTGCGATCTCTGCGTCCTCGGCGGTTTAAGTGTGGCCCATTTGGCTGCGGCCAACGGCCGTGCTGAGCCTCTGTGGTTGAAATTCAAGTATTGCAAAAACGTCTGCGAAATTGCATAAATTAAGCGGTGCAGTTTTCGGTGGAACCACTTCTCGACCGCACGGAGAAAAAAATGAAAAACAAAACGTGGTTTTGGTTGCTTGGCCTGCTCTTGCTGGCGGCGATGGCGCTGCTTGTCGCCTGCGGCTCGAGCAGCAGCGGCGACGACGACGACAACGCGATCGACGACGACGACGATCAATCGCCGGCGGCCGATGACGACGACGATCAATCGCCGGCCGACGACGATGACGACGACACGCCGCCCCCGGGCTGCACGACCCTGCACGACGGCTGGAACACCGGGTTCATGGTTGACGGCATTGCGCGGTCGTTCTATATCGACCTGCCCAGTGACGTGAAAGAGCATTGGCCGTGGCCGGTGGTGTTCAATTGGCACGGCTTCGGCGACACCGCGACGAACATGCGCACGCTGATCAGCGACCTGATCGATTTCGACGGCTTCCATTTCATCGGCGTCACGCCGGAAGATTCGGGCATGCTGCTCGATTGGGATATCATCGACGGCACGAACCCGAAGAACCGCGAGGTGCGGCTGTTCGACGAGCTGGTCGCGGAAATCGACAAGTGCTGGGGCGTCGACCCGAACCACATCCACACCATTGGCTTTTCGCTCGGCGGCGGCGTCTCCGACCTGCTGGGCGTGACCCGCGGCGACACGATCGCCTCGATCGCCACCTGCTCGGGCGTTTACGGTTGCGACCCGGCGAACGTCATTCCGTATGAGATTGCGAAGTGGCCGCCGCTTTCGGGGATCGCCAACAAATATGTGGAACTGCGCCTGCACGGCGGCGTCCTCGACGTCATGGTGCTGCCGTTCGGGCAGTACGGCGCGAACGACGTGATCTTCCTCAACGACAACGGCCACGACGCGGTGGAATGCCTGCATCCCGGCCCGCACAACGCGGGCTTCTTGTACATGTCGCCCGTAGATTTCATCGAGTTTCTCCGCGATCATCCGCTGGGCACGGTCGACTCGCCCTACGCGAAAGGCTTCCCGGCCGGGTTCTACAACGACTGCACGTTCAAACCCAAGAAATGACGACGCCACGCTCGCGGCCGACGCCCGGCGCGGTTCGGCCGCCGGGCGTTTTGACGAAGGGGTGCGACGCGGCCGTTGACCGCAACGAAATGGGTCCCACTTAAACCGCCGAGGACGCAGAGGTCGCAGAGGTCGGCAGGAATTAATGTTTCTCGTTTTTTTCCACGCAAAGGACGCAAAGGTCTTGTTAATCAAAACAAACCCCTACCTCCGCGTCCTCGGCGTCCTCGGCGGTTTAAGTGGAAATCTTTTTCTCACGCGAAGAAATTCGCGGATAGTAATTCAGCGTGATGTGCCCTCCCACGGCCGCGCGCGCGGCCGTTCCCTTTGTCGCCTCGCGCAAGGAGCAGCATGACCGCGCTCGCCGACCGATGTTTCGCGTTGTTTCGCCACGGCCTCGCCCTCGCCGGCCCGCTGCTGCACTCGAAGATCGGCGTCAACGCCTTGGGCATCGTCTGGTGCTCGCTGTTTGCGCTCGCGACGCTCGCGTTCGGCGTTTTGTTGCGGCGCGGACTGCGCCTGCCGTTGTGGGCGACGCGCGACGTAATGCGCAGCGTCTTCGCTCTCTGGCTCGTCATCGCCTTCCGCTGGATCGATCTCTGGCCCGCCTCGTGGGTCGCCACCGGATTTTTCGTCTACCTCAACATGCGTGCCGCGAAGCATCGCTGGACAAAATCGTTGATGAACGCCGACGACCCCGACGACCTGCCGCTCGGCAACGCCTGGGCGCTGCTGACGCTGGCGTTTCTATATTGGTGGCCCGGCTATCAATTCATGGTGATGGCGGGCGTCGTGGCGATGTGGATCGGCGCCAGCGCGGCGGACGTGGTCGGCCGCTTGTGGGGCAGAAATCGCTTCCGTTTCCGCACCGGCCGCGGCCAGACCTTCGAGAGCATCGCGGCCATGGCGCTGGTTTCGGCGGCGACGATCTTCGTCGCCGCGTTTTTCTGCGCGGAAATCCCCGACGTCTGGTTCGTCGGCTGGGCCGTGATCGCCGCGATCTTGAACGCCGCGGTCGCGACCTGCTGCCTGCTATACACGCCGCGCCCTTACGAGGTGTGGACAATTCCGCTGCTGACATCGACGATGATGTATTTTTACGCGAAGGTCGGATTTCACTTCTGATACAGTAACCAGCGGTCAGCGGCCCTGGTCAGTAGACTCGCGAAAGAAGCGCCGGCCGGAGCGCCCGGCGACCCCCTCAAAAACGGCCGGCAGAAGCCCTTGAAAACAAAGGATTCTTGAAGGCGTTTTTCAGTGCGGAAAAATCATTAGTTTTTTCCGCACGGCTGCCCTTGCGAACGATCATGCCTTTGAGCTTCACCTTCGGAGAAACGGTTGTAACCGAGGGGTATGAGAGTTCGGGTGATTGTGTAAGGGCAATTCTGAAAAGACTGGTCGGCGGATTTCTTGAATAGCGGGGTGGGGGGGAATCGAACCCCCCTGCGCCCCTCCCATATTTCAACGACGCTCAGTCAGATCAGTCGGTCAGTTCCTTCGTAGTTTTGGAAACATGTCATGCCAGACCGCCCCAGGAGCGCTGTCCCCGCCACTACGCATATCAGAGCGATAATTGCTTTCATGATACTAACCTCCAGGGTCAGCGTAACGCTGACGGTCAAGGAGGCGGTCACCATGATCCCAACTAGGAACCCTTCCATCCTCTCCAACATCGCGCCTACGTATGGGCATGATTGCTGGCTAGTGGCAGCCACCCGTGCTCATGCATTGGCACTGATGCGAACGCATTAAACTCTGTCACCCTCACCACGTCAATGGTAAAGCGCGGCAGTTCTGCGGACCTGAAAAGACACGGGCCGGTTGCCGTTCGTCAATTGTATGGCAGCAATCGCAACAGACAGCGGGTAGTGGGTCAGTTTAAAAAAGGGGAAAATAAAAAAACCCCGCCACGGTCGGCGGGGCTCAACTAATGTTACGTTTATATTGCCGCTAGTTCAGTGGGCCATATGCGGTTGAGCATGAACCCGATTGACCTCTGAAGAGCCCAGAAAACAACGCCAAGGCCGATCATGGTCAAGACGCCTACGCGAATCGCGAATCCGCACAAGGCAAGACCGAAGGGCCCGATAACGACGCTAATAGCGGCAACACCAAGGCAGACTAGTACGATTTCAAGGATTGCTTTCCCGAATTCCCGCATGTGGTTTCGCCTTTTGGCGCTTCCGGGGACATTGCTTCCTGACCGATTGAACAATGCTTTGACCTTCTCCCACATCTTGCTTTGCTTCTTTTCGTGTCCGTCCATTGTAGCGCTCCTTTCGTTTCTAAATCTGACCAACCGATCACTGAAAACAAAAGGCCGAGAAACGATTCCTCCGCCGCTACCGCGTCGTTTTTCCGCCCGACGCTGGGCTGGCCCGTGTTCAACTGAACCCGGACGGGAAACCACATCACCCCTCCTTTTGCCCCACGCAGTTAAGTCCACGCGGGAAAACGGGCCGTGAACATGCCACAGGCAGACCAAACCGTCAATCAATATTTTTAGAGAAGCGCGACCACTTCTTCCAAATCCCAAACGTGATCCGCAACGCCAGCTTCCATTGCGGGGGTTACGCGAAGCGGTTGGTGAACGCGGCAAAAGTTGTAGTACATGAAATGCAGCGCGACCGAATGCGCGTGGTTTTCCGCTTTTTTTCGAGAAGGCGTTCGTCAGACGGGTGAACCGCCGATCGCTCATGCGGATCGTCAATTTCTGGCGCTCGATGTAACTCGTCGAAACGTGTGCCGGATCGCTGATCTCCTGGGGCTACCAGTGGCCAAAGGCATAATTCTGTTTTTCGAGATTTACAAATCCAATTCCACAATCGTCACGCCGTCGCCGCCTTCGCCGCGGTTCCCGGGGCGCCACGCCTTCGCGTAGGGGCAGCGCTTGACGTAATCGCGGATCGCCCGTTTCAGCGCGCCGGTGCCGTGGCCGTGAATGACGGCGACGGCGGGTATCCGCAGTCGCAAGGCTTGATCGAGGAAGCTCTCGGTTTCGAGCAGCGCGTCGTCGGTCGTCAGGCCGCGCAGATCGAGGCGCAACGCATCGGCCGCGGCCGACTCGTCCGGAATCGTGATCGCGCCGCCGGCGAGCCGCTCGGGCGCCGCGGCCTCGCCGGCGAGGCGGCGGAAGCACTGCGCGGCCGGCACGTTCAGCTTCTTGCCGCGCGCCTCGACGCGCACGCGGCCGCGGTCGTCGGGCTTTTCCAACACCACGGCGGTTTCGCGGAAGTCGCGGAGATAGACCTCGCCGCCGACGGCGATCTTCGACCAGTCGTCGATCGGGGCGAGATACGGCGGCAGCGGCGCGCGCTCGGCCGGCGGCAGCAGCTCGTCGACCTGGCGCTCGGCTTGCCGCAGCGCTTCCCGCGCCTGTTCGGCGGCGGCAAACGACGGCTTTTCCTGCAAGTCGCGAATGACGTTCTTCACGGCCGCCTGCGCCTCGGCGACCTGCCGCCGCAGCGCCTCGCGGTCTTCCTCCATCAGCTTCTGTTTCCGCGACCGCAAGTCGGCGAGGATCTCCTCTTGCCGGCGCTTCTCCGCCTCGGCCTGCGCCCGCTCTTCTTCGGCCAGGCGCGCCGCATCCGCCCACTTTTCGCGCTCGCGTTCGAGGCTGACGATCACCTGCTGCAAGCGGCTGTCCGAGCCGCTGGCGAGCGCGCGGGCCCGCTCGACGATCGCCGCCGGCAGCCCGAGCCGCTCGGCCATGGCGAAGGCGCCGCTGTAGCCCGGGGCGCCGGGCATGAGGCGGTAGGTGGGCGTCATCGTGCGTTCGTCGAAGGCCATGGCGGCGTTGCGCCAGCCCTCGCGGATTTGCGCCTCGGCGGTCAGATCGGTGAAGTGCGTGGTGACGACCGTTCGCGCGCCGTGCTCGTGCAGGTTTTCCAGAATCGCCTTCGACAGCGCGACGCCCTGCGTCGGGTCGGTGCCTTCGCCGATCTCGTCGATCAGCGCCAGGCTATCCGGGACGAGTTCGTCGACGATGTTCTTGAGGTTGAGCAGGTGGCTGGAAAAGCTCGACAGGTTGCGCTCGATCGACTGCTCGTCGCCGATCACCGCGAACACGCGGCGGAAGACGGGCAGCCGGCCGTCGGGGCCGCACGGCAGGTGCAGCCCGGCGCGGAGCATGAGCGCGCACAGGCCGATCGTCTTGAGCAGCACGGTTTTGCCGCCGGCGTTGGGGCCGGAGAGCACCAGCGTGCGGGCGTCGTCCATCGCCACGTCGTTGGCGACCACGCCCGTCACCTGCTCGGCCAGCAGCGGGTGGCGCGCGCGGGGCAGCCGGACGCCGCCGGTCCGCGCGACCTCCACCGGGTGGGCGTCGAGCGCGCCGGCGTAGCGCGCCTTGGCGAAGACCACGTCGAGGGCCACGAGCGCGTCGGCGGCGCCTTCGAGTTCGTCGATGACCGCGGCGACCTTGTAGGTCATCTCCAGCAGAATGCGCTGGATTTCGCGCTCGATTTCGAGTTCCGTCGTGCGCAGGCGGTTGTTCAACTCGGTGATCTGCCGCGGTTCGATGAACAGCGATTGGCCCGTCTGGCTGATGTCGTGGACGATGCCCTCGACCGCGTGCCGGCGATCGACGCGGACCGGCACCACGAAGCGGCCGTTGCGCAGCGTGAAGATCTCGTCTTGCAAGAGGTCGGCGTATTCCGGCGCGGCCAGGATTTTTTCCAGCGTGGCGTGAATCTGGTCGTGGACCGCGCGGTAGCGCCCGCGCAGTTGCGCGAGTTCCGCGCTGGCGTTGTCGTTGACGCGGCCGTCGCGGCCGATCCGCGCGTAGATTTCCTTTTCCAGCGCCAGCCATTCGCCGAGTTGCGCGCCGCGGCGGGCCAGCCCGGGCGCCCGTTCGGCTTCGGTTTCCAGCAGGCGTTTGGCGCGCCGGCTGAGGTTCATCGCGCCCGCGACCGCCAGCAGGTCCGCGCCGGCCAAGGCGGCGCCGACCCGCGCGCGTTTGCCGTAGGGCGTCAGATCGGTCGCAGCGGCGAACTCCATGTCGATCCCGCGCACCGACAAATCGAGCGCTTCGGACACCTCGGCGAGCGCCTGCGCGATGCGCTCCGGATCGTCCCACAGCGGCAGCGCGCGGCACCGTTGCTTGCCTAACTCGCTGCCGGCGAACTCGGCCAGGCGCTCTTCCACCCGGTGGAATTCGAGAATGCGCGCCGCACGTTCTAATGAGTAGCCTGCCATGTTGCCTTTCTTTCGGTTAAGCGCCGTCGGCGGGCGTCATGGTAGCGAAACAGTCGCCAAAGGGCCAGCCGAATGGCGAATGCCGAATGCGGAATGCGGAATGCGGAATGCCGGCTCCTGGCTTCTGGCTTCTGGCTCCTGAGTTCCGACTTCTGCCTTCTGCCTTCTGACTTCCCGCTCTCACCGCGCTTCCAAATGCCGCCATAAATACCACGACGCGACGGAACGGTAAGGCCGCCAGCGTTTTCCCACGTTCGCCAATTTCGCTCGGCCGCCGTAGAGGAGTTTGGCCGCGCGTTGCAGGCCGCCGTCGCCGAGCGACAAGACGTCGGGGCGATGCAGTCCGAACATCAGGAACATTTCCGCGGTCCAACGGCCGACGCCGGGCAGTTCGATGAGCGCCGTTATCGCGGCCTCGTCCGGCACGGCGGCGAGCGCGGTCAGATCGAGGCGGCCGTCACGGACGCGCGCCGCCAACTCGAGAATGTAGCGGCCCTTGGCGGACGACAGACCAACGCCCCGCATCTTCTCGACCGCCACGCCGGCGAAGCCGGCGGCTTCGAAGGGCGCCGGCACGATCGCCGCCAGTCGTCGCTCAATGGTCTCGGCGGCTTTGGTCGAAAGCTGTTGGCTGACGATCGAGGCGGTCAAGATGTGAAACGGCGGAGTCTTCCGCAGCGGCAACGCGCACGGCCCGATTTTCGCAACCAATTCGGCCATGACTTTGTCGCGCTCGCCCAAATGGCGCTCGGCCTCCCGGACGCTCTTCCGCGTCATGACCTTCGGTTTTGACTCCTCCAAAATGTCGATTCCCCTCTTAGCCGGCGAACCGCGCCGCATTCGGAGCCGCTGAACAAATCAAGCGCCAGTGCAGCTTAACAATGAATGCGTTCGGCCGGCAATTCCGCATTCCGCATTCGCCATTCCGCATTTGCTTTCGGCCGGCGATTCGTTTGACACCGCCGCCCCGCTTGGGTAACTTCTGCGTTTCGTTTGCACGGCGGGGGCCGAAACGGAAGGAAAATGAGTCTGCGAGTCAAGTTGGCGTTGGCGGTGGTGCTGCTGGCGGCGTGCGTCGCCGTGGCTTACTGGAACGCGCCCAAGGGCGAATTCATCTGGGACGACGTCAGCCTCATCGTCTTCGATTATCAAATCAAAAGCTGGAATTTCCTCAAGGAAATCTTCACCCGCGACTTCTTCGGTTTCTCCGACGACAACCGCAAGTACGGCTACTACCGGCCGCTGGTGACCATCACCTATGCGCTCGATTGGAAGCTCCACGGCGGAGAACCGGCCGGCTACCATTTGACGAACCTGTTGATTCACTATGTCTCGACGCTGCTGGTCTTCTTCATTTTCTATCGACTGGTGAACCGCAAGTTGCTGACGCCCTTGCTTGCCGCGGGCATCTTCGCGGTGCACCCGATCCACACCGAATCGGTGACGTGGATCGCCGGCCGCACCGACCCGCTCTGCGCGCTCTTTTTCCTGGCGGCGTTCCTGGCGTACATGCTCTTCGTCGAACGCGTCGCCGCTCGGCGCGGTTTCGCGCCGCCCCCGGGCGCCGACCCGCGCGCCAAGGACAAGCCGTTCTGGCATTTGCTCGCCGTCATGGCGGCGGTGTTTGTTCTGAGCCTGCTGGCCAAGGAGATGGCGGTGTCCCTGCCGCTGGTCGCGGCGGCCTACGCCTTGGTGTTTGTGAAGGACGCCCGCAAGCCGCGGGGCGCGGCCTGGCTGTTGTCGCCAGCGGCGCTGCTATTGGCGATCGTCGGCGCGTACTTCCTCTTCCGGTCGTGGCGGATCGGTTTCAGCCCGCAGGCGAAAGATCCGTTCAACGCGCTCGCCACGATTCTGACCTTCGTCAAGACGCTCGGCTACTACACGTTGAAGACGTTCGTGCCCGTGCACTTGTCGGCGTATATCCAAAACCCGCTGGTGGAATCGCCGTTCGACCCGGGCTTTCTGGCCGGCTTCGTTTTCCTCGCGTTGATGTTAGCGGCGACCGCGGCGACCGTGAAGCGCGATCCGACGATATCGTTCGCCTTGATGTTCTACATGCTCACGTTGGGGCCGCTGTCCAACTTTGTGCGCATCAGCGGCCCGAAAGACATGGGTTTCATGACGGCCGAGCGGTTCCTGTATCTGCCCAGCGTCGCGGTCTGCTTTGTGCTCGCGGCGGCGCTGGCGCGGCTGATCGGCCAGATCGGCGCCTGGGCGGCGGATCGCGAGTGGGCGACCAACGTGGCGGGGCGGCGGACCGCGGCGCTCGTCGTCACGGCCGCGCTGCTGGTGTCCTATACCGCGCTGACGATTCGCCGCAATACCGATTGGTACAAGAACGAGCAGTTGTTCAACAAGATGATCGCCGATGCGCCGAACGCGACGCTGCTCTACGTCGTGCTGGGCAACGTCTATCGTCTGGACAAGAAGTACGACGAGGCGGAAAAAATCCTCAACCGCGCCCTGGAATACCTCGCGCCCCGCGACCGCGAAGAGCCGGCGTGGATCTACAACGACCTCGCGGGCATCTACGCCGAGCAGCACCGCTTCGACGAGGCGCTGCAATTGATGAAGCTCGCCAGCCGTACGCGGCTGCACAACAGCGCCGTGCTGTACAACTACGGCGAAATCTACCGCGCCATGGGCGACTGCCGCACGGCGATCGAATACTATCAGCGCAGCCTCGTGATTTACCGCGACAACCGCTCCGCGTTCGAGAAGATGGGTTTCTGCTTCCAGCAGCGGCAGGTGTGGGATCTGGCCAACAAAGCCTTCCTCACGGCGCTGACGTTGACGCCGCACAACGCGAGCCTTTTCAACGAGGTCGGGTTTGACTACATGCGCCTGGGCAATCTCGAGAAGGCGGAGGCGTACCTGCGGCAAGCGCTGGCCGAGAAACCCGACTACGCGAAGGCGGCGATCAATCTCGCGCAGCTTCGTTATCGGCAAAAGCGCGTTGACGAAGCCGAGCGCCTGCTCAGCGACGTGCTGGCGAAGGACGAGGAAAACGCCGACGCCCATGCCACGCTCGGGTATATCCTCGCTGACTCCGGCAACCTTGCCGAGGCCGGTCCGCACATCCACCGCGCGCTGGAAATCAATCCGAAGAACGAACAGGCGCGGCTGACCCTCGCCACGTTGAACATCGACGCCCACCCCCGCAACGCGCGGATTATTCTGCAAGAATTATTGGAAGATTCGCCGGAAAACATCGAAGCGATGTACGCCATGGGCCTGAGCTACCAGACGGAAGGCAACGTGGACGAGGCGGTGCGCTGGTTCAAAAAAGCCTTGAATATCAACCCGAAACACCATGGCGCCCTCGCCGGTTTGCAGGAAATGGGCGCGGCGTTCGCCGAAGACTCGGGCTTGCCGGCTGTCGCAACTGAATAATATTTTGAGTTATGAAGTAATCCTTCAAGCCCTTCGCCGCACAGGCGAAAGACCCGCGGAATCGCGCACTAATTTTTTTGTTGCATTCCCTTGCCAACCCGTGGTAATAAATTTGCGAGCGGTATCTCACCGGCAGAAAGCATGACCGGAGAGTACGATTTTTTGCGTATGCTTTAAGAAGTTTATCGAAAAGGAGGTGATGGCGCACTACTTAGCAGGGGCCGCTTGTTCTTGGCCCGAAAGAAGAAATGGCCCGGAACGGCGGACGAAAGGAGGAATAAGGTGTTCAAGAAATTTCTGTTGATCGCTCTGATGGTCTGCGCCATGGCGGTGGTTGCGTACGCGGCGGACGATGATGCTTCGCCGACGGACGACGATGCGACGCCCGCAGACGATGATGCTTCACCACCGGCCGACGACGACTCAACCGACATCTTCGGCTTGACCGGCACGGCCGGCGGCGCGTATCCCGTGATGCTGAAAGCGAACACGCAGTACGATTTCGCGTTTGACGTGTTCAACAAAAATGGCGGCACGATCGCTATCAAGAAAGTCGACATTTCGTTGCCCAGCAAGACGTACAAGGTGGACGGAACCGTAGCGGCCCCGAAGGCGTTGCATCCGACCCTGGGCACGTGGAAAGCCGACTATGCCGAAGCGACCGCGACGATCACGTGGGAATTCCAGGGAATGGTCTCCTCAGCGGAAGTCGGCGACATTAAGGAAGGCGAGACGTTGACCTTCAGTTTCGTCGCGACGACCGACGCGGCCGGGACCGATGGCTTCGCCTGGACGCTGACCGGCGACGATGCGGCAGCGACCTTCGTGTCCGGCGTGTGGGATTTCTCGGGCGGCGAAATCAGCCCGACCGACGACGACGAGTCGCCGGTTCCGCATCCCGGCTCGAACAACAACAGCGGTTGCGGTTGCTAACGCTCCGTTAACTGTCAACGCAATGACCGAAAGACCCCGTGGACCGAAAGGTCCGCGGGGTTTTGTTTTTTGACGCTCTTCACGGGAAGCTGTGAACGATGTTGGGCGTCGGCAAGTCGCCCGAGAACCATTTCAAAAGACCAAGAGGCTGCGCCGCGCGCCGGGCGCGGCAGGACTGCGCGGCATGGCCGCAGGGCTGGGAGGTCGGATGCTGACCTACCAAACTTTTGGTCTCCCAGTCACCGGCGCGCGCAGTCTCTCAGTCTTGCGCAGCCTCTCAGCCTCTCAGCCTCTCAGCCTCTCAGTCTTTTGATCGCGCGCAATGCGCGCGCAATTCGATGGCGGCCTGATAATCCGGCGGCTCCGGCTGGGCGCGGATGATCGCGCTCCAATGCGCGGCGGCTTCGTCGCAATGCCCGGCCGCAACCAACAAATACGCCAGCACGTAGTGCGCGCCGGATTCTTGCGGATCACAGTTCAATGCGGCGACCGCCGTGCGCGCCGCCCGCGGATAGTCTTTCGTTTGCACGCACGCCTTCGCCAGCGCGCTGAAGGCCGGGCAATACGCCGGGTCGGTCTCCGTCGCCGTCGTCAGCCAGCGCACGGCTTCGCCGTCCGCGTGCCGGCCGAACGCGACTTCCGCGAGTTGCATCAACGGCTCCGCGCGTTGCGGCTCCAGCCGGCGCGCCTGCGCCGCAAAGCGCTCGGCGTTGTTCGTTTTCCCGGCGACGAGCGAATGGTAGCCGGCGTTGAGGTTCGCCAAGAAACTGTTCGGCTCGCGGACGGCCGCTTCAGTCCAGAGCTGCACCGGCCGGCCCCACGCGGCGCAACGCGAGACGACGCCGACTGCATAAATCGCGAGCACCACGGCCATGGCCGCGGTCGCCGCGCGCCGCCGGACGCGCAGGCCCGCCGCCAGCAACCCCGCGGCGAGCGCGAAGCCGCCCGAGCCGGCATACAGGTAGCGCTCCGCCATCAACGTGTCGCCCCGCAACAAGTTGCTGAAGGGGGCCAGCCCCAGGAAAAACCAAACAATCGCCAGCGAAATGGCCGGGCGCCGGCGCAGCGCCACGGCCGCGCCGAGCAGCGCCGCGATGCCCAGCAGCCCCGCCGCCGCCGCCGGATCGAGCTGCGTGCGGACGGTCGGCCCGTAGGCGGCGCTCAAGCCGACCGGGAAAAAGAGCAAGCCGACGTAGCGCCAAGCGACCACGGCCATCGTCCAAATCGTGTTGGACAGGCTGCCGGCGGCGTACGCGGCGGTGCGCGCCGCGCCGCCCAGCACGAGCGAACGGGCCAGCAAATAGCCGGCGACGACCGCGGTCAAAAGGGCCATGACACGCCGGCGCCGCCGGCGGTCGCCCGGCCACAGCAGAAAACAGGCGGCGGCGAGCGGCCAGACCATCAGCGCTTCTTCGCTCGCAAGGCAACCGAGCAGGAGGGCGAGCGCCGCGGCGCCGGCGGTCCATGCACGCGCGCCGCGGTCGTACAGGAGCGCGAGCAGCCACGCGCCCCAGCCGAGCGCGAGGCCGAGCAGGTCGAAACTTCCGGTGATGTTGGCGACGCGGTCGGCGTGCACGGGGTGCAGCGCGAAAATCAGCCCGGCGAACAGGGCCGCCGGCGGATCGGCGACGAGCAGCCAGACGATCAGTGTGAGAAGCGCGGCGCACGCGGCGTGAAGAAGGATGCCGGCGACATGAAACGGCAGAGGCCGCTGCCGTCCGAACGCCGACGTCAACGAGGCGAGCGCGACGGAACGCAACGGCCGATACAGCCGCGCCTGATCGCGGCCGAACTCGCCCAGCGCGGCGTGCACGTCGCGTACATTCGCGTCCAGCAAGATGAAGATGCGATCGTCGAAGGTGAAGCGGTTGACCGTCTTGGGCAAATAGACGGCCGTCGCGACGGCAAACACAACCATCGCCGCCCGCACGGCCGCGCGGGTGAACAGCGGCGCGCTGGAAGGAATAGAGGCGGACCCGGGCGTCGTTCGCTCGCGGGCGCCGTCGGCGATCACGTGCGGCGCGTCACCAGCGCGGCGCTTCCTCGGCCGGCGCGGCGGCCGGCGAGGCGTCGTCGTCCGTCGGCGGCGTGGCGTCGTCATCCGTCGGCGGCGTGGCATCGTCATCCGTTGGCGGCGTCAGATCGTCGTCGTCGGGCGGCCGGGTATCGTCATCGGCCGGCGGCGAGGTGTCGTCGTTGTCGTCATTGTCGTCGTCGTTGTCGTCGTCGTCGTCGGGCGGCGTCTGATCGTCATCCGCCGGCGTCGTATCGTCGTCGTCCGCCGGCGGCGAGGCGTCGTCGTCCACGGGCGGCGACGTGTCGTCGTTGTCATCGTCGTCGGCGGCGGTATCGTCGTCGGCCGGCGGCGTGACAAAACCATGTTCGGGCACGCAGGCGAGGAACGCCGCGCAGCTTTTGTTCTGCGGCAAATAGGTCGAGTTGTAGCAGCGGACGAACTGCCACCAGACGCTGCCCCAATTGTCGTGGCAGGAATCGTAGGCTTGCTGGAACGTCATCGGATTGACGCCGTCCATGACGATTGGAAAGTGGCACACATTCATCCAGGTCTCGATCGGATCGCGGCAATCGATGGGGCTCGCTTCGTGTCTTTTCGTGGCGCAGCCATGCGAACACGCCAACGCCGCGGCGGTCATCAAGATGATCGCACAGAGCAAAAATTTGCGCACGCTTCCTCCGTCTTGTCTAGCTGCAAACTAACCTCAACCGTTCGTGTCTGTCAACTTTGGCCTCTGAGCCTCTTGCATGAACACCGATGCAATGCGCGACTCCTCGCGCCGACTCCTCCCCGAAAATTTCGGTTCCCGAAATTTTCCGCCCCTCCCCGACGCGGCATAGGCTTTAGGATTAAGAGCGGCGATGCTTCAAATGGCGCAGATTTGCGCTCTTTGTCGGTCGCACAGACCTCTCCCCGGAAATTTCGGCTCCCGCCGAAGTTTCCTGCCCCTCCCCGAC
>CAZHPN010000061.1:27158-31224 GCA_964534375.1 uncultured bacterium | reverse complement strand
CCAACAACGGCGCGGCGCCGCCCGACGCGTTCATTTTCGTGCCGTCCGCGCGGCACTACCCGGCCGGCTTTGCGGCTGCTTCGTCTGACCCGGACGGTTCGTGGACGCAGACGTACGATGCCGCTTCGCAAATCCTGCACATCGTCGCCGATCCGGCCGCGCCGACGCACACGATTACGATCCGCCCGTCGCCCTCGCGCGCCGCGGGCGCCCCGCCGGCGCCACCGCCGCGGCGAAGGGGCGGGGCGTCGAGCGTCCCCCGCCCGCGGACAGCCGGCGCCGGGGCCTGGACCGCGCTGATCGGCCAGCCGGTTGACGCGACGAATCAGACCGCGCTCGCGGACGCCGGGTGGACCAACGTTCCGGCGATTTCGCTCTATGTCGCCGACACCTTCACGGTTCCCGCCGGTCATAGCTGGACCATCCAGGAAATAGAGATTGATGGCGCCGGCACGGCCGGATACGGCTTCACTTCGCTGGCTCGGTTCAATTCGATCGACTGCTTCATCTACTCCGACGCCGGCGGCTATCCGTCCGGCGTTCCGTACGGCTCCGGGACGCCCGTGTGGCAAGAGTCGTGGTCTCCGCGGGCAAACAACGTCACCCTGTTTACGACGGACGATCCCCATTTCGGCAGCACGGAGAACTCATTCGCCGCGGCTCCGGTTTCGCCGCCCGTCCTCGCCGCCGGCACGTATTGGCTTGCTTGCGTTCCGGTCGGCGACTCGACGGCAACCGGCTTTTGGTATGTCTGGCTTTCGGCGGAAGGTTCAACCTGGCCGGTGGCGCAGGCCATCAATCCCGGCGGCGAAGTCGGCGATCCGTTTACGACGCACTGGGCGAACATCACCGGGATCAGCGAGATTTTCGATCTGCACATGGCCTACGCGTTGCTCGGGACCGACGCCGATGATAAATAAGAACCGTATTTTTTGTCGCGAAGGCGACGGGGGTGTTTCCATGAACCGCAGTCGTTGGCTTCTGTTCTTTCTGTTGACGATGGTTTTGGCCGCCTGCGCCGTCGCTTGCGGCAGTTCCAGCAGCAGTTCCGCCAGTCATCCGGCGATCGACGACGACGCGACGGACGACGACGACGACGCCTCGCCCGTCGACGACGACGATGACGACGACAACGACAACGATAACGATAACAACGATGACGACAACGACGATGACAACGACGACGACGACAATGACGACAACGACAATGATGACAACGACAACGACGACAACGATGACAACGACACGTCGCCGGCCGATGACGACACCTCCCCCGTCGACGACGACACCGCGCCCGATTGGTCGCCGATGACGCTCCCGGCCACCACCGACGCGATCTCGGTGAACGGCGTCTGGGGAAGCTCCGCCACGAACGTGTTCGCGGTCGGCGCCGACTCGACGACCGGGCTGCCGGTGATTTGGCAGTACAACGGAACGTCCTGGTCGGCGATGACCAACCCCACGGCCGACGGCGGAACGTTGCACGGGATTTGGGGAAACTCGGCCGCGAACGTTTTCGCCGTCGGCGGCGACGCCACGTCGGGGTACCCGGCGATATGGCATTATGACGGCGCCTCGTGGTCGGCGATGGCGAACGTCCCGGCGAACGGCGGCTATATCAACGGCGTCTGGGGAAGCTCGGCCACGGACGTGTTCGCCGTAGGCGAGACCGATTTGATTCCGCCGGCGTCGATGATTTTGCAGTACGACGGAAGTTCGTGGTCGACGATGACCAACGTCACGACGGACCTCGGGGCGATCATGGGCGTTTGGGGAAGCTCGCCCGCGAACGTGATCGCCGCCGGCTACGACTACACGTCGTCGCTCCCGGTGCTCTGGCAGTACAACGGCGCCTCGTGGTCGGCGATGACCAACGCCAACGGGGACGACGGGACGCTCAACGGCGTTTGGGGAAGCTCGCCCTCGAATGTGTTCGCCGTGGGAAACGTCTATGACGGCGCCAACTGGGTCCCCGCCATCTGGCAATACGACGGCGCGTCGTGGTCGGCGATGACCAACGCCACGGCCGACGCCGGTTGGCTGAACGGCGTTTGGGGAAGCTCCGCTTCGGATGTCTTCGTTGTCGGCGAGGACAACGACACGGGCTACCCGCTCGTTTGGCATTACGACGGCAGCTTGTGGTCGGCGATGACGATCGCCCCAACGGCGGCCACGGTGATGCTGACCGGCGGTTGGGGCGGTTCGGCCACGGGCGCCTTCGTCGTCGGGCAGGATCAGGCGACAAGTTACGGCGTGATTTTGTCTTTCGGCCGCTGACGCGCGATCGAAGGTTAGCGCCGGTCGATATCCAAACTGGAGATCGACCATTTCAAGCGGATCAACGATTCGTTCGGCCATCCGACCGGCGACCGCGTCCTGCGGGAAATCGGCGAACGCATCAAGAAATCGGCGCGCAACGCCGATATCCCCGTCCGCCTGGAAACCGGCCCCACCGCCGCCCGCTGCGGTGGCGAGGAGTTCGTCGTCATTCTTCCCGAAACCCCGATGAGCAACGGGCGGCTCATCGCCGACCGCATTCGGCAGGCCGTGGCAGGCATCGACCTGGAAACCCGCATCTCGCAGCCGGTGGGGATCGTCACCTTGAGCGGCGGCGTGGCGGAACTTTGCCCGGGCGAGAGCGCCGACGACCTGATCGGCCGCGCCGACGAGGCCCTTTGCCGCGCCAAACAAGGCGGGCGCAACCGGATCGAAAGCGCGCTGACGCCCCCCGCGCCGAGGCCCTAGCGGCGCTCCGCGCCTTGCGGCGGCCTCCGCCCCCCCCGTAAGAGCGCCCCCTGCCTTCGCGGGGGCAGGCCTTTCCAGGCGCGATCCATCAAATCGCACCCGGAAGGGTGCTCTTACAGTTCGGGCCGCCGCGCCGCGGGCGCGGCCAATGGGCAAAGGAGGGCCGCATGAGCGACGAACCGAAAAAAATGATCCTCAATGACGATGTTCTGCTCGCCGCATTCGATCGAAGCGCTCGCCGGCGCGACGCAGATCGAACCGATCAAGCTTTGATCGTTCGCCCGAGCGAAAAGTAGTTGACCCGAATGGCTCGTTGTGCTACTAAAATCAAATGTGTGTCGGCCAAACAAAAATAAAGGCTGACACGCAAGTGCGAAGCGGCCGGGCAAAATTTTTCATCTCGCGATCATAACGGTGAGCCTGACCTTTAAAATAACCTCTCAAGGGGGTTTTTGAATGGCCACGCGAACGATTCTGCCGAGAAAGAAAGCCGCGGATTCGCAAGAAACCGATTTATCGCGACGAAATTTCATTCGAAATGTCGGTGTGGCGCTTCCCTTTGTTTCCGTCCTCGGGTTCGGCACGCTTCTCGGCGGGTGCGCCTCGTCCGGGCATTCGGGCGGCGGCTCTGGTGGGGGCGGGTGCAGCGATTGCACGGCGACTTGCGCCAGCGATTGCACCGGGGGCGCGACGGGATGCAGCGGCTGCACCGGTTCTGCCTCCGGCAGTTCCGGCGGCAGTTGCAGCGATTGCACGGCGAATTGCGGCAGCAATTGCACGGGAAGCTCGTCGGCGGGCTGCGCCGATTGCACGGCGACTTGCGCCGGCGATTGCACCGGTACGTGCACCGGGGCTTCTTCGGGAAGTTGCATCGACTGCACGGCGAATTGCGGCAGCAATTGCACGGGAACTTCCTCGGCGGGTTGTGGCGACTGCACCGCGAATTGCGCCGGCGATTGCACGGGGACTTGCACAGGGAGTTCCTCGGGGGGGGGCTGCACGGATTGCACAGCGGCTTGCGCCAGCGCCTGCGCCGCGGGAACCGCGGGCGGCTGCAGCGATTGCACGGCGCAGTGCGCCAGCGATTGCTCGGGGGGCTGCACAGGGAGTTGTACGGGGAGTTCCTCTAGCGGCTGCAGCGATTGCACGGCGCAGTGCGCGAGCAATTGTACGGCGGGTTGCACGGGGAGCTCTACGGGCGGCTGCAGCGATTGCACGGCGCAATGCGCCAGCGATTGCACCGGGGGTTGCTCCGGGAGTTCTACCGGCGGCTGCAGCGATTGCACGGCGCAATGCGCCAGCGATTGCACCGGGGGTTGCT
>CAZHPN010000061.1:26942-27058 GCA_964534375.1 uncultured bacterium | reverse complement strand
CGGCGGCTGCAGCGATTGCACGGCGCAATGCGCCAGCGATTGCACCGGGGGTTGCGGCGACGGCTGCTCGGACGGCTGCACCGGATGCGGCGATGGCTGCACCGGCGGTTGCGGCG
>CAZHPN010000061.1:0-26842 GCA_964534375.1 uncultured bacterium | reverse complement strand
GGACGGCTGCACCGGATGCGGCGATGGCTGCACCGGCGGTTGCGGCGATGGCTGCACAAGCTCGTGCGGGGGCGATTGCACAGGTTCCTGTTCTGGAAACTCCGGCGGCAGCGGCCGCAGTGATCGTTATGGCGGCAATCGTCGCGCGCGTTCGCGTTGATGCAAATCACAGCGGGTCGGTGCAATTCCGCTTGACGAAACGGCTCGACATCCGTTCGCTGCACGCGCGGCTGGCGGGGTTTTTCAGGCAGGAGTATTTCTGTGCGTAGCCCGGCGCCGAATAGTCAGGTTGGCGAGCGCAACACGGCGTTTGCCGCGAGCGGCCGTCGGCGGACGGCGTTCGACCGGAGTCGCGACTGGGAAGGCGGGAAGGCGAAAACCGTCACGATGATTCTCACCGAAAACTGTCAGTTGCGGTGCCGTTATTGTTATCTGGTTGGCAAAAATTCCCATCACCGGATGAGCTTCGACGTTGCTCGGCGCACCGTGGACTACTTGCTCCGCGAACGGGAGTTGTTCAAGGATCGCTCCCTGATCTGGGACTTCATGGGCGGCGAGCCGTTTCTGGAGATCGACCTGATCGACCGAATCAGCGATTATTTCAAACGGCAGGCCTACGAAACGGGGCATTGGTGGTTCGACAGCTATCGCTTCAGCTTCGCCACGAACGGCATCTTATACGACGAGCCGCGGGTCCAGCGGTATCTCGAAAAGAACTTTCGCCACGTCAGCGTCGGGATTACGATTGACGGAACCCCCGGCAAGCACAATCTTCAGCGAGTCTACCCGGACGGGCGCGGCTCCTACGACGACGTGGTGCGGAATATTCCGCTGTGGCTGCGGCAGTTTCCGGAAGCCAGCACCAAGGTCACGATTTCGCGGGCGGATCTTCCGCACGTCAAAGACAGCATCGTCCATCTCTGGGAACTCGGGATCAAGAACATCCACGCCAACGTGGTGTTCGAGAACGCGTGGGACGCCGACAGCGACAAGATCCTCGAAGACCAGCTCCTGGCTCTGGCGGACCACATCGTCGATTACGAGACGTACATGGAGCACAGTTGTTCGTTCTTCGCGCGGCATATCGGACGGCCAAATCCGGAGAATAGGAATTGGTGCGGCGCGGGGAAGATGTTGGCGGTCGACCACGCCGGCGTCTTTTACCCTTGCGTGAGATTCGCCGCGTTTTCGTTGCAAAATCGCCCGCCGCTCAAAATCGGCGATTGCGTCGCCGGGATCGACGCCAATTTGCTTCGACCTTTCCTGGCGCTTGATCTCGTATCGCAAAGCCCGCCGGAATGCATCGAATGCGACATCGCCGCCGGCTGCGCGTGGTGCCAGGGCGCAAACTATGATTTCGCGGACACGGCGACAATATATCAGCGAGCGACATATATCTGCCGCTTGCACAAGGCGCGCGTCCGCGCGAATCGATATTTCTGGGACAGGCTCGATCGCAAGTTGGCGGCCCCCGAGGAAAGGCAGAGGCCAAGTACGCCATGACGCCGTCGCCTCCCGCTCGCGCGGACGCCTGGAATCGCGTCGGACTCGACCTGCAACAGTTGATCGTTCTGACGGACGCCGCCGCCGTCTCGTTTTGTCATTACCGCAATCGCGGCGCCCGCCCGACGGCTGCCAGTCGCATGCCATTGCGACGCTTGAGCCGCGTGGTCGCGTTGGCGAACAAGAGAAAGCTCCAGCTCCAGTTCGTTCTCGGGGCCGAGCCTCTTCCGGCCGCTCACGAACGGCAAATTGACCAGGCGCCCCATGTCAAGATCGCGCCGCTGGCGCTCGCCCGGCGTTACCGCGACGCCGTAATCGTGTTGGACGGAAACGACCTGGCTCGACCGGACGCGATTCGGCAAGCGCGGGCGCGCAACCTGATCGTCCGGCTGGAAAAAAGCCAGATCTCGCACGCGGCCGATTTGCTGATCCCCTATCTCAATGCGGCCCGACGAATCAACGTGGTCCCTCTGGACGTCGAACAGTACGGCCACGCCGACGTTGAGGAATATCGCCGGCAGCTTCAAGCCCTGGAAACGCCCGTTGCGGCGGCCTGCGCCGCAGGCGACGCTGCCGAGCTGAACGTTCTTTCGGATCGTTTGTCGCTCGGCCGCATGAACAACTGCGGCGCCGGCGTCCATCATCTCACCTGCGCGCCGGACGGCCAGTTGTACATCTGCCCAGGTTTCTGCTACGGCGACAAATCCGCCGCCGTGGGCAATGTCGAAGAAGGCTTCGAGATTCGGAACGCTCAACTGCTAGGCCTCGACCACGCGCCGATTTGCCGGACCTGCGATGCCTTTCATTGCAAACGTTGCGTCTACCTCAACGCGAAGGCGACCCGGGAGTTGAATACGCCTTCCTGGCAGCAATGCGTGCTCGCCCACCACGAACGAAACGCCTCGCGGTCCCTGCGCGATGCGCTCGCCCGCCTCGGCGTCGACGTCTCGCGGTTGATGACGCCGCCTGAACTCCCGTACCTGGACCCGTTGACGGCGTTGCCGGGGGCCGCGGCGGCGCCTCGGGTCCGGGCGGCGGCGGCGCCGGCGCCGCCGCCGAGCGATCGCGAAATCTTGCTCAAAATCCTCAAGGTGCAAGAGGAGATCCTTGCCGAATTGAAAAAGAAGAAAGGAGATCGTTCTTGAATAAGCCCGCTGCTCCGAAATCGCCGAAAAAATCGGTCGGAAAGGTGGCGCCCGCCGAACGCGACGAGATCCGCCGTCTGCACGAACGAAAGAACGCGCTGGTCGAATTGCTCAAGTCGCTCTCGACCGACGAGGAGGTGAACGCGTTGTATGAGCGATTGATCGGCGACCTGGGCGCCGTCACGACCGCTTACCACGACTGGTGGAATTTAAAAAGCCGCAAATATCAATGGGAAAATATTCCCGGCGCCAAGTGGGAAATCGATTTCGAAACCTGCGAAATCTTCCTTGTCGCCGGCTGACGCGCGTTCGTGCCGCGCCTCGCCTGACGGACAATGCCGGCGCCCGTCACCGACCGGCCGGGGCTCGGCCATCGTCGGATTTTCAGCCGCGTGTCTCGCGCATCCGGGCTCTTATTTTCGGACGTCCGTTGCGGTTGAATTTCGCACGCATGAGAGTTGCAACACCGTGCCGCCGTTGGCCCCATAATATTGAATGCTCGCATCGTGGAAATCGACGGTCCACACGAAGCTGGCCGGTTCATCCGCATCCGTTGTTGAGGAGCAGGAAACATTTTGCCAATTGCCGTTTTTGCTATAAGCGCCGGCAGCCCCGGATTCGCCGCACCCGGAACAGGCGCTATTCCTGCAATTCGTCGCCGAATTGCAGGAGTCTGTCACGTCGCACGCCCCGCCGGTCTCCGTTGGAGAGCACGCAACAATGACGGTCCTCAAATCGTCAATTGTCGGCGCCCGCCATCCAGAATAGCCGGCTTTCTTTGATTGGATGCAATATTCAATGGCCGCCTGCAAATTTTCACACCCGAACTCGGCCGTTTCCGCACTAAGGTCCCACATCAAGCCGGTGGACGGGTCCGTCCATACGTCGTCGTTTGCCGCGCTGTCGTCGTCTCCTCCGCCGCCATTGCCCCGCATAGTCGCTGTGGCTGCGGCTTTGCTCCCGCTGCTGCCGCACGCGAGCGCCAGCGCCAAGAACCCGCTCAAAACCGCCAGCCACGCTGCCAAGTAGGTCTTCATGGCAAGGTCTCCCGAAAGTGGACGTGTTGATTGCTCAGGCCCTATCTTGTGAGCCTGTCCCGAAATCAGTTGAAAGTTCCGGAACAGCGGTTGTCAATTTCATGGTTACGCAACCCGTTCCTTGTCGTCAACAGTCGGTTCCCGGGCCAGTTTCGTTCAGATTCGTTTCGGTCGCTTTGCGTTCGATTCCGAGCAAGAATTAAACCGAAGTTCCCGGAAGTTTTAAGGCAGTGATTGAAATTGGACCGCAAAGGAAGGAAACTGAACCGCGAATGCCCCCGACTTCGCCTGGCTTCGTCGGGCCGGCAGCGAATGGACGCGAACAACTGCAAGCCGATGCATGTCCGGTCCTATTCGCGTGAAGCAGCCGTTAGATAAAACCCTTGTTGGCGGGCGCCTGGATGAGCGGAAAAAAGCAGCCGATCGCTTGGGACGAAGTTCCGTTGGGGCGCGAATCCGACGCGGCCCTCGCGCGCCGGCTCGGGGTCCTCAGCGACACGGTCGGCGCGCAACGGCGAAAGCGCGGCATACCGGTGTGCCCCGTGCGCCGGCGGTCCAATCGCATCGACCTCCCGCTCGCGGAACTGGGAACGATGACGGACGCGGCGCTGGGCGCCAAATACGGCGTCGCGTTGGCCGTGGTCTTCAAACGGCGCAAAGAGGCGGGAATTCCGCCGTTCGATCCGCGGCGGCGGCGCGCCATCGATTGGGACCGCGTCGGCCTCGGTCGGGAAATCGACCGGGCGATCGCGGAAAAGTTGGGACTTGGCGTCAATATCGTTTTCGCGCAGCGGCGAAAGCGCGGCATTCCGTCCTATACGACCCGGACCGCGCAGAAAATCGATTGGGACGCGGTCGGTCTCGGCCAGGAAAGCGACCGCGACATCGCGAAGCGGCTGGGGCTCGACGTCTCGACGGTATTTGACCATCGACGGCAGCGCGGCATTCCGCCGTATCGGCGCGACGCCGGCCGCGGCATCGACTGGGACCGGGTCGGCCTCGGCCGGGAAAGCGACGCGGCCCTCGCGAGAAAACTGGGACTGCACGTGCGCACCGTTTTCGAACAGCGGCGAAAGCGCGGCATTCCCCGCTGCCCGACCTTCGTCCGCGGCGAGCGAAAAATCGTGCCGGTCGCCGAACTGGGAACCATGACCGACCGCGCCTTTGCCGCCAAGCACGGCGTCTCGGTCGCGTTGGCCGTGCGGCGCCGCAAAAAGGCGGGAATTGCGCCGTTCGCGGCGCGCCGGACGCGGCAAATCGCTTGGGACGGCGTCGGCCTCGGCCGGGAACGCGACTCGGTCATTGCGCGCCGGCTGGGGGTCAGCGCCGCCGCGGTCGCCGGCCAACGCCAGCGGCGCGGAATTCCGCCCTGCCAACCGCCGCGGCGGCTCGAAATCGAGTGGGCCAAACAACCCCTGGGGAAAATGACCGATGGCGCGCTGGCCGAACGACTCGGTTGCGCCGTCTCGACCGTGGCGCTGGCCCGCAGAACGCGGGGAATTCCCAGCCTGCGAACGCGCAAAAAAGCGGAAGAAGAGCGCCGCTTCTGGGACGAACAGCCGCTCGGAAAACTGCCGGACC
This sequence comes from uncultured bacterium, assembly GCA_964534375.1. Classification (GTDB taxonomy): domain Bacteria; phylum Lernaellota; class Lernaellaia; order Lernaellales; family Lernaellaceae; genus CAZHPN01. Next base: position 21,576 of record CAZHPN010000061.1, on the reverse strand, counting down.
GGGCGCTCGCCGACCGGCTCGGTTATCCCGTCGAAACCGTCGCGAAAGAGCGAGTCGCGCGCGGCATTCCCGAACTGAAGTCGCGCAAACCGACGACGCGGGTTCGCCGGAAACCAACCGCGAAGAATCGTTCGTGAACGAGGGGAAGCCGCAAATATCGGCGCAGGAAGGAAAGGGAACCGCGAACGCGCGCGAACAACGCCGGCGGGAACAGGAATTGACGGCATGAATTGGGTGCAGCCGCGAATGTCCGCTCGTCCATGCCAATGCGCATTTGTCCGATCCGCTGCGCCTGCATTCGCGCGCCTTCGCGGCTTATTTCTTCGTCCCTTTGCGCTCTTTGCGTCTTTGCGGCGACATCAACCTTTTCGGAAAGGCAATCCAATGAACCACCTTCCCTCTTGGCGGTTCGCGGCGTGCGCCGCGCTGGCCGGTCTCGCGCTCCTGCTCGCCGGCGTCGCGCCCGCGAAGGGCCGCGGGGCATCGGCATTGTCGGCGGGGCCGAGACGCCGGGCGGCGGCGCTCGCGGGGGGCCGGTAGTGAATCCGCTGTCGCTGCGCGACGAGCAACTGAAGTTGATGGCCGAGGTGAAACAGCGCACCGGATCGACGTATCCGTTGTTCCGGGGCGCGTTCACGGTGTCCGGCCGGAGATGGGGCGAGTGGCCGCTGCTTCTTGAACGCGCCGCGACGGCGGTGTAACGTCATACGTGCGCTTCAACATTGATTACGGCGTCGCTGTACTCGACCGACTTTTTGCATCGGCACCGCGGACGCTTCGGCCGCGAAGGCTGGAGGCCCGGGGCTGTTGCCGGCGGCGCGCCCCAGTGATGGTGAGCCAGCCATCCGGTTTTGGCACTTGGCAAGCGAAACAGAGACGGGAAACGAGTCTTGACGGCACGGTGCGGGGGGGATATCCATGATACAAACCACATCTGTTCCAGGACTTTTGAAAACCGAGTCTGGGACAGGCTTGTGAAAAAGGAGGGAATGATGCGAAGGGCCTTTATAATCGTGTCTTGTGCTGTGATGTGCCTTAGCCTCGGCTTGGCGTTTTCGTATGGCGGCGAAGACTCTAAGCCTAAGCCGGTATCCCTGCCATCCGTCGACACATGGAAGGACCCGACGTCGGGTTTGACGTGGCAGGTGTCTCCGACGGGCGGGAAAATGAGATGGCAACAGGCGCAAGCGAATTGTCAAGGCTTGTCTCTCGGAGGCTACAATGACTGGCGTTTGCCGACGATCACGGAGCTTCGGAGCTTGATCAGGGGTTGTCCGGCGACGCAGAAGGACGGGGCCTGTAGGGTGGGCGGCAAGTGCATGAGTATCAATGAGTGTTGGAGCAAAGATACCTGCGAGGCATGCTCGGCCCAAGGTGGTCCCGGTCCGGGTGGTGCCTATTGGCCACCTGAGCTTTCGGGAGAGCCGGGTTGGTACTGGTCGTCCTCGGCGCTCGCCGACCTCGGCGGTCACGCGTGGGGCGTCAATTTCAACAGCGGCGCCGTAAAGTACGGCTACGTCAAGCCCCACGAAGGCTTTGGCAGCAGCGCGCGGTGCGTACGGTAGTCGACCGAACATGCAGATTAGTGATTCCGTCGAGGGAGAAAACATGGGCAAGAGGGCGTTCTCGTTTGTCCTGTTATTGTCTTCGTTAATCGGCCTCGCATCGGCGGCTTGGGGCGACGATCAGCAGCAATGGAACGAACTTAACAAACAAGTGATTCGGGCGTACCAAGAACACCGCTACGAGGAAGCAATCTTCATCGCGAAACAAGCGTTGGATCTGGTCAAAAGAACGTTTGGCGAGGAGCACCCGAAAACAGCAGTAGCCTACAACAACCTGGCCGATCTTTATCGCGTTACCGGCCGATACGCCGCCGCCGAGCGGCCCCTCAAAATGGCGCTGGAGATAAGGCGCAAGGCGATGGGCGAGGAACACCCTGACACGGCGGCTTCTTATAGCAAACTGGCGGCACTTTACCTCGAAACCGGCCGATATGCGGAAGCTGAACCGCTATGCAAGAAGGCTTTGGAGATCACGCGCACGGTCTTGGGGGAAGAGCGTCGGGAAACCGCGGCGTCCTACAACAATCTGGCAGCACTCTACGACACCACGGCTCGCTACGCCGAGGCCGAACCGCTGTACAAGAAGGCGCTGGAGATCTATCGCAAGGCCCTGGGCGAGGAGCACCCGGACACGGCGAATTTGTACAACAACCTGGCGTGGCTTTATTCCGTTACTGGTCGCTACGCCGACGCCGAGCCGCTATTGAAAAAGGCGCTAGACATTTATCGCAAGGCGCTGGGCGAGGAGCACCCGATCACGGCGAAATCTTACAACGAATTGGCTGTACTCTATGACAACACCGGCCGATACACTGAGGCCGAGCCGCTGTACATGAAGTCGTTAGCGATCAAGCGCAAAGCCTTGGGCGAGGAACACCCATCCACGGCGATTTCTTATACCAACTTGGCGTGGTTGTACGAGATGACAGGCCGGCACGCCGAGGCCGAACCGCTATACAAGAAGGCGTTGGAGATAAACCGCAAGGCGCTGGGTGAAGAGCACGCGGAAACGGCGAAAAGCTATAACAACCTCGCTGGACATTATTGCGACATAAGCCGGTACGCCGAGGCCGAACCGCTGTACAAGAAGGCGCTGGAGATCTATCGCAAGGCCCTGGGCGAGGAGCACCCGGACACGGCGAATTTGTACAACAACCTGGCGTGGCTTTATGAACGCACCGGCCGGCGCGCTGAGGCCGAGCCGCTGTTCAAGAAGGCGCTGGAGATAAGGCGCAAGGTCTTAGGAGAGGAGCATCCGGACACGGCAACGTCATATTCCAATTTGGGCGAAATAGAATGGACGATGGGTCGCATGGACGATGCGGGCCGGCATTTGGATTCGGCCTTTTCCGCGCGTTCTGCATTTCTCGCGCGCAACCTGAATGCGGGGCAGACCGGCGAGGGAATGAAGCTGCTGGAAGCGAACACATCCCATTTCGCGGCCCTTACCAGCTTCAACCTCACCTACCGCGCTGCCGAGAAGGCCTATGACCCGGTCGCCTTCTGCAAGGGGCTGTTTTTCGATGCGGCGAGCGCGTCGCGGCGGGCGGCGCTGGCCGATCCGCAAACCAAAACGCTCTTCGACGACTTCGTTCGCGCCAACGAGCGGCTTTCTTTGCTGATCGACAAGCGATTCACCACCACCGAATCCCAGGCACGTGCGGCGCTGGAGGCGGAAATCAAGAACCTGCAAGCCCGCGTGGCAGAGCTTGACACCGCTCTCGCCGGTGCCAGCGCCGCGTATCGGACGAACCGCGACGCCCTGCGCGCCGATGGTCGGGCCGTTCGTGCGGCCTTGCCGGCCGGAACGGCCCTGGCGGACTACTTCCGCTATCGGCGATTCGACCCCATGGACCCGAAGAAAGTGTGGTTCGAATATCGCTACGCCGCGTTCGTCGTGACCAAGGATAAAATCCAGTATTTCGATCTCGGTGACGCCGACGCGATCGACGCGCTCGTCGGCAAAGTGCGCCAACGCCTGGACCCGGCCGCCGTTTCCGGCGGCAACTTCGCCGAAAAGGAAGCGCGTTACAAAGAGGCGGCGAGCGAACTCTACGGCAAGGTGTTCGCCCCGTTGGCGCCGGCCCTGAACGGCTTCGACAAGATCATCGTCAGCCCGGACGGAATGTTGTCCACCGTGCCCTTTTCGGTGCTGACGGACGACCAAGGGCATTATCTCATCGAGAAGTACACGCTCGGTTACGCCGCCTCGGCGCGGGAAGTCATCCGCGCCGCGGCGGCTTGGACCAACGGCAAGGGCGCGCTGCTCGCGGGCGATCCGGACTTCGACGCGGGCGCCGCCGGGCGATCGTCAACTTCCGCCGGCGTGGCGTTTACGCGAGGCGCCGGTTTCGCCGGCGACGCCCGGGCCGCGGTTGGCGACATCGGTACGCTCCGCTTCGGACGGCTGGCGGAAACGGCCGACGAGGTGCGGACCGTCGGCAAGGCGGCGGGAAAGGGCGCGCAGGTGCTGCTCGGAGCGGCGGCGACGGAAGCGGCGGTCAAGCGGCAAGCGCCCGGCCGCGAATATCTCTATTTCGCCACGCACGGTTACTTCATCGAGCGGCCGGAACCGGCCCGCGAAGGAACCCGCGGCATCGGTCTTGTTGGCGCGGCCGAGTCGCCAGGCGGTCCCGTTCGCAAGGCGGGGCCGGTGGTGAATCCGCTGTCGCTGTGCGGCCTGGCCTTCGCCGGGGCGAACGTCGCGCCGGGCGTGCGCGAATCCGCCGAGGACGACGGCCTGCTGACCGGCGCGAAGGTGGTGAACCTCGACCTGACCGGCGCGAAGCTGGTCGTGCTCTCGGCCTGCGTGACGGGCCTCGGCGAGGTGAAAAGCGGGCAAGGCATCATGGGCCTGCGCTACGCGTTCACCCTGGCCGGCGCGCGGACCGTGGCCGCGACCTCCTGGAGCGTGCCGTCTGACGAAACGAAGACGTTGATGGAGCGCTGGACGCCCCGCGTGCTGGCCGGCGAACCGGCCGCGGCCTCGCTGCGCGACGAGCAACTGAAGCTGATGGCCGAGGTGAAACAGCGCACCGGGTCGATGTATCCGTTCTTCTGGGGCGCGTTCACGGTGTCCGGCCGGACCTGGTGAGACGCGACCGCCAAGAGCGGCAGGAACAGGAATTGAATGATTGGGGCTAACCGCGAATGCACGCGAATGCACGCGAATACGGCCGGCCGGAACAGGAATCGAATGAATGGGTTTGACCAGGAATGAACGTCAGTGAATCCTAATGAACATTTGTCCGATTCTATTCGCCTGCATTCGCGCGCCTTCGCGGCTTATTTCTTCATCCCTTTGCGCTCTTTGCGTCTTTGCGGCGACATCAACCTTTTCGGAAAGGCAATCCAATGAACCACCTTCCCTCTTGGCGGTTCGCGGCGCGCGCCGCGCTGGCCGGTCTCGCGCTCCTGCTCGCCGGCGTCGTGCCCGCGTGGTGCGAGGACCAACCGGACTGGGCCGCCGGCGCCGGCAAGTCCGCGAAGTATCCCGCGGCGCAATTTCTCACCGGCTACGGCTGCTCGAAGGACGCCGACCTCGAAAAAGCCGCGCCCGCCGCGGAAGCGGCCGCCCGCGCCGCCCTGGCCGGCATTTTCGAAACGCGCGTCAATGCGGTGTTGGATTCCGAAGAGCAGAACCGCAACGGCCAAGACACCCAATACGTGCGCTCCAGCGTCAGCGCCTTCTCGACGCTGAAATTGCTGGGTGTGAAGGTCGAACGCTATGACGATCGCCGCGCGGCGACCGTCCACGCGCTGGCCGTGATGAATGTCCGCGAGGCGGCCCGCACCTACGCCGGGCGCGCGGCGCAACTCCGCCGGGCGATCGCCGGGCTGACGGCCTCGGCGAAGGACGCCGAAAGCCGGGGCGATGCGGCGCAGGCCGCGAAGATTTACGAATCCGCCTATCCGCATTTCGCCGAGTTGGAAGAAGCGGAGGCCGTGCTGCTGGTCGTCGGCGGCGCGCGGTCCGATACAGAGGAAGGCCCGGCGGTCGACCGCGCCGCCGTCACCGCCGCGATCGAACGGCTGCTGGCGCGGCGCTGCGAGTCGGTCGACGCCCTCGCCGCGATTCTGGCCCACCGCCTGGCGGCGCAGGTCGGAGCGCGACGCGTCGTCGTCGCGCCCTTCACCTATCGGGACACCGATTTCACCTCCGAATTCTCGCGTTTCCTCGCGACGGCGATGGCGGCCAAGCTCGCCGGCGAAAAGGTCGGCGCGACCGCGGCGGACGGCATGCGCCTGCGATCGAGCGACGCCGGCCATCCGGCCGCCGGCGCGCTGGCCGTGACGGGCAGCTACCAGGACAAAGGCGACGAGATCCGCGTGTTCGCCTACGCCGTCGACCCGGCCACCGGCGACCGGCTGGGCACGGCCGATTCGGCGATCGCCGCGGCGGTCGTCGCGCAGGAAGGGCTCGCGCTCAAACCGGCGAACGCGGTCGAGGCGATGGCCGACCAAAAGGTCTTCGGCCGGGGCGACATCGTCAGCGGCGGCCTCGCCGTGCAGGCGTGGACGACCCGCGGCGACCGCAACCTGGCGCTGCGGCGCGGCGCGACGTACAAAATCCTGGTCCGCGTGAACCAGCCGGCCCATATCCGGCTCGTCTATCATCTGGCCACGAAGCAGCGCGTGCTGGTGTCCATCGTCGGGCGGGACGGCTACGACTATTTCATCGACGCCAGCAAGGTCAACAAGGTGGTCGAACTGCCGCAGGACTACGAGGTCATGCCGCCGTTCGGGGCCGAGGTGCTGCAGGTGCTCGCCTCGACAACGCCCCTGCCCGCCGTCCGGACCGCGCCGCAAACGATCGACGGCGTGCCCTACGAGGTGCTCGCCGAGGACCTCGCCGTCGCGTTGCCCAAGATGCGCGGCATCGGCCTGGCCAACCCGTCCGCGGCGGCGCCCGTGGCCGAAACCCGCGTGACCGTCACCACGATGCCGTAACCGACGGCGAGCCGCGGCGCCGCTACCAGACCTTGCCCGAGGCCGTGAACGCGCCCCAGAACAGCGGGTGCGTGTGCTGATAGCGGGCGCGGACGGCCTCGATCTCCGCCAGCTTGGCGGCTTGCAGCGCCTTGCCGGCCGGTTCGCCGGCGACGACCCGCGGCGTCCAGATCTGCAGCAGTTCGCGCGTTTCCAGGTCGGGCACGGACCACGCGCTGCCCAGCACCGACGCGGCCCCGGCCAGCGTGAAGGCGTAGCGCAATCCGACCAGGCCCTGCGCCTCGCGCACGTGGCCGAACCCGGTCTGGCACGCCGACAACACGGCGCAGGAAACGCTGTCGAGATTCAGGCCCGTCACCTTCAGACCCGTCAGCAGGCCGTCGTCGCCGGCGCCGTCCGCCGGCTTGGGCAGGTTCGCGTCGGCCAGGGCCAGGCCGCACAGATCGAGCGGGTTCGCCACAACCTGCGCCAGCGGCACGCCGTGGACCAACTGGCCGGCCAGCCCGATGCCGCGCACCGCGGCGCCCGTGGCCGGCGCCGCCGCCTCGCGCGTCAGCACATAGCCGTGCGTGGCGAAGTACAGGAACCGGCGGCCGGGCGCCTGGCTTTTCACCCGCGCCTCCTGGGCCGCCGCGCCCAGCAGTATTTCGTTGTCCGCCCCGAAACTCGGCGCGACCTGTTGCACCTCGAGCCCCGTCTGTTCCAGGCGGCCGAACTGCAACGGGTTGGCCGCGGCCTTCGCGTCGGCCGGCGGCGGCTCGCCGAAATTCGGATCGCCGACCAGCAGCGCGCCGCGCCCCGCCGTCGCGCGGCCGACCACGCGCACGAATTCGCGCGCCGACGCTTCGTAGCCGAACACGTACTGGCCCACCAGGTACTCGCCCCGGTCGTCCGCGAGCGCCTCGAACGGAATCGTCGCCAGCGTCGAGTCGGCGCTGACCAGCACGAGCTGCCCGGCGCGCAACTTGTCGCGGTACGGCGCCAGCACGCTCGCGTACAGCGCCCGCGCCGCGTTCTTGTATTCCTGCTCCGCCGCCGCCCCGCCGGCCCCGCCGGCCAGCGCCGCCGCCGCGCGGTCGGATTGGAATTCCGCATAGACCCGTTCGACCAGCCGGCCGACGTTCTGCGCCGGCTGCGCTGCCGCCGCCACGCCCTTTTTGTCCACCACGAAGAAGAGATACTCGTCCGCGTTTTCCCCGGCCGCAGCGTTGCGCCCCGGCGCTGACGGCGCATAGCGGTAGATGTCGACCAGGGCGGCGTCGGGCGGCAGCGCGCGTTGCACGGCGGCGGTCGTCAGGTCGAGCGCCGCCTTGTTGCGGACGTAGCGGTTGCTCTTCGCCGCCAGCTCGCGGTCGAGCGCGACGACGTTTTCCGTCCAACCCTTCAGATACTCGTTGAGGGTTTGGCGGCGGGCCGCGTCCGGCTCGCGCACGAGTTGGTTGAAGAGCTTGCTCTGCACGTTCACGGCGCTGCGGTAGCGCACGAGCAAATCGCGCACGGCCGGTTCGCCCAGCAGCGCGTTGGCCTCGCGGGCGGCGATCGCGGCGTCGAAGTGCAGTCCCTTGGCGAACGCCGCGCGGGCGTACGCCGCCGCCGCATCGTCGCCGCTCAGAAAGAACGAAATCTGCCGGTCGAGCTGCGGCCGCACCAGCGCGAGGAACTTGAGGCCTTCGCCGGTCAGGCCGCACTCCAGGTTCTTCAGCACGTGCTTCTTGAGGTTGGCGAAGGCGAGGTCGAACTCGGCCTTCGCGTGGGCGCGGTCTCCGAGTCGCCAGTACAGCCCGCCGAGATGATCGTGGGCCTCGATCGTGTCCGGATGCTCCTCGCCCAGCAGCTTCTGGCGCGTTTGCAGCGCGCTCTCGAACTGCCGGCGGGCGCCGTCCGTGTCGCCGCGCGCCAGGGCGAGCATTCCGAGATGGTCGAGCGACGCGGCCGTCAGCGGGTGGTCCTGGCCGAACAGCTTCGCGCGGGCCTCGGCGGCCTCGGTCAACAGCTTCGCCGCCCCGTCGAGATCGCCACGATAGAACTGGACCAGGCCCAAGTCGTCTTTGAGGTCGGCCGTCGCCGGGCTGACCCCGGGCGCCGATTGATCGCGCCGTTCCGCGGCCGCCAACGCCGCGGCGAGGCTCTCCTCCGCGCGTTTGAAGTCGCCGAGGCTGGCATAGTGCAGGCCGAGATCGGCGTAGGTCGCGATGGTGCGTGGGTGGTCGGCCCCCAGCGTCTTTTTCTGCATTTCCAGGGCGCGCGCGTACAGTTGTTCGGCCTGCGCCTGGTCGCCGACCGCCTCGAAGTTCTGCGCCAGTTGGCGCGTCGCGTCGGCGAGCGCCGGGTGGTCGGGCGGCAGGCGCTTGCGTTGAATCTCGACCGACTGCGCCAGCGCCTTGCCCGCCGCGTCGAATTGGTAGGTCTGGCCGTAGAACTCGCCTTCGTCGAGCAGCGCCTGCGAGTATTCGACGCTCTGTTTTCCGAAAACCTGCTGGGCCGCATCCGCCTGTTTCGCGTAGATCTTGCCGGCTTCCGCGTACTGGCCCGTGACGGTGTAAAGCGCCGCCAGTTCCTGCTGGGTCTGCGCCGCTTGCGGGTTGGCCGGCTCGTTTTGCTGGATGCTCGCCGCGCTGGCCAGGTTGGTTTCGGCCTGCGCGTAGTCGCCGGCGGCCATGTTGACCTTCGCCAATTGCGTCAGTGTGGCGGCCACCGCCGGGCTTTGCGCCCCGAGCGTCTCGCGTTGGATCGCGGCGGCCTCGCCGAGGTTCTGCGTGGCGCGGGCGTAATCGCCGACCGCGGCGTTGGCTTCGGCCACGCCGGCCAGCGCGGCGGCCGTTTCGGGCGTCCGTTCCTTCAACGCCTCGGGCTGGATCTGCGCCACCTCGTCCAGAGCGGCGCGCGCTTTCGGGAACTCGCCCGCGGCGGCGTCGACGCGGGCCAGCGTGGTCAGCGTCGCCACGACCGGCAGGCTGCGTTCGCCGGCGTAGCCGCGTTCCATGGCCAGCGCGAGGTTGAGCAGCCGTTCGGCGTCGGCGTAGCGGCCCCACTCGGCGTAGAGGTTCGCCAGGAGGTGGCGCACGTTGGCGATCTGCGGATGCCGCTGCGGCACGTCGGCATTGGTCCAGTCGAGGCCCTGCCACGCCGCCAGCGCTTCCTGGAATTTCGTTTCGGCGTCGGTGAAGCGGCCCATTTTGTGATCGACCAACGCCAGGGTGACGAGATTCGCCGCGGCCCACGGATGATTGACCGGGAAGACGCCCCGAATCACGCCCTGCGCCGCGCGGCCCGCTTCGCCGGCTTGCGAGAAATCGCCCATCGCCAGCAGCAGGCGGGCCCGGCGGTCCAGCGTTTCGCCGTAGGCCGGATGATGGTCGCCCAGCGCCCGCGCCTGCAGCGCCAACGCCTGGTCGAACCCGGCCGCCGCGTCGGCGTACCTCGCCGCCTCGCGATTGCACTGCGCAAGATTCGCGTCCGTGATCGCCACATCCGGATGCGCGTCGCCCAGCAGTTGCTTCTGATTCTGCAACGCGAGATCGAGCAACGGCCGCGCCGTCTCGGGCTGATTGCGCGCCAGATAGACGGCGGCCAGGTCGTTGAGCTGGCGCGACGCCTCGGGGTGGTTCGGCCCCAGCGCCTGGCGCGTCTTGTCGAGCAGTTCCTTGAGGCTCTTTTCCGCCGCAGGGTAGTTGCCCTGGGCGAACGCGAGCAGGCTCGACATCTCGCGCTGCTGGATCGCGAGCGGATGGTTCCCGTCGCAGTGGCGGCGAAGCAGTTCGCCGCTGCGGTCCAGCGCCTTTTGCGCCTCGGCATAACGCGCCTGCGCGATCGCCAGCCGCGCTTGTTCGAGGACCGTCGCGCCCTTTTCGCGCTCGTTCTCGTTTCCGCGCAACGACTCGCGAATCGCCAGCGCCTTTTGATAGTCGGCCCCGGCGTCGGCATAACGCCCCAGCGCGAAATTCAGGCGGCCCTGCCGCTGATGCCACTTGGCCATTTCGTCGCTGTTTTCGCCGGCGGTCGCCGCCAGCGCGGCGCCGGCCGCCAGCAATTCCGTCGTCGCCGGCGCCAGTTGCCCGGCCAGCAGGTTTTCGGTTCCCAGATCCATACGGGCGACGCCGACCTCTTTCGACTGCGCGCCGGCCGCCTGCGTGTAATATTCCACCGCCTTCGCCAGCGGCGAGACCGCCTCGGGGTAGCGGCCTTCGGCTTCCAGTTTCCGGGCGAGATCGGCGTATTGCTCGCCCGGGCTGCGGGTCGTCGTTCCCGCGGCCGCCTCCGGCTGGCGCTGGTCGACCGCGGCGGGTTCGGCGCGCTGCGCCACAGGCCGCGGGTGGCTGCGGAGATCGGCCACCACCATGCTCTGCACCGCGCCGACATCGTATCGACGATCGCCCAGCACCATGAACATCCACAGCACGGCCGTGTGTTTCAACTTGATCTGCGCATTGCCCACGATTGGGAAATCGGGGGTGGCGCGGTGCACTTCGCCGATCCAGGTGGCGGCGCCCGCTTCGGTCAGGCCCGGCAGAACGGTCACGGTGATAATGCTGAACGCGGCGCCGCAGAACCCCATGAACGACCCCCAGCCGGTGTTCTGTTCGGCCCGGGCGATGACCACGTAGTCGTAGTCGGCATACGCCGGGTGCGTCATCCAATTGCCCGAAAAACGCACATCCAAACCGGCGCCGGCGTCGACGATATGTTCGTCCTTGAAGCCCTTGCCCTTGTTGCTGTCGTGGATGACCAGCACCTTGATCGGCGCCGGGTCGCTGTACGGCGCCGTGCCCACCACGTGCCGAGTCATGACGTCGCACCCCGCGCCGCACGCCGCCGCGAGCGCCAAAACAACCAAAGCCACGCCGCATTTCCACAGTCGCATAGCTCCCCCCGAAGGCGTCGAAGGTTATTGCCGGTTGCGCAACGATGCAGAAACTCTAGTTGATGGCGTCGCGAAACTTACCATCGGCCCGCCGCGGGCGTCAACCGTTTGCGCGGATCCGGCGCAACCGAAATTCCCGACACGCATCTTGCCGACGATCTCCGAGCTTCGCAGTTTGATTCTTGGCTGTCCGGTCACGCAGAAAGGCGGTTCCTGCATGGTGACGGACGTGTGCTTGAATCGCGTTTGCTGGAAAAAGCCGTGCCGAGGTTGTGCCGAAAAAGGCGGCCCCGGTCCGGGCGGCGTGTATTGGCCGAACGATCTATCATTTTCCGGAAAGATAAGCTGGTGCTGGTCGGCCTCGGCTGTCGCGGACGACGGCGCCCAGGCGTGGCACATCAATTTCTATAACGGCCGCGTCTTCAACCCCAACGTCAAAGACGAACACGCTGTCCGTTGTGTTCGCCGATAAAAGAGCGCCTTCGCGTTTTTTTCGCTCGTTTCCGCAGCGGCGAGGGGAAATGTTGGGTGCAACGTTGCCTATTGCGTGCTGGCGATTTTGATCGCGCTGACGCCCGTGGGCGCCATCTGCGGGTATATGGTTCTGTTTTTCATTTGGTTTTTTCTGTCGCTGCTGCCGGGCGATTTCCAGTCGATTTTCTCGCGCAACACGCTCGAACCGTCGCCGTACGTTGTCCGGCGGGTGGAAGAGCGCAAGAAGGCGAAACATTTCGACAGCGCCGGCAACTTCAGCGGCACGACAACCGCGGATGGGAAGTCGTTCGACGCCGCCGGAAACTATGCGGGAAAGACGACCGCCGACGGCAAACAGTACGACGCCGCCGGCGCCTACGCCGGCAAGACCACGGAAGACGGCAAACACTACGACGCCGCCGGCAAGTACGCGGGCCAGACCGTCGACGGCAAACGCTACGACGAATCCGGGAAATACGCCGGCGGCGACCAGGCCTGAGAGATCGCGCCGCGGCTGCCCGTTCACCAAGCCGGCATCGCCGCGCGGGCTCGCCGCACCGGAAATTCGCGCAACAAATAGCACAGGTGCGCGATGTGCGCAGAAGATCCGCGGCACGCGCGGCGAACGCGCTATCAGCCAGAAAACGTGGAGTTTTTTTTGCCGAGATGCTGCTTGACAATGAGGTGAGGCTGTTTTGTAATGACAGCAATCTACGTGGGAGACTGCCACGGCGGGTGGCAAAAGTCGGTGAGAGCGGCTATACTTTGATTGCGCGCCGCTCGGTCGCCGGGTGTTGTTATCGGCTGCCGGGCGTGAACGTTGTTGACAGCGACGAAGGCGCTTGCCTTCTCGTTGCGGCTGACGCGGCGGGACCGGACGCCACGTCGCCGGCGTTGCTTTGCGGCGCGGTGGGCGAATGCGAAATTCGCCGACGAAGTGCGCCGCATTGACTTCGCGTTTCGCGGAGGGGTGTGGGTGGCATCGTGCCCTTGGGGGGGTGCGATGGCGCCGCTGTTGTTTTTTAAACGTCGGCGCCGATCGTGGCGATGGTGTTCATCGCGTCGATCGCGCGGGCGGAGCCGGCGGATACTGGGCGGTGAAAATGCGGAACGTGGGGCGCCGAAACGAGACCGAGCAACGGCGCAAGCATCGTGCGCGCGTCAAACCGCGGACGTCTGCCCGCGGTTCGGTGAGCGTCGAGAAAACGACCGCGACGCGAGGCGATGCCGAACGACGAAGACCGATCGAACCGATTAACGTGGCGTCCGCGAATGAACAACTTTGCACGGGCGGGCTTCGCAACCAAAAGAATCGCCGTCGGAACGAAGCGGCAGTCGGGAACAGGGCCAAGGCCCGCGTCCGCAGCTTGCCGCTCGACAGCAAAGCGCGGCGACGGAGACGGGTTGCACGGACGTCGAACGGAATTGCGAAACCCAATTTGGCGCGCGTTGCGGCGCGGAAAGGATGACACGTGGGAGCGAAAGCACAAAAGGCTCGCGTGCGAACCACGGCTGTTTCGTTTCGGTGGTTGGACCGGGCCTGCGGCGTCACACCGAATCGGACCGATGAAGAGCAACTCCAGATCGATGCCCGCACCGCGCGGTATTCGCGACGAATCAAAGGCTTCGACAAAGGCCTAAAAGGCCATTTTGATTTCGACTCAACGGCTTCCGACCCTGTCGGCGAGATTGAAGAAATACAATAAACCATTCGACTGCCCCCGCTAGTGCAACGTTGCAGCGACGGTCAATTTAGTCTTATCGGGGGCGCGCTAGTCGTTCGCGCCGGCGAGCCGCAGCGGTTCCGGCGGGAAGGGATGAACACGCATGGGCTTGTTGTCGGTGTTGGCCGTCGGACCGAAAGAATTCAAGAAATTTATGGATTTTGTCGAAGGAAATCCGTTCCCCCCCATGCTGCTGGTCGGCGCGGCCATCGGTTCGGTCGATGCCGTGATCGGCTCTTTTGACGAAGAATCGGATCGTTGGCACCGCGATTTTTTGACGGCGCAGGGCGTCTCGCCCGGTTTTGTCGAACCGGCCCCGGAAAGCGTTTTTCAGTTGCACCACTGTCTGCTTCAGCCTGCCGACGGCTGGACCGCGAAATCCTTGCGAGCATTCATCGGGGAACAACGCCGAACCAGCGAACCGGGGGTGCTGGTTTTCTGGGGACGCGGCGACCTGGCCGTCGACCGCGCCGCCAACGCCAAGACCTTCGAGAAGGGGCGCACGGCTTGCGGCAATCGCCAGGGATTGATCTGCCGGACCGATGGGTACTACGCCGGGGCGGCGTTCTTCCCCGGTGTCTTCAGCGCCCAGTTCGACGCCGTAATCCATCCGCTCGAAGCTTGCGGCTGTCGGGTTTTCGCCGCGCCATTTGTGACCTTCTGCGCAAACGACCGCCTGATTTGCGCGGATGAGGCGACCGAGAAAACCCAGGAAAAAATCCATTTTCTGGCTCGGGTGGAAACGGGGAAAAAGGCCGATGCCAAGAAACTCTTGGAAAGAACGTTCGGCATCGAAGCGGACGTTCTGCGCGCGACTCACGGCTGGGTCGATCTGGTCAGCAGCAAGGTCTTCGAGGTTCGCCCGCGGACCTACATGAAAGCCGTCTTCGAAGTTCTGCAAAAAACCAATTTTTTCATCAAGACTCGCGCCTTCGCCGTCACCCAACCGCCCGAACGCGGCGACCGGAAGAAAGACTCGTCCGGCTACGCCGGGCCGGCCGTCAACCCCCTGTGGTTGCCCGAACGCATTGCCGGCCGAGACGCCAGTCTGCGGGTGGCCAAAGTTCGCCAAGTCGGCGCAGCGATATTCCAAGCCGTGCAGCCCCTGATGCGCGGCGGCAAACCGCCAGAACTGCGCCTGCGCTTCATTCCCGGCGAACGGCAAGGTTACGCGGTGCCGGTCGCCATGACGAAAAACGAAACGATTCTGGAAGCGGCGATCACCTACGGCGCCTTGCACCCGGAGGACGACGGGCACGGCCATCGCAACAAAACCGACGACCGGAAATATCTCGTCTACGCGTTGTACGAAATCGTGGAAGCCGCTTGCCGCGCGCTGTTGCTGCCGCTGCAACGGCCGCTGGCGAAGGCGCACCAGCTTCACAAATTTCCGCAAACGCCCGTGAAGATCATCGACGATATCTGGGAGAATCTCGGCGAGTCGTTGGGCGCGTGCGTCAGCCTGTCCTACTTGAGACATCATCCCGACCGTGGCGGCCGGCCTCCGTTGCGGCGGCTGGCGTCGCTGATTCTCGATCCCGCCCAACGCATCGATCCGTCGATCGTGGCGAAGTTCGTCGCCGGCCGCTTTCTGCAACGCGTCATGGCGCTGCGCCGCGCCGGCGCGGAGGAAGATTGGACGCGTGCGTATCTTGGAGCCGCGGACGATGTGGCGCGTGAATTCCCCGAATTCGCCAAGCAAACACGCAAAATCAAGTTGACGAAGCTCGCGTTGAATCTGCAGCAAACGTTTACGGCCGGCCTGGATTTCCTGCGGTTTGAGTTCAGCGATCAGGATCCGGCGAACTCCGAAGACGGGCTTTACGTCCGCCGCGGCGAGACCGGAGCGCCGAAACACGAGGAGGCGGTCGGCGCCGTATTGTCGATGGCGTGGTCGCTCGCGGTCGACCTCGCGTTGGATATCGAAGACCTGATCGGCCGCGATTTTCAGCCGGCGCCCGGCGGCGGTCGCGGCGGGCGACGTCCGGCGGCCGTGAGCGCGAAGCAACTCCGGCGAATGTATGGGATCATTCTTTGTCCTATCTTATCGATTCAGGCCGCGCGTTTGACGGACCGCGTGCGGGCCGAGCGCGTGCATGACGCTATTTTCAAGTACGTCCGCGCAAAATGGAAAAGCCAGGCCGCGGAAGCCGGGTTCGCCGATTTGCAGCGTTACGCCGCGGCGGAAACCGAAATGCACCGGCAGGCGCATCCGGAGTTGTCGTTTTATCTCGCGTGCCGCGAATCGAACTTCGAACAGATCGAACCCGGAAAGGACCGGCCGACGCCGGCGGGTTGCGAGTTGCTGGCGGAATTTTTCGCGGCGGGCGACGGCGGCAAAAGGGGCGTGCCGGTGCAAGCGCTCAGTTCCGGCGATCCGGCGGCAGGCGCGATTCGTTATGACCTCGCCCACAAGTTGATCGTGAAACGCCGCGTCGAGCAACCGCCGGAACTGTATCTCCACCGGAATCTCTTGATTGCCCGGGCGATGCAGCTCGAGTTGAATTGCTTGAAAGCCGCCTGGCTGACCGTCTCGGCCCGCGGGTGGAGACCGAACGGTCGCTACGTTTCGTTCAATATCAACGGCTTTCTGCTCGACGAAAGCCTGGTCGACGAGACGACCGACCCGGCCGAGCGCCAGCGCCTGGCGCGATTTTTCACCGAATACCGCGAGGAGTTTGTCAGGTGCGCCCGCCGTTTATGCCGCGCGATCCGCGGCAAGAAAGCGCTGCCGGTCATTGAGATCAAAGAGGGGCGAGTGCCGAAAAAAAGGGCGGGCGAAGGCGTCTCGCCGGCGTGGCGGCGTTTCTGGGCCGCGCTGGAGACGGCGGCAAGCGGCGGCAAAGCCGGAATCGGGTTGGATGATTCTCTCGGACCCGGCGCCGATTTGCCCCGACTGCACGACCTCGTCGCGGAAGCGGACAACCGGCGCTTCGCGAGGATCTTCATTAAGGTCGACGGCACGGCCATCGCCAAATTGCTTTACCGCAACGAGCGCGAAGCTGCCGAGGGCTTGCCGGCGCACGAGCCGCCGCCCCCGCACTGGGCCCTGTCGTTCGCCAATCTCCAGGAACTGACCTGCGTGGCCTGCGACATTCGCGAAGACAACCGCGAAAAGTTCGCCCTGGTTTTCGAAGGCGCCACTGGCTTCTTTCGCGACGAGGGGAAACGCGCGCGGCACATTCAGGCGTTCGAAACCGCGTTGCGCCAAATGCCAAGACGGGTCGCGCAAATGCCGGTCCCGGCGATCATCTTGAAACAGGGCTATTGATTTTCACAGCCGTCGCCGGCGGCGGCTTTTCCGTTGACGCCGGGCCGGCCCGCAGGTTATCTTGCCCATCATCCGCAACCGAGAGACGACATGAGCAAGACGATCCGCGCCCTGGCCGTTTTCGCTCTCGCGGCGCTGTGGCTCGCCGCGTCCGATCACCCCGGCCTCGCGCAGGAACGCGGCGTTGCGCCGGCCGGCGCCGCGACCGGCGACCCGCCCGGCTGGTACGCCAAGAGCATCGCCTTGGTGGTCGGCATCGACCAATACTCGCAAGGCTGGCCGCCGCTTTCCGCCGCGGCGAGCGACGCCAACCAAATCGAGGCCGCCCTGCGCGGCCAGGGTTTCCAGGTCATCAAGCTGCTCGATCGGCAGGCGACCCGCGACGAGATCATGCGCCAGTTGGAGGATGTGATCCCGCCGCAGCTCGGCCAGGGCGACCGCTTCCTGTTTTACTTCTCCGGCCACGGCCAAACCGAACACGCGCCGGGCGGCCAGGTCGGCTACCTCGTGCCCGTCAACGGCCGCCGGCCCGGCGGGCGCGACGCGTGGTCGAGCTATATATCCATGAAAGAGATTCGCGATATTCTGTTGGACAAATATGCGGCAAAGCACGTGCTGCTGATTGCCGACGCGTGTTTCGGCGGTTTGCTGGCGAAACGCGGCCTGACGCAGTCCGCGAGCGTCGTCGCCGCGTTGAAGAACAGCGCCAAGTTGGTTTTGACGGCCGGAGGCAGCAACGAATTGGCGTCGGACGGCCTGTTTACGAGCGTCCTGGTCCGCGGGTTGACCGGCGAGGCCGATGCCAATCATGACGGGTTCGTGACGTTCAGCGAGTTGGCCCTTTATGTCCAGCAGCATGTCGCCGATAGCAGTGAGAGCCGGCAAAATCCCGTGTACCAACGGTGGGACGGCGAAGGTGAAATGGTTTTTCGCGTCAGCGCCCAGGCGACGTGGCCTGACGAGACCGGGCGCCCGCCGCCGGTCACTGAACATTTCGGAGAAAACCCTCCGGATTATATTCCGGCCCGCCAGGCAACGGCCATTGTCCATTTCAACAGCGATCCGCCGGGCGCCGTGGTGATCGTCGATGAGCGATTTGTCTGCAATGCCACGCCTTGCCAGCAAGAGGCGCCGTTGGGCCGGAGGCGTGTGGCGTTCCACAAATTGCATTACCAAAAGCGCGAGGAAGAAATTTATGTCGGCCCGGGGGAGAGCTCGATTTCCTGGACCTTGAAGCCGAATTTTGGCTGGCTGAACGTCCATAGCGAACCGTCCGGATTGACGGTGGTCGTTGACCGACAGGACGCCGGCCCGACGCCGATCGACCGCAGGATGCTGGATCCCGGCGCGCACGAGGTGCTCGTGACCGATCCGCGCTACTATGACCAAGGCGAGCGATTTCGGATCGCCGCCGGCGAAACGAAGACCGTGTCGGTCAAATTGCCGCCGCGCGTGGGCGGGTTGCGCGTTTCCGCCCGCGATGCCCAAGGCAACGCTTTGGCCGGCGAAGCGGCGGTGGACGGAACGCTTATCGGCAAGATCCCCGACACCTTCACGGTCTTGATAGGGCGGCATCGCGTCGACGTCAAAACAAAGAACGGGAACTGGACGGGAACCGTCGAAGTAAAAGAACGTCAAGATGCCGTCGTCGCTGCGGAAGTGACGCCGCCGCCGGCGCCGCCCGCGCCGCCCGCGCCGCCCGCGCCGGCCGCGCCGGCCACGACGGCGTCACGGCCGACGAGCGTCGAAACGCCGATCGCGTTGACGGCATATGGCAACGGCTTTGCGCCCGGCAACGTCAACTGTCATTCTTTTCCCAATTCCGATTTTTCGTTCAATGAAAATGAGGCTTTCCGGGGTTTTGCCGGCGGCGGACTCGACCTGCTCGTCCGTTATCACTGGGCGCTGTTCGGGTTGACCGGCGTTGTCGATTATGGCGCGCTGACCAACGCCTTTGCCCGCAACGATCGGAGCGGCCTCTCGTGGATCTTCGGCGTTTCCTTTGGCTACATCGGCCGGTGGTCCGATTTTGGCTTCTCGGCAGACCTGCTGGCGTCGGCGGTGGACGTCACCCTCTATCTGAAACGCCCTTTGATCGCCGACAAAAATAAGAAAGTGGAAACTGCCAATCGATTCGGCGCGTTCATCCGACCGCGGTTCTACTATTATTTCGCTTCGAGTTCGATCGGCGACTTCTTCTTTTTTGCCGGGCTGTCCGATGACGCAACCGACGTGCGTCGCATCGGCGCCGACGTGGGCATCGGTCTGCCGCTCGGGAGCGCGAGCATCACGCGAGTCCGCTAAACGGGGCGACGACATGAAACGACTGACGCTGATTTTGTTGTTTTACGCCGCGACGATCGCCGTCGCGGCAACGGTGACCTTCGCCCAGAGCAGCAAGAAGGGCATCGGCCCCGCCGGGCCCGCCGGCGCGCCGGCCGGCTGGTGCGGCAAGAGCGTCGCGCTCGTGGTCGGCATCGACAAATATCAGAAAAACTGGCCCTGAATGTGGGTGGCTATCGCGATTGGCGATTGCCGACGATAAGAGAGCTTCGGAGCATAGTTCGAGGCTGTCGGGCCACGCAAAGCGGCGGTGCGTGCGGGGCGACGGACTCATGTTTGAGGTGGAACAGCTGCCGAGATAATTCGTGTAGTGGGTGTTCAAACGCGGGCGGCCCCAGTCCGGGCGGTGCGTACTGGCCCAGCGAGTCCTATGGGTCCGTAAGTCCCACCCGCCCCATCGCTTCTTGACCGCCCGTCGCCCCCTGTGTAATCTTGTGCGCAAACATCGCCTTTGATTTCGCCAACATTGAATTTGGCCGACCTGATTCGTCGGAGAAGGGAAGTATGCCACGATGAAAACAATCCGTATTCTCGCGTTGGTTTCCCTGGCGGCGCTGTTGTTCGCCGCGTCCGATCAACTGGGCTTCGCGCAGTCCGCCGCCAAGCCGCTTGCCGCGGGGGATCCTGCCAAAAACGAACTCCAGAACGCGCCCCTGTGGGCCACCGGCGCTTGCTCGCAAGCCCGCGACCTGATCGACGACCAGTGCATTTGCAGCGTCGGCATCAGCAGTCCGACGCAGCGCGGGGCCGCCGCCAAGCTGCTCGCCGCGTACGCCGACGCCTACGCGGAAGCGGCGCGGACCGTGGAGGTGCTGGTCAGGACGGAAAACGAAAAAAATCAGCCCAAGGCCGGCGCCGCCGCGGAACCGTACACGGAACCGTACACGATCTCGATGGCCAAGCAGATCACGTCGCTCCCGCTCCGCGCGGCCCCCGTCGCCACCTGGGAAAATGCCAACTCCCAACTGTATCTGCTGCTCAGCGCGCCGCACGGTTCGCCGAGCGCGCCCGCGGGCGGGAAGCGCAACATCGCCGCCGCGGCGGAGGCGGATGCCGTTCATTTCGCCGCGGGGCCGCAACGGTCGTGTTCCGCGAAGCTCAAGGCGCTCGTCATCGCGCTCTTCATGCGAACGGCGGCGCGGCAGGGCGCGGACGTCAAAGCCATGCTGAAAGACTACAGCGCCGGCGCCGACGACAAACAAGTCGCGAACGTGATCAAACTCTCCGTCGCGGGCCAGGAAGAGCGTGCGGAAACGGCGGTCCAGGCGTCCGGAGTCTTGAAACGTGCGCAACAGTCGACGACCACCGGCGGGCACACGGACGATACGGATTTTCTTTCGGCGGCGATCCGGGTGACGGTCCGCGACGGCGGGCGTTCCCTGGTCCTGGATCTGCAGGATGAAAACCTGACGATCGACGGCGGCGGCGATTCCTGCGAGGCCTTGTCCGCCTTGACGGCCGCGCTCCAGAAGAGCGGCGTCGGCGTCGTCACGCCGGCCGCGGCGCCGGACGGCAAAGGCGTCGAGGTCGCGCACGTCGAGTTGACGCCCTGACCCGCGATCGCGCTTGCATTCGGGCCGACGCGCTCTCTGTACTCCGCGTGACGCTTCGGGCTGAAAAACCAGTTCTGTGCCGCACCGGGCAGACTTTGCCGAAAAGGAGAATGACGGGAAATGACCAACAAGAGCGAACGCAATGTGACTCGCGTGAAAAGACAAAAACAGGGATCGAAGGAACACCGGGCGATATTCGAAAAAAATGCGACGGAAATGAACTGGTTGCTTGAACAGATTCAAGGAAAGGGAGTGTTCACAACCGCTCACGGGTCGTTCAGGCTCCGCTCGACCTGGGATAATGTTCTCGCCGTCACAACATGGGAAATGCTGAAGGTCGATCCGGCGAACCCGGATGCCGAGCCGGAAGAGATCGTTTTCAATACCTACTGGGCCCTTCCTCAGTGGAGGCAGTAGCCGTCAGCCCCGAACCGGCCGAACTATTTTCGCCGCGGCCGCCAGCCGCCTCGGCGTGCACGGCGCGCGCGTGACGCAGGGTTCGCCCCTGTTGTGTCTTCCGCCCCCTTAGGCGGCTCCGCGTCGTCATTTCGACCGGAGCGACCGGGCGGAGGCGTCCGGAGCCCGCGGTGCGGAGCGGGGAAACTCCCCGGAAATTTCGGCTTCCGCCGAAATTTCCTGCCCCTCCCCGACACGGGGCATAGGCTTTAGGATTAAACGCCGCGATGCTTCAAATGGCGCAGAATTGCGCTCTTTGTTGGTCGCGCAGACCTCTCCCCGGAAATTTCGGCTTTCGCCGAAATTTCCCGCCCCTCCCCGACACGGGGAGGGGCAGGCAGGCGCCGCATTGGCAGGCGGACAGGCGTCGAAAAAAAGG
>CAZHPN010000060.1:0-31719 GCA_964534375.1 uncultured bacterium | reverse complement strand
GGCCAGGCGCACATCTGCGAAGACTGGCTCGGCCTCGGCTACGATTGCGACGGCGCGTTCGCCGAGTACTTGACGCTGCCGGAAGTGAACCTCTGGAAGAACGACCCGGCCGTGCCGCCGGAAGTCGCGGCGATT
The DNA here is from genome assembly GCA_964534375.1 of uncultured bacterium. Taxonomy (GTDB): domain Bacteria; phylum Lernaellota; class Lernaellaia; order Lernaellales; family Lernaellaceae; genus CAZHPN01. The sequence continues at coordinate 31,584 of CAZHPN010000060.1, read as the reverse complement.
CAGGATCCGCTCGGCAACGCCGTGCACGCGGTCTTCGCGGCGGATTGTGTGACAAAAAAGGTGGTCGTCTTCGGTTGCGGGCCGGTCGGCTTGCTCGCGGTCACGGTGCTGCACGCGATCGGCGCGGCGCAGGTCATCGCGCTGGACAAGGGCAACAAATACCGCCTCGACCTGGCCAAACGCGTCGGCGCGACGCACGTGATCGACGTGAACGAGGTCGCCGACGTGGCCGCGGAAATCCGCAAGATCACGGGCGGGAAGGGGGCCGACGTCGTTATCGAAATCGCCGGCAGCGCGGCGTCGGTGCGCGCGGCGATCGAGAGCGTGCATCCGGGCGGCGATTTGGTGCTGCTGGGCCTGCCGAGCGAACGAGTCGCGTTCGACATTTCCGAGGAAATCGTGTTCAAGGCGATCCGCATTCACGGCATTTGCGGCCGGCACATCTACGACACATGGTACCGCATGGCCGGCCTGTTGAAAAACACGAACATCAAGCTGCAGGAAATCATCACGCACCATTTCCCGTTCGACGAATACGAAAAAGGCTTTCAACTGATGCGGCAGGGAAATTGCGGCAAGGTGATTCTCGATTTGTGAGCTGCAAGGAGGATGGCGATGTACGGCGCGGTGAAAGACGAATTGCAGGCGACGCTGGCGCAGATCAAAACGGACGGCCTGTTCAAGATCGAATGGCCCATTCTCGGCCAGCAATGGGCCGAGATCGACGTGGCCGAGGGGCGCGTGCTCAATTTCTGCGCCAACAATTATCTCGGCCTGGCGAACCACCCGGCGCTGATCGAGGCGGCGAAACAGACGCTCGATCGCTACGGCTTCGGCATGAGCAGCGTGCGCTTCATCTGCGGCACGCTCGATCTGCACCGGAAGCTCGAGCAGCGGTTGGCCAAGTGGCTCGGGTTCGACGACGCCATTTTGTACAGCTCGTGTTTCGACGCCAACGGCGGCCTCTTCGAGACGTTGCTCGGCGAGGAAGATGCGATCATTTCGGACGCGCTCAACCACGCGTCGATTATCGATGGGGTTCGCCTGTGCAAGGCCGGGCGCCATCGCTACGCCAACGGCGATATGAACGAACTCGAGGACTTGCTCAAGAAAACGCAGGGCAAACGGCGGCGGATGATCGCCACCGACGGCGTGTTTTCGATGGACGGCTACATCGCGAAGCTCGATCAGATTTGCGATCTGGCCGAAAAGTACAACGCGATGGTGATGGTTGACGACAGCCACGCCACCGGCTTCTTCGGGCCGACCGGCCGCGGCGCCATCGACTTCCAGAACGTCATCGGCCGCGTCGACATCGTCACCTCGACGCTCGGCAAGGCGATGGGCGGCGCCTCCGGCGGGTTCACGGCCTCGCGGCAAGAGGTCGTCGATCTGCTCCGCCAGCGCAGCCGGCCGTATTTGTTCTCGAACACGCTCGCGCCGATGATTGCCGGCGCCACGCTCAAGGCGCTCGATCTGATCGCCGGCTCGCCGGCCTTGCGCGATAAGCTGGCGAACAACACGAAATATTTCCGCGCCAAGATGAAGGACGCCGGCTTCACGGTGCTCGACAGCACACACCCGATTTGTGCGGTGATGTTCTACGACGCCAAGCTGTCGCAGGATTTCGCCAACGCGATGCTGGCCGAGGGCATCTACGTCAAAGGCTTCTTTTACCCCGTCGTGCCGAAGGACAAAGCGCGCATTCGCGTGCAAATCTCCGCCGCCCACGAAACGGCGCACCTCGACCGCGCGATTGCCGCGTTCGTGAAGGTGGGGAAAAAGCTGGGGGTGGTGAAGTAAGCGGTCGGTGGCCAGTGGCCGGTGGCCAGTGAATCCGGCGCCGCGTCATTTGCCAGCGCCGGCCAATATGACTTATAGGTCCTATAGGTCCTATAGGTCTTATTAATTTATGAGGCAAAAGGTTGTTCATCACTTTCGAGGGCCCCGAAGGCTCGGGAAAATCGACGCAGATCGCGCGGGCGTATGACTATCTGCAAACGCGCGGGCGGCGCGTGGTCAAGACGCGCGAACCCGGCGGCACGATCATCAGCGACCAGATTCGCGCCGTGCTGTTGACCGCCGAGAACCAGGGCATGGCGCCGATGACCGAGCTTTTCCTCTATTTTGCGGCGCGCGCGCAGCATGTGGCCGAGAAAATCCGGCCGGCGCTCGCGGAAGGGGCGGTCGTGCTGTGCGACCGCTTCGCCGATTCGACCTGGGCCTACCAGGGCCACGCACGCGGTTTGGGCGGCGAACTCGTCGAACAGCTCAACGCGCTGGCCACCGGCGGGTTGCAGCCGGATGCGACGCTGCTCTACGACCTGCCGGTCGAGATCGGCCTGGCCCGGGCTCGCGCGCGGATCGCCGACCAGGCGCCGGCCGGCCGCGAAGATCGTTTCGAGCGCGAGGCGCTCGCCTTCCACCGCAAGTTGCGCGAAGGCTATCTCTTGCTGGCGCAGCGTCATCGGGAGCGTTTCCGCGTGATCGACGCGGCGCCGCCGGCGGACGCCGTGTGGGCGCAAACGCGCGCGGCGCTCGACGAGCTGCTGGCGCGGAGCGCGCCGTGAGTGGTTTCGCCGACATCCGCGGGCACGCGCGCATCATCGAATCGTTGCGCCGGGCGATGCAGCGCGGCACGGTCGCGCACGCGTATCTGTTCACGGGGCCGCCGGGCGTCGGCAAGCACACGGTCGCGCGCACCTTCGCCGCTGCGCTCAACTGTCTCGACCGTCCGGACGACGCCTGCGGCGCGTGCCGCAGTTGCCGCAAGATGGCGCAGGGGAATCATCCGGATTTTCACGAAATCGCGAAGCTCGAAGACAAAAAATTTATCCTCATCGAGCAAATCCGCGAGCTGATCAAAACGCTGCAATACGCGCCGTACGAAGGCCGCGTGAAGGTCTGCCTGATCGCCGACGCCGAGCAGATGAACCCCGAAGCGGCCAACGCCCTGCTGAAAACCCTGGAAGAGCCGAACGCGCGAACGGCGATCATTCTGACGTCGAGTGCGGCGCACCAGTTGTTGCCGACGGTCGTCAGCCGTTGCCAGACGCTGCGCTTCGGCTTGCTCGCCGAAGAAGAAGTGCGCGCGTGGGTCGCCGCGAACATGAGCGCCGGCGAAGAAGACGCGGCGCTGATTGCCGCGCTCGCCGAGGGCAGCGTCGGGCGCGCCGCGACGCTCGACGTCGAATTCCTGCGCGGGCCGCGCCTCGCCTTGTTCGACGCGTTGGCCGGGGCCAGACCCAACGATGTCGCGGCGGCGCTGGCGCTGGCCGAAAAAATGCTGGAGACCGACCCGGGTTTGGTTGACGCGGTCGAACTGCTGGCCGGCTTCGTGCGCGACGCCGCGGCGTGGCGCGCGACGGGCGATTCGCGGCGACTGCGCAACCGCGACGCGCAAGCGGCCGTGGCTCAATATGCGGGGCGGATGACAATTGACGCATTAGCGCGCAAAATCCGATCCTTGGCGCGGGCGCGGCGCCTGGTCGAACGCAACATCGCGAAGCCGGCGATCGCGGCCGGTTTGTGCGTGGAGTTGCTGTCGCCGGCGCCGACCGATTTTGCGAAAGGAAGATTGCCCCGATGAGAATCGTGAAAATACGCTTTCCCGGCAGCCGCCGGGTTTACAGTTACGACGCCGGCCGCTTGGAGATCGCCTGCGGCGATGTGCTCGTCGTTGAGGGCGAACGCGGCGCGCGGCTGGGCAGCGCCGTCGACGCCCCGCAGGAAGGCGAATGGACGTTGCCCGACGCGCCGGCGAAGGCCGAGCGCAAGGCGTCGGACGACGACCTGCGCCGGGCGCAGGAATTCAAGGCGCGCGAGACCGAAGCGTTGCGCGTCTGCCGGCAGGCCGTCATCGAGCACAACCTGCCGATGAAACTGGTCAAATCCGAGTACGTGTACGACGGTTCGAAGGCCATTTTTTACTTCACCGCGGAAGGCCGCGTCGATTTTCGCGAGTTGGTGCGGCGCTTGGCGCAGCGCTTGCGCACGCGCATCGAGATGTACCAGATCGGCGTGCGCGACGAGGCGAAGATTCTCGGCGGATTGGGCGTCTGCGGCCGCGTCTTCTGCTGTTCGGGCTGGCTGCCCAACTTCTCGCCGGTGTCGATCCGCATGGCGAAAGACCAAGGGCTGTCGCTGAACCCGGCGAAGGTCTCGGGCGGCTGCGGGCGGCTGCTGTGCTGTTTGTCGTACGAGCAGGATATCTACGCCGATTTCCGCGTCGGCCTGCCGAAGGTCGGCAAACGCGTGATGTCGCCCAAGGGCATCGGCCGCGTGTCGCGCTACGATATTTTCACCGGGAAAATCTATTTGTCCTTCGAGGAAGGCCGGGAAGAACCGTTCGAGCGGCAGGAATTGCAGCCGCTCACGCCGACCGGCGAGGTCGCCCCCCGGCCGGCCGCGGAGGCGGAGTCGGAAAGCGATGAGTAGTTCGTCCATGTCCGCGACCTGGCGTGAAATTTTCATCGGCATGCGGCCGCGCCACTTTGCGAAAAACATCCTCGTCTTCGCGCCGGTCGTGTTTGCACAGCACATCGGCCATTTGGCGCACGTGTCGAAATCGGTGGCCGCGTTCGCCTTGTTTTGCGGCCTGAGCGGCGCGGGTTATCTGCTCAACGACGTGGTCGACCGCGAAGGCGATCGCCTGCACCAGGTCAAAGCCGACCGGCCGGTCGCGGCCGACCGTTTGTCGATCCGCGCGGCGCTGACGGCGAGCGCGGCGTTGTACGCGGCGTCGCTGTTTTTGGCGTTTCTGTTGAATCGCCATTTCGGGTGGGCGGCGTTGGCGTACGTGGCGATCAGCGTCGGTTACAGCTTGGGGCTCAAGAACATCGTCATCGTCGATTTGTTCACGGTGGCGGCGGGCTACGTGCTGCGGGTGGTGGCCGGCGCCGCGGTGATCTCCGTCGAGATTTCCAGTTGGCTGCTGATTTGCGCCATGCTGTTGTCGCTGTTTATCGCGCTCTCGAAACGCAGTCTGGAAATCCGCGTCCTGCAGGATGACGCCGTCGGCCACCGCAAGACGCTCGCCGAGTACAACCCGCATCTGCTCGACCAGATGACGGCCGTCATCACCAGTGCGCTGCTCGTCGCGTACACGCTGTACACGCGGTCGCCCGAGACGATTTGGAAATTCGGCACCGGCGATCTGGCCTACACCGTGCCGTTCGTCCTCTACGGCATCTTCCGCTATCTCTATCTGGTCCACGTCAAAGAGGGCTATCACACGCTCGAACAGGTGCTGGTGACGGACAAGCCGATGATCATCAACCTGTTCCTGTATGCCGTCGTCGTCGCCTGGGCGCTGTATCGGCATTGAGCGCCGACAGTATGGCGCTCAACTCCCCGGCCACGCTCGGCGCGCGACTGTAGGCGTGAGTCGAAAGAATAGGTCCTAATTTTCTTCTTCAAAACAACAGCGTTGATGCCGCGGCTTTCGCAGCCGCAAATCGTCCGGCGACGCGGGGCGCGAGCGCGCGGCAAGGCGAATTGCCACGGGTCCGCGCCGCATCGGCAATCAGGGGCGTCTGACACGTCGGGCGAGTCAGACATGTCCGATCGGTCAGACGGACCCGTGCAAAATAGACGCGACTCGCGCTTTGACGGGCTTCGCTTGGGCCGGCTCAACTTCCGGGCTGGCGAAATCGGCGCAATTGATTAAAATGCAACGCGGTCGGGGCCGTCGCGGCAGGGGGGCCGTCGCGGTTGGTTTCCCGGCCGGCGAATCGGCCTTATTTTTAGACAACGTAACGTCGCGGACGAAGGGGCCGGCCATGATTCCCGAGGGATTTTCCCGCCTGTTGACGCACGATGAAATCCGGCGTCGCACGAAGGAACTGGCCGACGAGTTGCGCCCGCGCGTCCGCGATTGCCACACGAAATTCGTCGGCGTGCTGGACGGCGCGGTCTTCTTTCTGGCGGATTTGGTGCGGGAACTGCAAGCGGACGTGAAGCTCGATTTCCTGCGCGTCAGCAGCTACAACGGCGCGGAAACCGGCGGCGAACTCAAGCTCGTCGCCGATCTGGCCGGCGACGTGGCGGGCGCCGACGTGGTGGTCGTCGACGACATCTTCGACAGCGGCCGCACCCTCGAGTTTTGCCGCGACCATTTGCGGGCGCGCGGCGCGGTCAGCGTCGCCGGCGTGGTGCTGCTCGCGAAAGAGCGGCCGCGGCTTTCCGCCGTCGACGAGCCGCTGGTCGGTTTTCGCATTCCGGACCGGTTCGTCATCGGCTACGGCCTCGACTGGCAGGGCCGCTGCCGCCAATTGCGCGACATCTACATCAAGGACACGCCCTCATGAACGAAACCGTCATCGCCGTCGACCTGGGCGGCACTGAGATCAAAGCGGCGCTCATGAATCGCGACGGCCGCGCGCTCGCGACGCGGCGGGTCGCCACGGGCGCCGACCGTCCGCCGGCGGCGGTGATCGAACGCATCGCCGCGTTGGTGGCGGAGCTGCGGAAGGAAACCGGCGACGCGGTGCTCGGCGTCGGCATCGGCAGCCCCGGTGGCATCTACCCGGAGACCGGCATCATCAGTCAGAATCCGAATTTTCCGGGCTGGTTGGACGTCGATTTGTGCGGCCCGCTCGCCAAAATCGTCGACCTGCCGGTGGCCATCGACAACGACGCGAACCTGGCGGCGCTCGGCGAATACGTGCACGGCACGGGCCGGGGCGCGGCGTCGATGGTGCTGCTCACGCTGGGCACGGGCATCGGCGGCGGCATTATCCTCGACGGCCGCATCTGGCGCGGCGCGTGGGGCATGGCGGGCGAGATCGGCCACGTGATCGTCGAGCCCGAGGGCCATCCGTGCGGCTGCGGCAGTTGGGGCTGCGTCGAGCAGTACGCGTCGGGGCCGGCGATGGTCCGCGAGGCGCGGGCCGCGCTGGCGGCGGGGCAGGGGAGCGTGTTGCGCGAGCTGGCCGGCGGCGACCCGCTGGCGGTCACGCCGAAGATGGTGTACGAGGCGGCCTGCGCCGGCTGCGAGACGAGCCGCGCGGTGTTGCACAAAGCGGCGCGGTATCTCGGCATGGCGATGGCTTCGGTATTAAACATATTGAACGCGCCGTTGTTCGTTATCGGCGGGGGCGTGAGCGCCGCGTTCGACCTGCTGTACGAGCCGCTGCGGGAAGAAGTGCGGCGGCGGGCGTATCGCATACCGGGCGAGCGCGTGCGGATCGAACGGGCATTGCTCGGCAACGACGCGGGAACCATCGGCGCGGGCATGCTCGCCTTCGCCGCGGCGAAACCGCCAAGAGGGTAAAGCGCATGGCCATCAATGTGAACAACGTGCTGACCATGATTCTCGCCGGCGGCGAGGGCAAGCGGATGATGCCGCTGACCCTGCACCGGGCCAAACCCGCCGTGCCGTTCGGCGGCCGGTATCGCCTCATCGACTTCGTGCTCTCCAATTTCATCAACAGCGGCTTTTTCAAGATCAAAATTCTTACGCAATACAAGGCGGACAGCCTGATCCGGCACGTCGCCCGCGGCTACCGCCTCAATTCGCAGTTCGGCTTCTTCTGCGACATCTCCCCCGCGCAAATGCGCACCGGCCCCGATTGGTACAAGGGCAGCGCCGACGCGATCTTTCAGAATTTTCACGCGATCCGCGACGAAAACCCGGCGCACATGTGCGTCTTTGGCGCCGACCATATCTACAAAATGGACATCCGGCAGATGCTGGCGTACCACGTCGACAAAAAGGCCGACGCGACGATCGTCGCCATTCCCATGCCGGTGCAGGAAGCGCACCGGTTCGGCATTCTCGAAGTCGACGCCGATTGGCGCATGGTCGGCTTCGAGGAGAAGCCGGCGAACCCGAAGACGATTCCGGGCGATCCGTCGCGCGTGCTGGCGAGCATGGGCAATTACATCTTTCGCACCGACGCGTTGCTGGAGGAGATCGAGCGCGACGCGCGCGACCCGCAGAGCGCGCACGATTTCGGCAAGAGCATCGTCCCGGGGATGATGGAAGACCGGCGCGTGTTCGTGTACGACTTCGCCGCCAATTCGCCGCCGGGGCAGCCCGAGCGCGAGCGCGGCTACTGGCGCGACGTCGGCGACATCGAGGCGTATTTCGACGCGTCGATGGACCTGGTCAGCGTCCAGCCGATCGTCGATCTGTACAACCGCCTGTGGCCGCTGCACACGTATTCGCTGCAGGGGCCGCCGGCGAAATTCGTTTTTGCCGACGAGCGGTCGCGGCGCATCGGCCTCGCGACGGACAGCATGGTCAGCGAGGGCTGCATCGTCAGCGGCGGGCACATCGACCGCTCGATTATCAGTCCGTTCGTGCGCATCAACAGCTTCTCGCAGGTCTCCGAGAGCGTCATCTTCGAGGGCGCCGAGATCGGCCGCCACGCGCGGCTGCGCCGCTGCATCATCGACAAATACGTGCGCATCCCGGCGCACAGCGAAATCGGCTACGACGCGATGCGCGACCTGGAGCGCGGCTTCACCATCACCGACAACGGCGTGACCGTCGTGCCGCGGGGGGTTGAGATCCTTTCATGAACGAACCGCTGCGAATCGCCTTTTTGTGGCACATGCACCAGCCGTATTACCTGGACGATCCGACCGGCCGCGTGAGTTTGCCCTGGGTGCGCCTGCACGCCACCAAAGCCTACCTCGACATGACGGCGATGCTCGATCGCCATCCGGCGTTCGCCTGCACGATCAACGTCGTGCCCAGCCTCCTGGCGCAACTGCGCGCCTACGTGGAACGGCCGGACCTCGACGACGTGTTTCTGACGCTGTCGCGCAAGCCCGCCGCCGCCCTGGACGAAACGGAGCGCAAGTTCGTGCTGCGCTACTTTTTCATGTCCAACTGGGAAACGATGGTGCGGCCGAACCCGGGTTACGCGCGCTTGTTGGATCGGCGGGGCACGCGCGTCGACGCGCCGACGCTCGACCGCGCCAACAAGCTGTTCTCGCCGCAGGATTTCCTCGACCTGCAAGTGTGGTTCAACCTCTCGTGGTGCGGCTTCACCGCCCGGCGCGACCCGCGCCTCGCCGCGCTGTTCGAAAAGGGCATGGGGTACTCGGAAGCGGACAAGGCGCAACTGCTCGAGGCGCAAGCCGACATCGTCCGGCGGATCGTCGACGGCTGGCGCGGATTGCAGGCGGCCGGCGCGGTCGAATTTTCCACCAGCCCGTTCTACCACCCGATTCTGCCGATCCTGGTCGGCTCGCAGGTCGTGCGCCGCAGCATGCCCGACACGCCGCTGCACGGCGATTTCTCGTTCGCCGAAGACGCGCGCATGCAAATCGAACGCGGCGTGCATTATTTCGCCGACGCCTTCGGCCGGCCGCCGCGCGGCATGTGGCCCAGCGAAGGCTCGGTCTGCCCGGAGATCGTTCCCTATCTGGCGGGCGCCGGCGTGCGGTGGATCGCCACCGACGAAGGCATTCTCTTTCGCAGCCTCGACGGCGGCGCGAAACGCGAAAACTTGTTCGAGCCCTACTACGCGGAATACCAGGGCGCGCGCGTCGCGGTGTTTTTCCGCGATCGGTATCTCTCCGACCTGATCGGCTTCACCTACGCCAAAAACGATCCGGCCGCGGCCGTACGCGACTTCGTCGGCCATTTCGGCCGCATTGCCGAGGCGGCGCCGGGCGGCGTGGTCAGCGTGATTCTCGACGGCGAAAACCCGTGGGAGTACTACGCGGGCGGCGGCGAAGCGTTTCTTGACGGCCTGTACACGGCGTTGACCGCGGACAAGCGGTTCCGTGCGGTGTCGATGTCGCAGGCGCTGGCGGAAAAACCACCGAAAAAAACGCTGGCCCGGCTGCACAGCGGCAGTTGGATTAACAGCAACTTCGGGATTTGGATCGGCGGCCCCGAGGAAAATCGCGCCTGGTCGCTGGTCGACCGCACGCGCAGCCATCTGGAGGCCGTGCGGCAGGCCGGCGGCGCCACGCCGGCGCAGTTGCAGGCGGCGACCGAGCAGCTTTATCAGGCGGAGGGGTCCGACTGGTTCTGGTGGTACGACGACGATTTCAACAGCGACAACGACGCGGATTTCGATCGCCTGTTCCGGCAAAAGCTGGCCAACGTCCATCTGGCGCTCGGCGAGAACCCGCCGTCGTTCCTCGACGATCCGATTCACGTCGACAAAGAAAACGTCCTGATCGCCATGCCGCTCGCGTTGATCCGCCCGACGCTCGACGGCCGCATCACGCAATTTTACGAATGGGCCGACGCCGGTTTCCTCGACCTGACCAAGGCGCGCGGCAGCATGCACCTTTCCAAAAACCTGCTGTCGGCGCTGTACTTCGGCTTCGACGCGGAGAACCTGTATCTGCGGCTCGATCCGGCCGACGACCTGCGCCTGGTCGGCGGCGAGTTGCAGGCGCGCGTGCACATCATCGGCCGCGTCGAACGGGAGTTGCGCTTTGCGTTCCGCTTCGGCCCGCCGGCGCGAAAACGCTGCGAAATCTGGGTTCCCGAAGGCGGCGGCTGGCGGCCGGCCGGCGAAATCGACAGCTTGGCGATCGACGAGATCGCCGAATTGGCGATTCCGTTCCGCGTGCCGGACGTCCGCGCCGGCGACGAACTTTCCTTCATCGTGCGCTTGACGAAAAGCGAAGTCGAGGAAGACCGTTTCCCGAAGAATGGCCGCATCCGTCTCGATGTGCCCGACGAAAGCTACGACAGCATCCACTGGAGCGTATGAGTTGACCAATCAGCACCGTGTCCGTTTGACGTTCGGCATTCACGACCACCAACCGGTCGGCAATTTCGCCCATGTGTTCGAGGAGGCGTTCGCCAAATGTTACGCGCCGTTTTTGGACATCCTGGGCCGCCACCCCAAGATCAAGGCGTCGCTGCATCATAGCGGCTGCCTGCTGGAATGGATCGAAGAACATCGGCCGGAGTATCTCGATCGCCTCGCGGCGCTGGCGGAATCCGGGCAAGTGGAGATCCTCGGCGGCGGTTTCTATGAGCCGATTCTGTCCGCCGTGCCGCACGACGACGCGCTGGAGCAACTCGCGCGCATGAACCGCTGGGCCAGGGAACGGCTCGGCGCGAAGGTGCGCGGCATCTGGCTGACCGAACGCATCTGGGAACCGGCGCTGCCGACCCTGCTGCGCGCGGCCGGCGTCGAATTCACCATCGCCGACGAGACGCACTTTCGTTTTGCGGGCGTGCCGAAGGAAAAAATCGCCGGCTACTACATCACCGAACGAAACGGCGAGACGACGGCCGTGTTCCCGATCGACCGCGTGCTGCGCTACAAGATCCCGTTCGACACGGCGGAAAAGATCGTCCATTACCTGCGCGAGATGAAGAACCGGTTTCAGGCGCCGGTCGCGACCTACGCCGACGACGGCGAGAAATTCGGCCTCTGGCCGGACACCTACGAATGGGTCTACGAAAAGAAGTGGCTCGAGAAATTTTTCACGGCGCTGGAGGAGGCGGACGATATCGCCACGGCGCATTTCGCGGAAATTTTGGACTCCGAGCTCCCGACGGGCCGCATCTATTTGCCGACCGCCAGCTATCATGAAATGACCGAATGGGCGTTGCCGGTCGACGCCGGCCTGGAGTTGGCCAAGCTGCACCAGGACGCCAAACGCGACGGCACGTGGGAGCGGATGATGCCGTTCGTGCGCGGCGGCTTTTGGGACAATTTCCTCGGCAAATATCAGGAGGCGAACCGCCTGCACAAACGGATGATCCGCGCCTCGAAAAAGTCGCGCGCCGCGCTGCAACAGGCGCCGGACCATCCGGCCGCCGCGGCGGCGCGCACCCATGCGCTGCGGGCGCAGTGCAATTGCGCCTATTGGCACGGCATGTTCGGCGGCTTGTACCTCAACTATCTGCGCGACGGCGTGGCCCGCGAGATGTACCGCAGCGAGAACCTGGCCGACGAAATCCTCGGGCTGCCGACGCTCGAAGTCGTCGACCACGACGCCGACGGCGCGGCCGAGGCGGTCATCGACACGCGGCACATGAGCGTCGTGATCAAACCGTCGTACGGCGGCAGCATTTACGAATTCGTGGACCGGCGGACCGGCCACGCCCTCACCGACGTGCTCACGCGGCGCCGCGAGATCTATCACGACAAAATCACGCAAGCGCCGGTGGAAACGGGCCAGCCCAAGAGCATTCACGACATCGTGCGGGTCAAGGAAGAGGGCCTGGCCGAGATGCTCTTCTACGACTGGTACACGCGTTACAGCGCGCTCGACCATTTCCTGGCGCCATGGTCGGACGCCGCGGGTTTTGCGACGACGCGCTACGGCGAGTTGTCGGATTTCGTCAACCAGCCGTTCAAGCTGCTGTCGGCCAAACGGAAGGGCAAGACCTTCGTCGTGGAAGTCGAGCGGGAAGGGGGGTTGTACCCGGGCGGCGTCAAGCACCCGGTCGTTTTGCGCAAGCGCTTCGTCGTGGCCGCGGACGAACCGTGGATGGAAGTGGAAACGACCGTCGTCAATCGCGGCGAGGCGATGGATTTCTGGCTGGTGCGCCAGTGGAACGTGACGCTGCTGGCCGCCGACGCGCCGGACCGCTGGCTCGAAATCGACGGCGTGCGGCAGCGCATGAATCAAAGCGGCGTGCACGAACGCGTCGACCGCGTGCGGCTCGGCGACGAGTGGAAGAATTTGACCGCGGATTTCGCGGGCGGCGAGCCGTGCGAATTGTGGCATTTCCCGGTGGAGACCGTGAGCCAGAGCGAGGGCGGTTTCGAACGCACGTATCAGGGGACGGCCCTGGCGTTCGGCAACCGGTTCCATTTGAAAAACGAGGGAACGAAGCGGCTCGCGTTGACTGTCACGTTGGGAAGCGTGCGCTGAACCGCGCGGCGCCGCGGCGCCGCCACGAGGGACCATGCCCGAACTTCGCAAAGACCCGATCAACGGCCGCTGGGTGATTATCGCCACCGAGCGCGCGAAACGCCCCGCCGGCATCAGCCGCGAACCCGATCCGCCAATCGATGAGGTGGACCCGTTTCTGCCGGGCAACGAGCACCTGACGCCGCCGGCGATTCTGACCTACTACGACGAAAGCTCGCCCCAGCGCCGCTGGCTCGTGCGCGTCATCCCCAACAAGTTTCCGGCGTTGCGCGTCGAGGGCGAATTGCGGCGCGAAGGCGTGGGGTTGTACGACAAGATGACCGGCATCGGCGCGCACGAGGTCATCGTCGAGACGCCCGATCGCAACCGGCATTTCGCCCAATTCAACGAGAACGAGATTCAACTGGTGCTGCGCGCGATCCGCGAACGCATCCGCGACCTGCGCCGCGACATCCGGTTGCAGTACATCCTCATCTTCAAGAACGACGGCCGCCTGGCCGGCGCGACGCAGCCGCACAGCCACACCCAGCTCATCGCGCTGCCGATCGTGCCCAAGAACGCGCTCGAAGAATTGAACGGGGCGAAGGAATATTTCCATTTCAAGGAGCGCAACGTCTACCTCGATATCATCGACCAGGAATTGCGTTACGGCGAGCGGCTCGTGACGGAAAACCCGGATTACGTCGCGATCGCGCCGTTCGCCAGCCGCTTCCCGTTCGAACTCTGGGTGGTGCCGCGCGTGCCGATGGCCGCGTTCCAGACCTGTCGCGACGACCAATTGACGTTTCTGGCGAAAATCCTGTGGCGCGTCATGCGGCTGCTGGAGCGCGCGCTCGGCGTTTTTGCGTACAACATCGTGCTGCACAACGCGCCGTTGCAGGAAGAGAACCTGCCGTATTATCAGTGGCACATCGAAATCACGCCGCGGTTGACGCGGGTCGGCGGCTTCGAATCGGGCACCGGGTATTTCATCAATCCGACGCCGCCGGAAGTGGTTGCGGATTATTTGCGGAAGATTAAGCTCTAGCGAATTGACGACGCCGGACCGCCGTGTCGGCCGGCAATATCTCAGGAGCCGATCATGCCGAATATGAAGATCACCGGAGTGGGCATGTACGTGCCCGAACGCGTCGTGACCAACGACGATCTGGCGAAGTTGATGGACACCAGCGATGAATGGATCGTCCAGCGCACCGGCATCAAGGAGCGCCGATATGCGCCCGAAGGCATGTCCGGCGCCGACATGGCCGAGAAGGCGTTCGCCGGGGCGCTGAAGCAGGCGGGCATCGAGAAGACGTCGATCGAGGCGGTCATCTCGGCGACGCTCAGCCCCGACCACACGTTCCCGGGCATGGCCTGCTTCATTCAGGAAAAACTGGGACTCAACGGCTGCGCGGTCATGGATATCCGCAACCAGTGCACCGGTTTCCTGTACTCGATGGCCGTGGCCGACGCTTGGATCCGGACGGGGTTGTTCAAAACGATCTTGATCACCGGCACCGAACTGCATTCGACGGCGCTCGATTTCACCACGCGCGGCCGCGACGTGACCGTCATCTTCGGCGACGGCGCGGGCGTGATGATCGCGCAGGCGACCGACGAACCGGACAAGGGCGTCATCGCCACGGATTTGCACGGCGACGGCAAATATGCGAAGGCGCTGTGGGTCGAGTCGGAGGGGTCCGTTTTTCACCCGCGGCTGACGCATAAGATGCTCGACGAGAAACGCATTTATCCGCAGATGAAAGGGCCGCTGGTGTTCGCGCACGCGATCCGCCGCCTGCCGGAGTCGATGCAGGCGGCGTGCGCCAAGGCCGGCGTGACCGTCGCCGACGTCGACTTCTGGGCGTTTCATCAGGCCAACCTGCGCATCAACGAATTCGCCTGCCAGGGCCTGGGCATCCCGCCGGAGAAAACGCTGCACAACATTCAGAAGTACGGCAACACCACGGCGGCGACGCTGCCGATCGTGCTCCACGAGGCGCTGGAAAAGAAGCTGATCAAACCCGGCATGCTCGTCGGGTTTGCGACGTTCGGCGCCGGGTTCACCTGGGGTACGATGTTGATGCGCTGGTAGTGCGCGCGAAGGCTTGAAAGCAAAGGCCCCGCCGCAACGGGGCCTTTGTTGTTATCTCGAATCGTGCGGCCTACTTGCCTTTCTTGACGGCCTTCGGCTTGGCGGGCGAAGCGGCGGCCGGAGCCGCTGGGGCGGCCGCCGGAGCCGCCGCCGGGGGCGCTTCTTCGCCAGCCGTGATCGGCGCGGTCGGATGGGCCAATTCCAAGGCCGGAATTTCGTAGGCGACGAATTTGGCCGCGCCCAACAAACCGTGGCCGATGACGTGGAACGCCGCCGAATCGCCGGGCTTGATCGCCTCGCCGGTGGCGATCGTCGTTTGCTCGGTCGCGATAATGTCTCGTTTTTCGTCGAGGAAGTTGACGATCATATTAATGTTTTTCAGTTCGCGATCGGCGTTGTTGACGACCTTGCCGGAGACGAGCACGTCCTTCTGGAACAACTCCACCTTGACGACCACGTCGAGAGGCGTCCCGGTCAAGCCGGCGCCGACCGCAGCGTCTTCGAGGCGCGACCGGACCTTGGCGCTTTCGACCCAACCCGCGTGACTATCCCACTCGACGCGCACATAGCCGGGAATGCGTTTGACCTCGAACAACCGATCTTTCTTGTTTAATTTGACGATAATGTCGGTTTCGGCGGTCGGCTCTTTCGTCGCCGCGACGCCGTCGCTCACCGGATACACGAAATTGAGAACGGCCGGCGCGTCCGTGCTCTGCTGCAGCGCGAAGGAACCGGAGAGGCTCAGGATCATCAAAATGAAAAAGGCGACGACCAAAATGATCAGCGCCGCGATCAACACATAGCTGGACTTCTTTAGGCGGGCCAGATCGGCGTCCAGATCGAAATCCTGGTTCGCCGCGTCGTTCTTCTTCGCCTTCTGTTCCAAACCGCCGCCTTCTTTGGTCGCCATTTGCCCCCCCTTATTCTGGCCTCAGTTTGGCTCCTTGGTTATGTGCCGCTCTTTGGTCGAGCGATAATCCTTGATGGCGCCCAGAAGCGCGTCCTTATTCCCATCGCTCGTCTTGGCTATTTCGGCGGAAAGCTTGTCGAGAAAAGCGATGTCTTCCTGAACGCGGCCTCGCAGCGCGTCCAGCGCGAGATTGAAAACGCCCGCCGTGTTTTGAAATTCGTCGCCGTGCCGCAGGCGAACCACGGACGTGTAGTCGCCGCGTTGAACCAGTTGCAGATTCCGGCCGAAATTGAACATCGGCCCCACGATCTTGTTGCTGAACCGCAGACCGAGATACGCAACGCCGATGAGGATCAAAATCATCGACAACAACAACGACACCAATAACGGCAACGCCCCCGCCTTGCCGTGGGAGGCGAAGAACACGACCATCAGCACGAGCACTAGAATGACGAGGGCGAACGCCACCAACAACTGAATCAGGTGGCCCTGGGTTTGTTTGTCGACGAGCAGTTTCTTGCGCCGATTCGCCGCCCCCGCAATTTGGTCCGTCATGTCCCACTCCTTAACGTCACAGCGAGCGGCCAGACGGCCGGCGCCAGAAGAAATAGAACCACTAGGTCGCCGTGCGCATGACCATCAGGCGAAACTTATCGAAGGAAATTTTCTGCTCCTCCGTCCCGCCAGCGGCCTGACCGGCGGAATACAAAACCTGCATGATCACGTGGTACGGCGTATCCTTGTCGGCCAAAATCGTCAGATTCCCCTGAAACTTAAATCTCTCGCCCAGTTTCTCCAACCGTAATTGCCGATTGGCCTCCTTGGTGACGACTTCTTTCAGATTGGGAATCAAGTACCCAGTGGGTCTTTCGGCATTGACGTCGAGATATTTGTCGGGAATAACGCCGTTGGCCAATTCGGCGACGCGCGTGCCCTCGACGACGACTTCTTGCTTGGTGATGAAAATCTTCACGGCTTCGATCGGCGTATTTTGCGTCGAAGAATAGGGCAGCGACAGTGCGTCGGAACCGGACACCGAAAACGATGAGAACGAAACGCTCTTCAACAGAAAAACGAGGATAATGGTCATCATGTCCATCATCGCGACGATGTTGAGGTAGGTGATCTCCTCGGCGGCGCGCTTGGCCTGATTGACCTTGCGCCGGCGCTTGCGCACCATTTGCAGCGCGGCGAAGAAATCCGGGGCGTCCGGTTCGCCGTTTCCGCCTATCCCTCGGTCATTGACCATATCTGAATTCCCCCGCCAAGCTCACGACTTTACGTCACTTCAAGCCCGGCGATAACTTGACGTTGTCGAACAAGATCCGGTCGTCCTTGTTGCGCACCGCGTCCATCGTCTTGACGAGCACTTCGTAGCGAATGTTTGGTTCCGCGGCGATAATGACTTGGTGTTCCGTCGGATACATGTCTTTGATTTCGAGCGCTTTTTGCGTCAGTGCCGCGTAATCGTGGTCGCCGTCGGGCCGATTCGTAATCGGCGGCAACACGCCGCCGATCCCGGCGATCGTATAATCGTTTGTCGTGATGAAAACGGTCAGCGTCAGTTGCGGCTTCCCCTCGTCTGGTTGTTGGTTTTTCGCCTCCTGCCCTTGGCCGCTCGCAGGCGGGAAGATGCTGAGGATGCCGAGGGGCAGAAACGCCGACATGGCGACAAGCATGAAAATAATCAAGTTGACCATGACGTCGAGGTACGGAACGAGGTTCAATTCTTCCATGGAATGGAAAAGCGGGAGTTTCTTGGAGGCTCGCCGTATGAGCAGGGCCGCGGCCTGCTTGTCGTCCAGTTGGCGGCCCGGTCGTTGCGAAGTCGGTTTCATCGGTCCTCTATTTCCTTAGACAACTGCCAGCGGCCGTTTGTTCCGCTTTACTTCTTGTCGGCCGTGTGCTGTTGAACCAGGTAATTCTCGAGCGTCACCGCGCTCATTTCGAGATCGTGGACCAATTTCTTGCTGATGCCGGACAGCAGCAAATGGCCGATCATGCAGAACACGGCGATAGTCAAGCCAACCGCCGTGTTGTACAACGCTTCGGAAATGCCGCGCGCCAAGAAGGTTGTCTTTTGTTCGGGACTGATCGACGCCAAGCCGCTGAATGACCGGATCAGACCGAAGATGGTGCCGATCAAGCCGATCAGCGTGGCGATGTTCGCCAGCGACCAAAGGTTGGCCACGCGCTTTTCCAACGCCGGCGTGACGCGCATCAACTCTTCGTCGATCGACGTCGAGATTTCCATCGAACCGCGGTTCGCCTTCAGCAGGCCGGCGCGGCAGACTTTCGCCACGGCCAGTTTCGTGGACTCGCAATACTTGAGGGCCCGCTCCAACTGGTTATTTTTGACCAGGTTGAGAATGGCGCGCAGGAAATTCTCGGTGTTGACCCGGTATTGGCTGAAGAGGACGACGCCGCGTTCGATGATCGTCGCGATAACGACCATCGAAACGACCAGGTTAATGTAGATCGGCGGCCCGCCATGTTGAAAAATATTGGCCAAATTATTCATCGCATCCCTCTTCCTCAATAGTTACGGGTTCGTTTTCCGGTTCCGGTTCTTTCGTTCGGCGCCGCACGATTTCGGACTCGCGATCAACGCCGTATTGATTTTTCAACGCCACACACGTTTCCCGCGCCCTAACCGAGTACACGATTCAGGGCGGTTAATTTAGAGAAACCAGTTTGAAAGTCAAGTCGAATTCGAACGGACCGCACGGGAACAACACTCTTTTCTTGGCCTGCGACGCCAACGCCCCGATGCATTGTGCATCGAAAGCAAACGACATGCAAGAGGATTTTCGCAACCAATTAACATTGTCGCGAACGCCCGACTGGCATTGGGCTTTCGGCGGTCCGCCCGTCGCCGCGACGCCATCGCGCCCTCGTCGCGGGCGGCAAACGAATCGCTCAAGATGGGATTGACAGGCCGCTTCAAACCCCTATAATCCGCCGCGAACTGAGCCCGTTCCGTGAGTCTTTTCGGCAGCGCAGGGAGTTCGCTCTGGTCCGCAAACACACGATGATTGTCGGGGACGCCGAGTCCCGCCAACCGCGCGGCCTTCCTGTTTCGTTTTTCAAGACGTATGAACACCACCCTAACAGCGAGAGGGATTTGCAGTCATGAGCGGCAACAACGGTTCTGCGCCGAAGCTCAATCGCGTCGTAGTTTCGGTCAAGCAAGTGCCGGACACCACGCAAGTCAAGGTCGACCCGGTCACGGGCACCCTGGTTCGCGAGGGCGTTCCATTCATTATTAACCCGTTCGACATTCACGCGGTCGAGGAAGCGCTGCGCCTGAAAGACAAGTACGGCTGCAAAGTGACGGCACTCACCATGGGGCCGCCGAACTCGGTCGCCACGTTGCGCAAGTGCCTCGCGCTGGGCGTGGACGATGCCGTGTTGATTTCGGACCGCGCGTTCGGCGGCGCGGACACGCTGGCCACCAGCTTCGTGCTGTCCGAGGCGATCCGGCGGATCGAACGCGAGTTCGGCCGCGTCGACCTGATCGTTTGCGGCAAGCAGACCATCGACGGCGACACCGCGCAGGTCGGCCCCGGCATGGCCGTGCGCCTGCGGTACAGCCTGCTCACGCTGGTCGACCAGATTTTCGAAGTCGACACCGCGGAGCGGACGATCAAGGTCCGCCGCAAGCTCGAAGGCCGCAAGGAAGTCGTGCTGGCGAAACTGCCCGCGCTGATGACGCTCGTACGCGAAATCAACGAGCCGCGCTATCCGGCCGTGCCGCGGCGGCTCGAGGCCGAGAGCCTGCCGATCGCCGTGTGGGACAACAAGTTCCTCGGCCTGCCGATCGAACAGCTCGGCCTGAAGGGCTCGCCGACCAATGTCAAGAAGATTTTCGCACCGACGCGCGCCGTCGGCGAAATCGTCGGCGACGGCGAGAACGACCCGGCCGGGGCCGTGCAGACGCTGATCCGCAAACTGGTCGAAAAAGACTTGATTTCGTTTTCCAACTAGGCCCATCGGCCGCCGTCCGATCGCGGGCGGCGGGCGAGGCCGCGGAGGCCCGATACCATGACCGAAACCACCGAACCCAAAGCGAAGAAGCCCAAGCGGCCGCGCGGCAAAGCCCGGCTGATTGTCGGCAAGTGCATTGCCTGCGGCGCGCGTTGCGAGGCCGAGTGCCCGACCGATGCGGTCCTCATGAACGCCAAGGGCGAGCCGGTCATCGACCTCGAGAAGTGCATTGCCTGCAAGAAGTGCATCAATATTTGCCCCGCCGGGGCGATCGAGATTTATTACACGCCCGAAGAGCTGGCCATCCTCGCCGAGATGGAAAAACAAGGCCTGCTCAAGGACGCCAAGCCGAAGGCGCCGACCGGGCCGGCCGCCGACGCCAGCTATCGCGGCGTCTGGGTCTTCGTCGAACAGCAGGACGGCTGCGCGGCGACCGTCAGTTGGGAACTGCTCGGCGTCGGCGCGACGCTGGCGAAGGATCTCGACGTCGAACTGTGCGCCTTCATCCTGGGCGACCAGGTCGACCACCTGGCGCCGGAGGCTTTTGCGCACGGCGCGACGAAAGTCTATGTGGTCGACAGCCCGCTGCTGCACAACTACCGCACGGAGCCGTACCTTAAAGGTTGCGTCGATCTGGTCCGCAAATACAAACCGGAAGTGGTGCTGATGGGCGCGACCGGCCTCGGCCGCGACCTCGCCGGCGCCGTGGCCACCGAGCTGCGGACGGGCCTGACCGCCGACTGCACCGGGTTGACGATCGACAAAGAGCAGCGCCTGCTCGAACAGACGCGCCCCGCATTCGGCGGCAACATCATGGCGACGATTCTGACCCGCACGCACCGGCCGCAAATGGCCTCGGTGCGGCCGCACGTGATGCCCAAGCCCGAGGCCGTGCCGGGCGCGACGGGCGAAATCATTCACGAACCGCTCGAGATGAAAGAGGAAGACATCAAGGTCAAAGTGCTCGAGGTGATTCACGACGAGCACGCGGCCGATCACATCGACATCGGCGGCGCCGAAGTGCTCGTCTCCGGCGGGCGCGGCATGCAGGGCCCCGAGAATTACACGATTTTGCAGGAGCTGGCCAACACGCTGGGCGGCACGATTTCGTCGTCGCGCGCGGCGGTGGACGCCGGTTGGATCCCCTACGAGCGGCAGGTTGGCCAGACCGGCAAGACGGTGCGGCCGAAGATTTACATCGCCTGCGGCATTTCGGGCGCGATCCAGCACCTGGTCGGCATGCAGGATGCGAATCTGATCATCGCCATCAACCGCGACCGCGATGCGCCGATTTTCGAGGTCGCGCATTACGGGATCGTCGGCGATTTGTTCCAGATCGTTCCGTTGCTGACGAAGAAATTTGCGGAAATGGCCAAGGGTCCTTGTGAACTGTAGGCGCCAACGAGGGAAAAAACGCCATGTCACCTATTGAAACCACGGTTTTCGCGGTCGTTTTGACCGCTGCGGTCATTGCCTTCTTGTCGTCGGCCTGGCGGCTGGTGCGGCTGGTCCGCCTCGGCCGGCCGGACCTGCGGCTGCGCGGCGAACTGGTCCGCCGGTTCGGCACCATGATCGAGTTCGCCTTCGGCCAGAAGCGCGTGCGCGCCGAATTGTTCGGCTACAACCACTTCTTTCTGTTCTGGGGCTTCGTGATCCTGTTTCTGGCCAACGCCGAATTCGTGATCAGCGGCCTGTTTCCGCAGGTGAACTTCCACCTGCTCGGCGGGTTCCTCTACGGCGTGCTGACGTTCGCGTTCGACGCGGTCAGCCTCGTGGTGCTGGTCTGCGTGGCCATCGCCTACTACCGTCGCCTGGTGCTCAAGCCGGCGTACATCGAATACAACAGCCGCGACGGCTATTTCGTGCTGGGCCTGGTCGGCGGCCTGATGCTGGCCTTTTACGGCATGCACGGCGGCGAGATCGCCCAGGCGGGCTCGCAGGGCTCGATCATGCCGGTCAGCGCTTTCGTCGTCGCGCCGCTCCTGCGGGCCGTGTTCGGCTCGCATCTCCACGCGTTGCACGTCGCGACCCGCGGCTTCTGGTGGCTGCACGCGTTCATCTTCCTCGGGTTTCTCAATTACTTGCCGTACAGCAAGCACATGCACATTCTGACCTCGATTCCCAACGTCTTTTCCCGCGCGTGGGATCCGATCGCGACCGTTCCGCGCGAAGAGTTCGCGCCGGACAAGCAATACGGCGTCTCGGTCGTCGATCAGTTCACCTGGAAAGACCTGCTGGATTTCACGGCTTGCACCGAGTGCGGCCGCTGCAATGCGAATTGCCCGGCGACGCAGACCAACAAGCATCTCAATCCGCGCTACGTCATTCACGACGGCAAGGTCAATCTGCTCGCGAACGGCGACAAGCTCCGCTTCGGCAACCGCGACAACGGCCTGCAGCCGCTGATCGGCAAATCCGAGGAGATTGACGGCACGGTCGGCGAGGCCACGATTTGGGATTGCACGACCTGCGGCGCCTGCATGGCGAATTGCCCGGTGTTCATCGAGCACGTGCCGAAGATGATCAAGATGCGCCGCCACCTGGTGCAGAACCAGGCGAGCTTCCCGCACGAACTCAACGTCTTTTTCGACGCGATCGAGCAGCGGTCGAACCCGTGGGGCATCGCGCCCAGCGACCGCGCCAAATGGGCCAAAGAACTGGATGTGCCGCTCGTCGCCGACGGCCCGGTCGATTATTTGTTCTTCGTCGGCTGCGCCGGCGCGTTCGACGCGCGCAACAAAAAAGTGGCGATCGCGATGGTCAAAGCGTTGAAGGCGGCCGGCGTGTCGTTCGGCATTCTCGGGATCGAGGAAAAATGCTGCGGCGATTCGCTGCGCCGGCTGGGCAACGAGTTCGTGTTCGAACGGATGGCGAAGGAGAACGTCGAGTTGTTCAAGCAGCGCGGCGTCAAGAAGATCGTCACCTACTGCCCGCACTGCTTCACGACACTGAAGAACGACTACCAGCAATTCGGCTTGAACATCCCGGTCGTGCACCACACCGAACTGTTGACCGAGTTGCTGGCGCAGGGCCGGTTGAAGCTGAATCAGAGCGACGGCTTCGGCCGCGTGCTGTACCACGATTCGTGCTACCTCGGCCGCTACAACGGCATCTACCAGCAGCCGCGCGACATCCTCGAAAAGGTCACCGGCAAGAAGCCGTTGGAAATGGACCGGGCGCATGAAAAAAGCTTCTGCTGCGGCGCCGGCGGCGGCCGCATGTGGATGGAAGAAGACCCCGAAAACCGCATCAACGCCAATCGCGTCCGCGAAGCGCTGACGAAAAAGCCGGACGCGGTCGCCGTCGCCTGCCCCTATTGCATGACGATGTTCGAAGACGGCGTCAAAGACGAAAAAGTCGCGGATAAAGTGAAGGTGTTCGACATCGCCGAAATCGTCGCCGCAAAACTCGCCTGACGGTTCGTCGGGTTTGGCTCGCGCGGCCGGGCGGTTCGCCCGGCCGCTTTTTTAATCCGAAGTTCCCGGCCAAGAAACTAATAAGTGGCTGATTATTCAGGGAAAGTGCAGAAATCGGCGTTCCCGTTACTGGCTGCACCTGCAGCAATTTGTAGGCGCGTTGCTGCAAGGTCGTCGGTTCGGTCAACTGTTCGAAAGTCGGCGCATCGGACGCGGTGTCGATCCGGCAGCGGTTGCGGCACTGGGTGGCCAGCACGTTGAGCAGCGTGCGGAAGCTGTGAACGGGCAGGCGGTCAGGCGTGCGCTTGGTCCATTTACATGGGTACATTTGGCGCGGTTCTTGCAGGAACATCTCCTGCCTTATCAAAGAGATGTCCCGGTTCCATGCCTTAAAACTTCCGGGAACTTCGGTTTAGGGATGAGGAAGACGGAAATCGGAAGACGCTCGCGGGCGATCCTACTGGCCACTGACTACTGTCTTCTGACTACTTCTCTTGATAAATCTTGCGGATCAGCTCTTTCGCGGGCCGGCAGTCGCGATCCAATTCGACGGCTTTGACCAAATACAATTCGGCCATGTGTTTGTCGCCAGCGGCGAGATAAAGCTTGCCCATCGCCAAATAGCCGACCGCGTTTCGCGGCTCGAGATCGATGCCCTGCTGCACGAATTCCGCCGCTTTGGCGAACCGGTCGGAGTCGTCGGGGAAGGCGTGGAACAACGCCCACCCCAGTTGGACCTTCGCGTCGGCGGAGGCGTAACCGCGTTCGACGGCGCGGGCGATGGCCCGATAGCCTTGCTCCCATTGCTCCTGCTCGAGCAAGGCCGCGCCCATTTTGAAAAGTTGGTCGGGCGGATCTTCGTCTTGCAACGCCATGTCGCCGCTGGATACGGCGAACAGGTCGGGATTCTCGTCCGCCGGTTTGTCGCCGGACTCCACTAGGCCGGCCTTGGCCGCGGCCTGGTCGAGATCCAAGGAACCGAAATCCGGCAGGTTGGCCGAGTCCGGCGCGTCTCGCATGCCGAAGTCGTCGGTCGGCGCCGGCGGCGCCATTTCTTCCGGCGACTCGTCGGCGGGCGCGGTTTCCGGCGGCGGGGCGGGATCGAGGATGCGCGCCAACTCGGCGAGGTCCTCGGGCGAACCCACCGGCGGATTCGTTGCGACGGCCTCGGCGACGAGGGCCGGCTCTCCCGGGGGCGTCGGCGTGCTTTGCAGGTCGCGGATCCGGTCGAGAATTTTTTGCTTGAGTTGCGGGGTCAATCCTTCGGAACCGGAGGCCAGGGCCGACGACAACTGCGCGATCGCCGCGGCGTCGGCGAACCCGGCCTCGTCGCCGGAATCCGCGTTGACGACCTTCTCCAGCGTCGTCTCCAGGTGGATGCGCGAAAGGCTCGCCTCGGCCTCGCGAAACAGATTTTCCAGCGGGTCGACCGGACGCTGAGGCGCCGCGGGGGCCGGTTTCTTTTTCTTCTTCGCCTTGTCTTTGGCCTCGAACTTGATGCACTCGATGGTCGCCAGACCGTAGAGCAAGGCGCGCACCTCGGCCGGCGTCAACGTCGATTGGCGGATGATCTGGGCCGGCGTCGCGCCCTGGCGAATTTGCTCGGCGATCAGCCGTTCGGGTTCAGAAACGAGCAACTGGTCGAGCGTCGCCGGCGCCTCGGCGAAGACCTTGAGCGGCGCCTCCATCCTTTGTTCGAGCCGCTTTTCGATCCAGCCCTGGTGGTACTTTCGCCGGACGCCGTCGAGAATCCAGCGCAAGGTGCGCAGCGGCTCCGGGTCGCCCGCGTACCCTTCCAACTCCGGTCGTTCGTAAAAAAGGTACGTGGCGCGGCGCCAGGAGAACAGGCCGATCAGGCTGCGCTCGTAAAAACCGACCGCCAGCCGCTGCACCGTCGCGCGATCGAGAACGCCGTCGTCGATCAGCATCTGCACCGGCGAGGTTTTCTTGCGCTCGGCCTTGCGGCGCATGATCGTGTATTCTTTTTCGGCGATTAGACCGAAACGGACGAGATGCCAGGCGAAATCGTCCTGCGCAAACACGCCGCGTTCGTAGGCGACCAGGCAACCCTTCGCCAGATACAGCCAGATGTCGTTGGCGTCGTCGTTGAATTTCAGCGCGCCGGTTTTTTTCGCTTTGAAAAAACCGTACAGCAGCTTGGCCGGGTGCACCTGATCCAGGTTCCCCTTGATGGAAGGATTGCCGAAGATGTTGTGCTCAGGGGTGACGGCTTGCATCGGCCGAATAATGTCGGTTTGCGCAACGGGTGTCAAGTTTTTCGTTCACGGCTTGTCCTGCTCCGCGCGCTGGATTTTGGCGCCCAGGGCGATCAGTTTCTGGTCCAGCCGCTCGTAACCGCGATCGAGATGGTAGATGCGCTGCACCTCGGTGACGCCCTCCGCCGCCAGGCCGGCCAGCACCAGGCTCGCGGACGCCCGCAGATCGGTCGCCATCACCTGCGCCCCCATCAGCAACGGCGCGCCCCGCACCAGCGCGCTGTGGCCCTCGATCGAGATGCGCGCGCCCATGCGCTGCAGCTCCAGCACGTGCATGAAGCGGTTCTCGAAGATCGTCTCGGCGATCACCGACAGGCCGTCGGCGAGGCTCGCCAGCGCCATGAGTTGCGCCTGCATGTCGGTGGGGAAGCCCGGATACGGCCGCGTCTTGATGTCCACCGCCCGCGGCCGGTGCGGCCCGACGACGCGCACGCCGCCGGTTTCCGGCTCGACGATCAGGCCGGCCTGGCGCAACTTGTCGACGACGGTTTCCATGTTGGCCAGCGGCGCGTTGCGCAACAGCACGTTGCCCTTGGCGATGCCCGCGGCGACCATCAACGTGCCGGCCTCGATGCGGTCCGCGATCAGCGCCTGATCGACCCCGCCGAGTTCGGGGACGCCCACGATGTGGATCACGTCGCCGCCGTCGCACTCGATCTTCGCGCCCATGCCGCGCAGCCAGTCGGCCAGCGCGACGATTTCCGGCTCGCGCGCGCAGTTCTCCAGCACCGTTTCGCCCTCGGCCAGCGCCGCGGCCATCATCAGGTTTTCCACGCCGCCGACGGTGACCGTGTCGAAACAGAATACGCCGCCGCGCAGGCCGTGCGGGGCCGTCGCCTCGATGTAGCCGTGGTCGATGCGAATCTCCGCGCCCAATTTGGCCAGGCCTTTGAGATGCTGATCGACCGGTCGCGCGCCGATCGCGCAACCGCCCGGCAGCGACACGCGCGCCCGGCCGAGCCGCGCCAGCAGCGGGCCGAGGACGAGCACGCCGGCGCGCATCGTTTTGACGATTTCGTACGGCGCCTCGTGGCCCGCCAGGCCGCGCGGATCGACGACGATGTCGCCGGCCGCCGCGCTCAGCGTCACGCCGAGGCCTTCCAGCAGCATCTTCACCGTGCGGATGTCGCGCAGGCCCGGCACGCCGCGCAGCGTGCACAGGTCGCGGGCGAGGATCGTCGCGCAGAGCATCGGCAACGCGGCGTTCTTCGAGCCGCCGACCGTCGTTTCGCCGAGCAGCCGCTCGCCGCCGTGAATCACCATTTTTTCCATGTCAGCGCTCCGTGCGCCGGGCCGCTGCCACGCGGTCGATCCCGGCCAAATCTTTGTGAATGGCGACCAGCTGATAACGGCCGGTCTCGTCGAACAACGCGGCGACCGCCGCCGCCTGCCCCGCGCCGCACTCCAGCGCCAGCAGCCCGCCCGGGCGCAGCCGCTCCGGCGCCTCCGCGACCAACCGGCGAATCACCGCCAGCCCGTCCGGCCCGCCGTCGAGCGCCGCCGCCGGCTCGTATTGCGCCACCTCGGGCATGGCTTTCTGCAACTCCGCGGTCGTCAGATACGGCGGATTGCCGACCACCGCGTCGAACGGCCCGGCGAGGTCGCCGAACAGGTCGCCGAGCGTCGCCGTCACGCGCTCCGCGACGCCGTGCCGGGCCAGGTTCTCCGCGGCCAGCGCCAGCGCGTCGGCCGAAAGTTCCGTCGCCGCGAACCGCCACGCCGGGCGCTTGACGGCGAGGGCCGCGGTGACGCAGCCGCTGCCGAGGCCGATTTCGCAAATGGTCAGCGGCGCGTCGGCGGGCAGGCCGGCGAGCGCGGCTTCGACGAGCGCTTCGGTGTCCGGCCGGGGCGTCAGCACGCGCCGATCGACGCGGAACGTCAGCCCGAAAAATTCCTTCGTTCCGACGAGGTGCGCCACCGGCTCGCGCCGGCCCCGCCTCCGCACCAGTTCGCGCACGGCCGCCAACTCGTTTTCCTGCAGCGGCTGATCGAAGCGCAGATACAGCCCGACGCGATCGACGCCCAGCACGTGGGCCAGCAGCACCTCGGCGTCGAGCCGCGGCGTGTCGATGCCCTTGCCGGCGAAAAAATCGCGGCACCAATTGAGCAACCGGAGGACGGGCCAGGTTTCGGTCATGTACGTTTTTCTCGGGCGGGTGAAAATCGGGGCGGCCGGATTTGAACCGGCGACCCCCGGCTCCCAAAACCGGTGCGCTGCCAGCTGCGCCACGCCCCGAAGGCCGACGGAAAATAACACGGCGGCGCCGGCGCTTCAACTCGCCGGATTCCTGCGTTATAACCCCGAAGCGCGCGGCGAAGAACAGTACGCCGCCGGCTCGATGAAAGATGACCGCCGCCATGGGCATCACCGAACGCTGCCTCGCTTTCGTGCGCGACGAACTCGGCATTGCGGCGGATTTTTCCGCGGCCCTGACCGACGTCTATGAGCCGCTTGCGCGCGGCCTGGTCGAGCGCGGCGCCCGGCAATCGGCGCCGCTGATCGTCGGCGTCGCCGGCGCCCAGGGCTCGGGGAAAACGACGGCCGCGGCGATTTTGCGTATTCTGCTGGCGGAACTCGGCGTGAGCGTCGCGGCTTTTTCGCTGGACGACCTCTATCTGCCGCTGGTCGACCGCGAGCGGCTACGGGCGGCAAACCCGCGCGATCCGTACCAGCGCGTGCGCGGCAACCCCGGCAGTCACGACGCGGCCCTCGGCGCGCTAACGATCGAACGGCTGCGCAACGCCGATCCCGCGAGCGTGACCGCGCTGCCGGCCTTCGACAAATCGCTGCACGACGGCCAAGGCGACCGCCTGCCGGAATCGGCCTGGCCGGTTTTTCGCGGCCGGCCCGACGCGATCATTTTCGAGGGCTGGTTTGTCGGCGCCGTGCGCTTGCCCGACGAGGAACTCGCGGCGCATCTGGCCGCCGCGCCCGAGGCCGCCGCGTTCGTCGCCCGCCACGACCCGACGGGCGAGTTCACCCGCGCCGTCAACCGGCGGCTCGACGCCTATCGCCCGTTGTTCGCGCTGCTCGACGTGCTGGTTTATCTGGCCGTGCCGTCGGTGCAAAAGATTTTCGAATGGCGTCGCTTGCAGGAACAAAAACTGCGCGAAAAAACCGGTCGCGGGTTGACCGACGCACAGGTGGACGAACTGGTCGAAAGCTTTTTGCCGGTGACGGCGGTTCACGGCCTGCGTATGCTGGCGCGTCCCGCCGCCGAGCGCCTGGTCATCGAGATCGGCGACGACCACGCGCCGCGGCCGCGCCGCGGCGCGTCAGCGAACAGCGAACAGCGAACAGCGAACAGTGGTCAGTGACCCGTCAGCAGGTCCAACAGTTGTCACTGATCGTTGTTCACTGATCGCTGATCGCTGATCGCTGATCGCTGTTCACTGTTCGCTGTTCACTGTTCGCTGTTCACTGTTCCTTGTTACTGGCCGTCAATGATTGTCCACCCGCGCGCCAGCGCCAGCCGCCGCAAGGCCCGTTTCGGCCGCACGGCCACCGGATGCCCGACCGCCTCCAACAGCGGCGCGTCGGAGATTTGATCCGCGTACGCATACGAGGCGGCGAGATCGACGTGCGCGGACCGCGCGTATTCTTCGGCGGCGTGCTTCTTGGCGGCGCCGACGACGATCGGCCCCAACGCCCGGCCGGTGCAACGGCCGCTGTCGTCTATTTCCAGTCGCGTGCAGAGCAGCGAATCGAACCCCAAATCCGCGACCGCCGGCTGTAGGTAGTAGTCGACCGACGCGGACAGCAGCACGAGCAGATGCCCTTGCTGCCGATGTTCCTCGACCTTGGCCACGACCGCGGGCGACAGCGCCGGCCGCAGCCACTGGCGGTAAAAGTCGCCGGCGCTGTCGATGTAGTATTGCAGGTTGCGGCCCCGGTAATATCTCAGGCACATCACGGCGATTCGTTCCGCGGACAGCAGGTCGCGCTTGAACAACTGGTTCGCCAGGATCAGCTTCAGCAGAAACCCCGCCGACACCAGCTTCTGGTCCCACATCGCGCGAAAGCCGAGCGCGGCGCTGTCGGCCGCCAGCAGCGTGTTGTCGAAATCGAAAAACGCGGCGACCTTCCCCTCGCTCATTTTGTTTTTCTCCGGTGGCGTGATCTTTCGGCGCAGATTACATCGGCCGCGGGGGAAAATCGAGAAACCGATTGCCGCCCCGAATCCCCGGCGAAGCGACGAATAGTTGCGAATGCGTGGCCCGTAACCAACGACTGCCCACTGGCGCCAGCGGAATTTCTTGCGTTTGGCAAAAATTGCGGTATGATCGCCTTAAACCTAGCGCCAGTCACTTTTTTGGGGGAACGCCGTCATGCACCATAAAGAAGCGGTCGCCACCGACAAAGCGCCCGGCGCCATCGGTCCGTATTCCCAGGGCATCCGCAGCGGCCAGTTCGTGTTCACCTCGGGCCAGTTGCCGATCGACGCGGAGACCAAGAAGGTCTCCGAAAACGTGCAGGACCAGGCGCGGACGGCGCTCGGCAACGTCGTCGCCGTGCTGAAAGCCGGCGGCGCCTCGCTGCAGGACGTCGTGAAGACGACCGTTTTTTTGCTGAATATTCAGGATTTTGCCGCGGTCAACGAGGTCTACAAAGAGTTTTTCGACGAAGACGACGCCAAGCCGTATCCCGCCCGCAGCGCCGTCCAGGTCGCCGCGCTGCCGGGCCCCGTCGGCTGCAAATTGGAGATCGAGGCGGTCGCCATCGTCTCCGTGTAATCCACACGGAGTTGCTATTTTGCCGTTTGACGGGACGCCTCCAATAGAGATATTTCTGCAACGTCGCCGGCTTTGGGCCGCGTTTCACCCTAGCGCCCCGCGGCCGGCCTGAGGACGTTTCATGCGCATCGGCCACATTCGCCGGTCGGTCTGGGCGGCCCTGATTCTGCTGCTGGTTTTTTCGGCGGCGCTCAACGTTTTTGTGGTTCTCCGCGATCGGGTCGGCGACGTGTACGACGCGTTGCACCTGGATCGCGCCGGCCGGCTGCTGGCCTGCGCGGTGCGCGGCGACGCGGCGGCGTGGACGATGTTCCGCGCCGAGTGCCTCGGTTCGGCGTATCCGCCGTTGCTGCATTACGTGGCGCTGCCGGTGCGGCTCGCGTCCGGCGATGCGCCGGGCGCCGGGGCGGTCGCGGTCGCGATCTGGTCGCTGCTGGCGGTCGTCGCCGCGTTCGGCATCGCCCATCTGCTGGCCGGCGACCGCGCGGGCCTGCTCGCCGCCGCGTTCGCCGCGATGACGCCCGGCCTCTACCGGTTCAGCCGGCTGGAAATGGTCGACGCGCCGCTCGCGGCGATGACGGCGGCGGCGATTTTCTTCTTGCTCTGGAGCGACGGCCTGGCGCATCGGCGGCGGACGCTGGCCTTCGCAGCGACCTGCAGCCTCGGCCTGCTGACCAAGCAGTCGTTTCCGCTGTACGTCGGTTTCCCGGCGCTCTACGCGATCGTCGATCGGCTGTGGAACGACGACCCCGAGGCGCGCACGGCGCGGCTGAAGAACATCGGCCTCGCGGCCGGGATCATCCTCGCCGTCGCCGCGGTCGCGTTTGGGCCCTCGCTGAACCAGTGGCTTTCGACGCGCCTGGCTGTGCGGGCGGCCGCGGTGCGCATGGACAAAATCAACCTCACCGACAACTTGCGCCTGCTGCTGCAAGATGGGCTCGGGCCGCTGCTTTCGGCGCTGGCCGCGCTGGGGATGATCCTCGTTTCGAAGCGCGATCGCGGCGTGCGCGTCTTGTTTGCCTGGTTTTTTCCGCCGCTGCTGCTGCTGCACACGATCTATGGCTTCAAGAGCACGCGGTATCTGCTGCCGCTGCTGCCGGCGGCGGACGTCTTCGCCGCGCTGGGCCTGGAGCGGCTGTGGTCCGCCGGGCACGGCCGACGGCGCACGGCGCAGGTCGCGGCCTTCGTGCTGCTCCTCGCGGCGATCACGGCGCGCGACCATTTGCGCGCCGATTGGACGGCCTTCACCTTCGACTCGTTTGAAGACCGCGTGCAATTCGTCGGCGTGCCGCGCCCGCAGCGCCTGGGCTGGAGCGTGGCGCCGGTCGTCGACAAACTGGCGGCGGGGGGCGCGAACCGGCACATCGTCAT
>CAZHPN010000059.1:0-31750 GCA_964534375.1 uncultured bacterium | reverse complement strand
AAAGCGGACATCTTTAGCTGCTACTACTGCGGACTTGTTTAACTGTCAGCGACAGGTTTCCTGGCCGTGGGCCAGGAACAGTGAGCAGCGAACAATGAACAGTGAACAGTGGTCGGCGGGAACTTGTCGGTTGCCGTATGCAATGAAAATAAAAAAGTTCCGGAAAACCAGTCATAACCAGTCATGGCCGGCCGCGACATGAGCGAAATGCACGTGCGGGACGCGCGGAATTCGTGGGGTTGCCCAGGAGATCGACGCGCTCGATAGAACCTATACGTCCTATACGACCTATACGTCCTATAAGATCCATGCGGCTAGGCATCGTTTCTTATCGCGCCACGAGTAAATGATTCCGCCGTCGCCGACGGTCTTAGCCGCCCTAGTGCGGCGCCCCCGCCGGCACCCGGCCCTGTCGCCGGCGGGTGCGCTGCGGCCCCGACTCTGTTATTATTGCGGTAGAAATTTCGCTCTGAGGAGAAAGCCATGTCCTTCCGTTTTGCGGGATTCGTAGGTTTGTTGATTTTGGCGACGGCGTTTTTCGGCCTGGCCTGCGGCGGTTCGAGCAGCAGCGCCAATCAACCGATCGTCTACGACGATGACGACGACAACGACACGTCGCCCGACGATGACGACGACGCCTCGCCGGCGGATGATGACGCCTCGCCGGCGGACGACGACGCCTCGCCGGCCGACAATTGGGTCGCGCCATGGCCGCAATCGAACGTCGAAAAGCGCGACTACAACGAAAACGTCGCCGCCGGGCCGCTGCGCACGAAGGCGATGGGCTACGACACGTGGTACACGCAGTGGCAATCGCCGTACTACGGCGCGGCGGTCGAAACCTACTTCACCGACAGCAACCGCACGACGCCCGCGAGCTACGGCGACCAAGGCGATTCGACGATTTGGACGGGCACCTACCTCGGCGCCGAGGCGTTCGAATATTGGGTCACCAACGACGCGCAGGCGAAAGCCCACGCCATCGCCACGGTGAAAACGCTCGACGGCCACCTGCATGTGACCGGCAAGCCGGGTTTCATCGCCCGGTTTCGGGCGCCGATCGACTCCCTGGAATATCCGGGCGACGCGTCGTGCGACGCGGACACGAGTTGCCGCAAGGTCACCAGCGGCCCGTACGCGGGCGACTTCTGGTACGGCAACACCAGCCGCGACCAGTACACCGGTTGGTTCTTCGGCATGGTGACCGCCTACGACCTGATCGACGACGAGCCGACGAAACAGATGATCGTCGCCGACGTGACTGAGGTGGTGGAGGCGTTGATCAAGCAGGGGTGGTGGATCATGGACACCGACAACCTGCCGACGACGGCCGGCCCGAACATCATGGCGCCGATGAAAGCCGAGTGGCTGCTCATCGCTTATCACATGACGGGCGCCGACGAATTCAAGGCCCCGTTGCAAGCGATTTTGACCGACAAGGCGCGGATCGAATACGAGTTGGCCATGATCGATTTCATGAATCGCTACACGCAGTACTACGGCAACAACCTGAGCCACACGACGTGGTACTCGCTGCTGCGCCTCGGCAAAGTGTATTTCAGCGCCGCCGACTACCAGTGGTTTTTGAAATGCTACGACCAGCACGAAACCTACACGCGGCTGTCGCACAACGCGTGGTTCGACGGCATTTATATGAGCCAGGGGCCGTACACGCCCAGCGGGCCGCCCGATCCGTATCAAACGCAGCTTGTAGACGACCTGACCGATTTCGTGACCGCGCCGAGTTTCGAATACGCGCTCGCGGCCCAGACCGGCTACACGGTCGATCCGATCTCGGAACTGCTCAACACACTGATGACCGACATCCCGTTCCTCGGGCAAATCATGGGTACGGTGAATGTGCAGGCGCTTTACGCTTTCCCGGTGCCGCAGCAGTGCACGGGCGGTTTCTTCTGGCAGGACAATCCGTACTCCCTCGGCCCGTGCGGCAACAACAACCCCGAGCACACGTACCCGGGCGCGGACTACCTCGTCGCGTATTGGCTGGGCGAGTATTCCAAGTTCATCACGAAGAATATGTGATGTAAGCGGCGACGGCGAACCGACAAACGCGAAAGGGCGCGCGGCGGCGCGCCCATATGAAAATTCAGGCCGCCCAGGAGCCAGGTCCAGATACGGCTTTCGCGGGCGAAATCCAGCGTGGTCTCGATGTGGTGTACTGCCCACGGCGACTCGATGCGGTTCGTTCCGGGCACGGGCAGCGGGAATTTCGCCTCGCCGACGAGATGCGGCAGGACGAATATGAGCGCCATC
The DNA here is from genome assembly GCA_964534375.1 of uncultured bacterium. GTDB lineage: Bacteria > Lernaellota > Lernaellaia > Lernaellales > Lernaellaceae > CAZHPN01. The sequence continues at coordinate 29,476 of CAZHPN010000059.1, read as the reverse complement.
GCCACGCCGATCACGATCGCCGTCACCGCGTAGTAGAAAAGCACGGTCGAGAAAGTGTGGAAGAGGAGCGGAATGACGACGGCCAGGCTGAAAAAAACCAATACATCTGCCAGCAGTCGCGCCGGCGTCGCCCGGGGACCAGGGAATGGTCGTCGATCCGCTTGCGCAACTCGGTCTGGAAGCGAAGGTCCGCGCCGAACTCCAGTTGGCTGATTCTGGCGCGCGCGTCGGACTCGCTGGCCGCGGGGGCGCCATCTAAGACTCCCAGGAGAGTTTTTGTCGCCCGTGTTCTTTCACTGTCGAACGAGCCGTCAAGAGGGCCATGGATCGGGATGGCGCAACCGCGTTCCGCCCCGGCGCGACCCCTCGCCCGTCAGGGCAGAACCCCCGCTTTCGCCAGGTCGCCGGCCATTCGTTCACTGAGCAAATGATACGCCAACGGCGTGGGGTGGAGGTCCACCGCCAAACGATCGTCCGAATACTGCGCGAAAGGGGCGAATCTCGCATACGGCAAGAAACGGATGTTTTTGCCCTCCAGCAACCTTGTCATCGCCGACTGATACTGAGAGCCGGGATAAAAAAGAACATAGAATCCTTGCGAGTCAAACGCATTCGCAAAGGCCGCTGCCGTCTGCGCGATGACGGCCGCGGTCAGCGCCAGATCCTTGGGACGGATGGTCGGCGGCCAGTCGATCCACAGTCGCGGCCACGATCGCCATAAAAAATAGAGCAGGTTGGCGCCGGCGTCGGGAATGTGGCGGCGATCCATCAGCCCTTTTCGCACCAGCGATCCGTCGGCCGCGAATTGGTAGTATGGAGAGCGCGTGGCCGACACGTACAGCCAGGAAAAACGCCCGATCGCCCGGTCCACGTGATGATCGATGAACAAATAAATCAATATGCCGCGCCGTTCGCGGACCCCCGACGCCAGCCGGGGGTCGCCCATCAAAGCCAGAATGTTGTGCGGACCCCAACTCGTCACGCCGTAGTTGTAGACCTGCACCGGCCGCCCGGCAATTTGTTGCGCGAATTGCGCGGGCAGCGTTTCGTCATCGTTGACCGTCGCGCCGAAGGCGTACGAACAACCGACAAACAGCGCAAAAAAATCGGTCGGCTCGGGCGGCTGTTGGGGCGTCACGCGCCGGCCGAAATCGTCGGTGACAAAATTCATTTCGTACAACACGCGGCCGTCCGCATGACAACAACTGACGCCGCCGGCGTAATTCGGCCGCCAGCGGTAGCCCAGATTTTCATCCGGCTCGACAGATGAGGCGGGGTTGGCGTCTTCGCATTGCAGGGTGTCGCCACGTGGACGCGGCGCCGGCGAGGTGCATCGCAACACCGGCACGGAAACCGCCGCCGCGACGGCCAGGCCGCAGAGCAGCGCGGCGAACCGCGGCGCGAACCATTTCCGCAACCGGCGGGCCCGAGGTCTGGTGCGGCGAAAAATCATTCTGCCATCCAACGGAAAATCCCGACAACGCCTCGGCTGGCGCCGGGCGCCGCAGCGGCGATTGCGACCGACGGCGTCGTCGGCTCAACGCACGCAGCGCACGCAGCCGTTGATGATGTCCGAGAGATTGCCCACGCCGCCGTAGAAAAAATTGACGACCCACAGGGCATTCGGGGAATCCGTGACCGCGGTGGACGACCAATACCCGGATGCGCCGACAAAGCCCGTGAGTTCCGCCGGCCAGTAGGCGCCGCCCGGGCCGGGACCGCCAAGGTAATTGGTGCAACCGAAGCACGTGTTGCTCCAACAATTGGATTGCGCGCAACTGTTCGTCACGCCGCACGAATCGCCGGCATCCGTGGCGGGGCAGCCGCGGACCAGGCTGCGCAGCTCGGTGATCGTCGGCAGCCGCCAGCCGGATTCGCCGGCCCAGGTCAAGCCGGCGCAGTAACTCTGAGCGTTCTCTCCCAAATACGGGATGGTCCCGACCGCTGCGCCGCTTTGCCACGCCAGCCCCGAGGTCGTATCGGTCCATACGGTTTCGGCCGCGACGTCGTCATCGGCCGTCGAACTCTCGTGGCTGCTGGTGGAACCGCAGGCGAAAAGCAGCGCGGCGGACGCCGCGACCAGCGCGCCCAACAAAATCAGACATCGTGGTTTCAACTGTTTCCACCCTCCAACCAATCACGCCGCGAAAGCGTCGTCGGCGTATTGACTACGCGGCCCGCGGCCGGCTGTCAAGCAGCGGCCAGTGAACAGTGAACAGTGAACAGCGAACAGTGAACAGTTGCCGGCGGCCCGTGGTCGGTTCCTCGGCGACCCCTCCGTCCTCGGCGGTGAACAATATCGATTTATTCGCGTGCATTCGTGTGTATTCGCGGTTTCACGCCCGAATCGCACCGCATCCTCTTCGCGTGCATTCGCGGCGTTGGAAGGCTGAACACAGAGGCCGCAGAGGGAAGACACAGAGCGCGCAGAGATGAGCGCGGTCGCAACGCTTCGTGCGCGATCGCGCGCGGCGCGCTGCGACCGCCCCTGTGCTCTCTATGCACTTGCTCCGTGCTCTCGGTGTTTAAAGTTATCCGGCGGCTTGGCAACGTCCCGCCAGTTCGGTACGCTCGCCGCATTATCAATTCGTTGAGGTTCCATCGTGCCGGCCATGGCCGTGAAAGCAGAGCGGCTGGCGTTCGCCGATGCACTCCGCGTCGCGGTGATCGTTTTCGTGATCGTCCACCACGCCGCCCAGGCCTACGGCCCCGCCGGCTCCTATTGGGCCATCCACCACCGGACGGTGATCGAGGGCTTGCGGGCGTTCTGCACCGTGAACGCCTCCTTCGGCCTGGGTCTCTTGTTCCTCCTCGCCGGCTGCTTCGTTCCCGGCGCTTACGAGCGCAAGGGGGCGAGGCGTTTCCTGAAGGACCGCCTGGCGCGGATCGGCCTGCCGTTGGCGGTCTTCGCGCTCGGCGTGCAGCTTCCCCTGGTCTGCATCTCCCAGTCGCGCCCGCCCCTCGGCGAGTTCGTCCGCGGGCTCTATCAGAGCGGCTGGCTGCCCGTCTACTGGCACCTCTGGTTTCTCGGCCACCTGCTCCTCTACTCGGCGGCCTACGCGGCCTGGCGCCGGGTCGCGCCCCGGCCGGGTCCGGCGCGGCCCCTGCCGGTCCCCGGGCACGCCTTGATCCTCGGGTTCGTGGCCGCGCTCGCCCTGGTCACGTTCGTAGTGCGGCTCCGCTACCCCGTGGACCAGTGGGCGCCGCTCTTCTGGGTCCTCGCCGCCGAGCCGGCGCACATGCCGCAGTACGTGAGCTTTTTCGCCGTGGGGGCCCTGGCCGCTCGGGGCGATTGGCTCCGCCGGATGCCGACGAGCGTCGGGCTGACCTGGCTCGCCGTGGGTCTGCTCGCCGCGGCGGGCGCCTACGTCGTCTCCGCGCTCGGACGTTGGGACGCGCTGATGGCCGGCGGCGGGCCCAGCCTGCCTTCCCTGGCGCGCAGCGCGTGGGAGGCGCTGCTCGCCGTGGGCCTCTCGGTCGGGCTGATCGTGCTGTTCCGCGAACTCGTTGGCGGGCCGCGCCGCCTGCTGGACCGGCTGGCGCGGGACAGCTACGCGGCGTACATGCTCCACCTCCCGGTGGTCGTCGGGCTCCAGGCCGGCGCCGAGAAACTCGATCTGCCCGTGGGAGTCCTCTTCGCGCTGGTCGCGGCGGCGGCTGTGCTCCTGGCCTTCGGCATCGGCCATCTCGCCGGCCGGACGCCCGGCCTGCGGGTGATCCTGGGCATGGGGCCGGCGGGGAGCCGGTCGGATCTGCGACCGTCAGGCGGCTAAACACAGAGGCCCCTTCGACTGCGCTCGGGGCGCCCGCCGAGGGAAGACACAGAGAGCGCAGAGACGACCGCCTCTGTGTTCTCTATGCGCTTTCTCCGTGGTCTCTGTGTTTAAAATTAGCCGGCCGCTTGGCAACGCCCCGCCAGTTCGGTACGCTCGCCGCATTGCCTATTTGTTGAGGTCCCATCGTGCCGGTCAGCCGTCCGCCGCAACCGCTGTTCAATCCGCGCCTCCTGGCCCGGCGGGTCGCGTCGTTCGGTTTTCCGAGCGACCTGCCGGAGCGCCAGGCCGTCGTGCGCCGCTGGATCGAGATGCAGCGCGCCGGCGTGTTGGATCGCATGACCGAGGTCAGTCTGCACGGCGATTTCCTGGGCGACATCTTCCGCAAGGTGCTTGGTTATTGCTCCGCCGCCGACACGGGCGGGCAATGCTGGGAGTTGTACGCCGAAAAGCACATGAGCGCGGGCGGCGGGCAGGCCGACGCGGCGCTCGGCTTCTTCACCGCCGAGCCGCCGGGGAAAATCTACGCGCCGATCGAACTCAAAGGGGGCCATGCCGACCTCGACCGCGAAATGGCGCGCGGTTACACGCCGGTGGACCAAGGCTGGCGGTACTTGATCGAAACGCCCGGCTGCCGCTGGGTGCTCGTGTCGAACTACCGCGAAACGCGCCTCTACCATTTGGATCATTCGCAGCAGGCGTACGAGCGCTTTCTCCTCGAGGAAATGGCCGACGAAGCCGTCTTCCGGCGCTTCTTCTACCTGCTTTGCCGGGCCAATTTCCTGCCGGCGAAGCCGGACGGCGTCAGCGTCGTCGCCGAGCTGCTCGACGATTCCGCCCGCGCCCAGGTCGAGGTCACCGACAAGCTGTACCGGCAGTACAAGCAACTGCGTTCGCAGATTTTCGCGCACGTCACGCGCGCCCGCCCCGACCGCGATCCGTCGCTGCTCCTGGAAAAGACGCAGAAGATTCTCGACCGCGTGCTCTTCATCGCCTTCGCGGAAGATCGCGGCCTGCTGCCGGCGAACACCATCCGCGACGCCTTCGATCACACGGACCCGTACCATTCGCGGCCGCGGTGGGAAAACTTCAAAGCGGTCTTCGCCTGGATCGACCGCGGCAACGGCGACATGCAGATCCCCGCGTACAACGGCGGCCTCTTCCGGCCCGATCCCGTGCTGGAAGACCTGGATCTGCCGGACGACCTGGTCCGCGGCTTCCGCGCGCTCGCCGACTACGACTACGCCGAGGATGTGTCCGTGCTGGTGCTCGGCCACATCTTCGAGCAATCGATCTCCGACCTGGAGGAAATGCGCGCCCAGGCCGCAGAGGCCCCGGCGACCGCGCCGCGGGCCGTCTCCAAACGCAAACGGGAGGGCGTGTTCTACACCCCGTCGTTCGTTACCCGCTATATCGTGGAACGCGCCCTGGGCACGACGCTCGCCGAGAAGAAGGCGGCGGCGTTCCAGAAATTCGCTCCGGACCGGCAGCGCGGCGAGGGCAAACGCACGGTGGCGCTGATCGGCGCCTGGGAAGCGTACCGCGATGCGTTGACCGGCACGCGCATCCTCGACCCCGCGTGCGGCTCCGGCGCGTTTCTGCTCTCGGCGTTCGACTACCTGCTGCACGAGTACGAATTGGTCAACGCGGAACTCGCGGCCTTGCGCGGCGGCCAGGCGTCGCTCTTCGACCTGACCAAAACGATCCTGAACAACAACCTCTACGGCGTCGACCTGAATCCGGAGTCCGTCGAAATCACCCGTTTGTCCCTGTGGCTCAAAACGGCGGAACGCGGCAAGGCGCTGACCGACCTGGATCACAACATCCGTTGCGGCAACAGCGTTGTCGCCGATCCGGCTTACGACACCCGCGCGTTCGATTGGAAGGCGGCGTTCCCCGAGGTTTTCGCCGACGGCGGCTTCGACGTGGCGCTCGGCAACCCGCCCTACGTGCAAAGCGGCTTGATCTCCGCGCTCAAGCCTCATCTGAAAACCCGTTATTCATCGTTCAACGGCTCGGCCGATCTGTATGTGTATTTTTATGAAATCGGCCTGCGCCTGCTGCGCGCCGGCGGGCGTTTGTCGTACATCGTCACGAACAAATGGCTGCGCGCCGGATACGGCGAAGAACTGCGCGGATTTTTCTCGGCGTCGGATGTTTTCGAGGAAATCCTCGACTTCGGCCACGCGCCGATATTCGAAGAGGCCGACGTCTTCCCCTGCATCGTTGTCGTGCGCAAACCCGCCGCGACGCCGAACCTCAACGACATGGGGCAGCCGGGCGACCGACCCCAACCGGCGCCGGATTCCGCTGTCAAAATCTGCCCCGTCCCCGGCGAGAAATTGCCCGGCCTGAACCTGACGCAGTTTGTTAGCCGCGAGTGCTACTCGGCGCCGTGGCGGCGATTCACGAATGCGCCGTGGAGCCTCGAACCGCCCGCGGTGGACGCGCTCATGGAAAAGATTCGACGGGCTGGCGTGCCGCTCAAAGAATTCATCGGGGCGGCCCCGATTTACGGGATCAAGACCGGCCTCAACGACGCGTTCTTGATTGACACACCAACTCGCGACCGACTCGTTCGCGAGGACCCGAAATGCGCCGAGATCATCAAACCGTACCTGCGGGGGCAGGACATCGAGCGGTGGACGCCTGAGTGGGCCGGGCTTTGGCTTATCCTCATCAAATCGAGCGGTGACGCATCGTGGCCTTGGGGATTGAGCGATGCCCCCGAATCAACTTTCGCGTCCACCTATCCGTCGGTCTACCGCTGGCTAAAGCCGATGGAGGCCGCCCTCCGTAAACGCTTGGACAAGGGACGCCACTGGTGGGAACTGCGCTCGTGCGCCAACTACGAAGGATTTGAGCGCCCGAAGGTTATTTACCAGGAAATCCAGTTTCACCCATGCTACGCCCTGGACGCTGATGGCTACTACGCCAACAACAAGGTTTTTTCCTACCCGCGAGCGACCCGTACCTGCTCGCGGTTCTGAATTCTCCGTTGCTGTGGTGGCACAACTGGCGATACTTGCCGCATATGAAAGACGAGGCCCTGAGTCCCAAAGCTGACTTGATGGAGAAGTTCCCGGTCGCCCGTCCGACCGATGCTATACGCGCCGAGGCGGAGCCAGCCGTCTCGCGCCTCGTCGAGATCACGCGGACCGACCAGGCGGCACGCCACGAGCTTCTCGATTGGTTGCGCATGGACTTCGGCGTGGCAACGCCGGGGCAAAAGCTGGACGATTTCGCGTCGCTCACGGCCGACGAGTTCGCGGCGGAGGTGAAGGCGCGGCTGCCGAAGGGCAAACCCCTGTCGCCCGCCGGCCTCGCCCGCCTCCGCCAGGAATACGCCAACTACGCCGCGCCGACCCAAGCCCGCCGCGTTGAGGCGCTGACGTTGGAGCGGCGGCTGACCGATCTTGTGAATGCGGCGTATGGGCTGACGGCGGAGGAAATTGAATTGATGTGGAAGACGAAACCGCCGAGGATGCCGGTGGGTCGCCAAACGAACGACGTGGGGTAAAAAGATGAATTCGCGAAGCGAGCAAATAAAGACAGAGCTAGATAGGCTAATCAAGTCGGGCGACGACGTCCGAAAGGCCGTACGAAGCAACGACTTGCCCCAAATGTACCAACTATGGCATTCTGACGCATTGGCAGTCGTGAGAAATCTCTTACCGGACCGTGTAGAAGACTTTGAGGCATTATACGAGAACGAAAGGCAAGGCGATTGGATTGACGCCAATGACTTTCGAATCAGTGATGTAGTATGAGGATTGCGTCAGGGTGTCGTTGCGGACGCCCGAGCAAGCATGTTAATCAAGAATCAGATTGGGATTCTGTCTTCCGCACGTTCTCGAATCGAAAGCATTTTGACGGGTATAACCGGCGTATTGCAAGCGGATTTATTTGACAACGAACTGGAGGCGGCACGTCATCTTCAAAGAAACGGACATCTCCGGGCCGCCGGCACGATTGCCGGCGTCGTTTTGGAAGGCCATCTAAGGAAGGTGGCCGAGACGCACGGGCTCGGGCCGCAAACAAAGGACAAGACGCTCAACCCTATTAAAGACGCACTGCGAAAAGCCGACGTAATCGACTTGCCGACTGCGCGCCGCATTGAGTTTTTCGGCGATCTCCGCAACCGTTGCGCACACAAGGGCGACAAAGAACCGACAAGCGACGACGTGTCCGATTTGATCGGGGGCGTCGATTGGGCAATAAAGACAATCTCGTGACTGGACAACATCATCAGTAACGCGGGCTGGATTTGTCCTTGGTGTGACGAATCCAGAGTAGCCACAGGAGCAGAGACCAGGAATCATGGTGAGTCGATTTTTGCCATCCTCATACACTGAGTCACTCGGCGGCGACGGGCGGGAGCGCGAAATGGAGAATGAAAGTAATCGAGAAAGAATTAACTTTCTCAAAAGCTCAATCTTGTATCCTGTCCTTGAAAAGGCCGGGATCTACCGGCCCGATGAGTCGCCCAACATTGGCCGAATATCGTTGTTTGCATTTCTGCTGTGGGCGGCCTGTTTTATTGCCGCGATGATCGAGGGGTCGCTTTTCCGGGATCCCAATGACTTGAAAGTGAGCATGCTGACTGATCTCGCGATCCACATAACTTGTTTTCTTTGTTTTCCTCTCGCGCTTATTTGGGCCTCTCTATTTCAAAAAGAACTGGATCGACTATCTTCCTGGCTATTCGAGGGAGACGTGATTGGGGATCGGGCTGTTGTTTCTCTGGAAATCAAAAAAATCAACTGTCTCCTTGAGAACAAAATCTTCGATCGCTTCCTGATTGCCGTGATCTTTATTTCGACGTTGGTTTTCGTTGGGTACGATCTGACCGGCGATGCCCGGACGTGGCACGGCTGGGTTCAGATTGGTTCTTTTCATAGACCGACCTTCGGATTTCTTTTTGCCATGACGGTGACAGCAACATACGGAATCACGATTGGCACATTTGCCATCCGCGGCATCCTATACATGGTAATGATGCACCGATTGTCTACTCATGAAATAAATGTCGATATGATGCATCCTGACAATTGCGGCGGCCTTTCGAACCTCAATTTCCCGCAAGTGACGCTCGGAATTTTTATAATGAGCGTGGGCGTGTGGATTGTCGGCGCGATTATGAACAATACGCTGTTGTACGGGCTTCCGCTCGTTAGACCCGATCACCTTTTCTTCATTGTCTCGTACGCGGTTCTCTCGCCAACAGCATTCTTTCTGCCCGTTTTGTTTTTTACGCCGCACTCGTATCGGGCCATGCGTGAGTTCAAAGCGTGGTCGAATGTTGTCTCACGGAAAATCATTCGGCGAATTGAGGCCAACGCGAATGCATACGCGGACGGCAAGGTCCTTGAAGGGACGCCGGATGACGCTGCGGTGGCGTTCCTGGAGTACCTGAAATCCACGAATAAAATGCGGCTCATTCCGTTAGATCTTGTTAGTCTAAAGAGATTTCTGGGAATAGTTGTTTCGCCTTTGCTTTTGCTCCTTGTTCACAGCCACTGGTTGCCAAACGGCTGGGGAATAGTCATCAAGTCTGTTGTTAGGTAGCACTACGATAGCATTAGCCAACTCCTCTGGTATCGCGCTGGTCCAACGGTTGCCAGGTGCCGGTCTTGATTGCGGAAGGGAGCCCACGAGATAGATTTCTCCACAGCGCGCCGCGGGCTGCGGGGGCGCGGCACGCGGCGCCCCTACGCCGCCCGGTCGCGAAGCCTGCCCGCGAACGTAGTCGAGGGGGTCGAAGTGACGTGTCAAGGAGCGACCAAACTCGACTACGCACACCTATTCGGCGGGGCCGTCGGCTTTCGGAGTTGACAGGAATGCGCGGCAACAATACACTTTCATCGTCCGGTGCCGCCAGTCGGCTCGATATGGTTTGCCCAGCCGGACTTCAAGGATTTTCCTAGGGCGTCGGCGGTTGAACCGAGGCCCTTTCTATTTCTGCGGCAATGCCGGTCAGGTCGCCGTCTGGCGGGAACAGCTTCAGCCCGTCCAGTTTGTCGGGGGGTGTGTTCGCGGAGTTATACACAAACGACAAGATCTTCCGCAGGTACGGGTAGTCGGCCTTCTTGCGATCGAACGCATGGTAAAAGTTGTAGGCGACCAAATCGGCGAGCTGAATGCCGTTGGAGAGTTCGCTGCGCGTGAATAGCGGCATTTCGATTACGTGACTCAACTTCAAGCCGGAGGTCGCTTGCGTCTTCAGCAGATACGCGTGTTTTTCCGCTAAACTCCGATTGACCTGGACGCTGATGTCATCGCGGATGAAGATCACGCTGTGGCGGTCGTGACGTTCCCGCATGAAGTGCTCCACTCGTTCGAGAAGCAGTTCCCACGCTTTCCGATGAAGCTTGTCCGAATCGAAGTACGCAGACAGTTGGCGCTTGTCGACGACTATGGCGACAATGGTCATGCGCGCCCGTTCGATTTGCTGGTAACAAAGGTTGACCAGCCCCGAAAGCTCGATTTCGGAAAGACCGGCCAGAAAGGGCCGCTGTTGCCGGAGCGTAGGAATGCGAATCCACGACGATTTCAATTCGCAGTCGGTCAGTTTGAGCGACAGCCCTTTTGTTCGGAAAAGTTTGTCACGGAGATCGTCCTTTCGTTGATCGATAATGCCCGAAAACTTGCGCCAGTTCTCTGCGTAAACGCATAAGCCGCTGAGAACAAATATCGGATTCTTGCGAATGCAGTCCGTTCGTGGTTCTGTCGTCCCGCAGTCCAAGCTGCCGGATTCATCGACGTAGCAGAAATACATCGCCTGCCTTTTTTCAATTGCGCGTTATTATCATGTGGCTTGTGAAAAGCGCAAGATGTTTCCGGTCGCCGGGGCTCGGAGCCGTTGAACAGCGAGCAGCGGACAGCGAGCAGCGTGCAGGGTTCCGGGGTCCGGGGTTCGGGGGCCGGGCAATCGACAGATTACGCGCGCGGGGCGGGGTTCGGGGAGAATTCGGGGGACGCAATACGTAATCGCCGACCCTTTCCGGCCCGGTCGAGTTTCCCGCAGACCGAACGGCGCCGCCAAAAACCTCCGATCGCGGCAAGCACGTATTGCGTCACCGGAATTCATCCGGACAATCCGGAGTTGATTCAGCCCGGATGATTGCCGGATGATAGGCAAACCCTGCCTGTTCAAGACCACGAAGCGCTCCGGCCCCTCCTCCGCGGCCCGCAGCTTGGCCGCCGCCGGGCGGCGTTCCGCGTCGGCATGCACTGCCTCGCGGGCCGCTGCCGCCGTCCGTGGCAGCGGGGGCGCGGACGCGGCTGACCGTAGCCGCATCGCATTGACGAATTTCTTCGTTCGAATCACCTTCTCTCTTCAGGACCGTCCGCACCTCGCGTGCGAAACGCCAACATCTCGCAGACCACTCGCCTGATGGCCCGGTGCGGAGCCCGACCGCCGGAACCGCAGGCCCCGCGCCCCCTACATGGCTGAGTCAAATGTTATGCAAAGTTCGTGATTTTCTCCCATTCGCACGGAACTTGCCGGGAGCGCCGGTCTCAAGGCGGCCCATTCTTCGCCAAGAGCGTTGCCCGCTCACGCGCTCCACGCGCCGGCGCTGCTCCAAGGCCAATCTTCCGCTCGCGAGACCAAACCGGCCTTCACGGGATTTTCGTGCACGTATGCCACGGCGCGTTGATAATGTTGTTCGTCGCGAATGAAGCGGTCCCAATATTCACGCTGCCAAAGCGCGCCGCGGCGACGCAGGAGTTCGTTGATTCTTCTCGCGCTGAACGACTTCCAACCGTTGACGACCGCGGCAAGGTCGTTCGGTTCCATCATTTGCGCCACGAGGTGCACGTGGTTGGGCATGATATGACCCAGGCGTGAAGGCGGTAACGAGCCGCGTCGAAATGTCGCCATGAATCGTGGACAAGCGCCGCAATCTCCGGCCGCCGCAGCCAGCACGCGCCGTGCCCGGCGTCGAGGTAGTCCTCGATGCGCTTTCGATACGCCGGGGATTTCCAGCCCTCGGGATAATCCGCGAGCATTCGCCTCGCCACCTCGTTTGGCAGCGAATCGGCCAGCCGATACGTGACTACTTGTATCACAAAAGACGAATCGAAGTGCGGGAGATAGCCGCGAGAAAACCAGCCGCGGTCATTGCTGGGGGTCTCGCTGGGAGCGCCGACGCCCTCGTCGGCGTTTGTTATTTCGTCGCCGACGGGGGCGTCGGCGCTCCCGGCAAGTTCCGGCGCCGGCATGGCGAAATCTCCATTTGGTGTTTGGCGGCGAACGGAATCATGCCGCAGTTCCCGGCGGTTGTCGAGACTCGCGTCGGCGCAGGCCCGCCTATTTCTCGCTGGGCGCGCCGGTCTCCAGGCCGGCCTTTGCGACGAAACCCTTCAATCGCCTTCCTTCGCGGTTTTCCTTCGTCCGTCGCGCGGGCGTTCGCGGCAAACAAACCCGTTGTATTTCGACGGTCGTATGTTAAATTCGACCCGTTCCGAACAGTTGGCGGTGATCGCGGAGACGGCGGTTCGCGGGCGAGGGGGCCGGCGGTGAGACAGTTCGGCTTTCCGGCGATGTTGGCGGCGATCGCGGCGCTGGGCGCGGTGTTGTACGCGCCGGGCGTGAAGGCGGTGCAGTTCGCCGTCGGCGACAACAACGAAAACTACCGCGACACGGTGGACCGCCACACGCTCGTCGACATTCTGGACCCGTTCCTCATCACCTCCTCGGGCGGCGCCAACACCTACTATACGCCGATGCAGTCCGCGGTCTGGGCCGTGATGGTCCGCGCCTTCGGCCAGCGGCAGGCGCCGTACGGCGTGCTGGCGCGGCTGATTCACTTGGCCTGCGCCCTGCTGACGGCGGCGTTGGCGCGCGAGATTTTCTCGTCCGACCGGGCGGGCTTCGCCGCCGGCGTGCTGTTCGTCAGTTTCGTCCCGCCTTTCTTCACGGTGACGTACGTGTCGGCGATGTTCACCCACGGCATCGGCCTGGTTTGCTACCTCGCCGGGCTGCTGGCGTTCGTGCGTTTTCTGCAAAACGGCCGCAAGCTCGCGTATGCGACCGCGCTGCTGTTTTTCCTCGTGGCGCACGTGAGCAAGGAGATGGCTTGGTCGATGCTCCTGGCGATGGCGATCCTCGACTACGGCCTTTATTTGCCGCCCGAGCGCAAACGCTTGACCCTGGCGAATCTCGCCGCCTTCGCCAACAAATACTGGCCGTTTGCGTTCGTACTGCTTGCCGCGATCGCCGTTTTCGTCGCGAAATATCCTTACGGCGAAATCGCGCACGCCTGGGGCGGGGCGAGCGCGTCGATCAATATCCTTTTTCGGTTCTTCGATCTGCTCACGCTGCTGTTGTGGCCGACGGAAATGCCCGTGTGGGCGAAATTGCTGCTGGTGGACGCCTCCGTGATTCTGCTCGCCGCCGGCGCGGCGTACGGCTCGGCGCCGCTGCGGGCGCTGCTGCTGTGGCTGATCGCGGCGCTGCTGCCGTTCTGCTTCGCCAACTTCCGGCCGATTACCGAAGTGTTGCGCTATCTCTATTTGCCGTCGGCAGTGTTTGCGATGGCGGCGGTCGCGCTCGCGCGGCAGGTGGGGGCCCAAGGGGCGCGGCAGCGCGAGGCGGCGACGGCGGCGTTCGGCGCCGTGGTGAGCATCCATTTTCTGGCGACCCTGATCACGAGTTGGAGGGCCTGAGCACATGCGCGCGAAACTGATTTTCGGCGCGGGCCTGTTGGCGACGGCGGCGTTCATCGTCTTCATCACCGTCACGATGAACCGCTACCTGCGCCGGCCGTCGCCGGACGGCTGGCGCAAGGTCGACGCCCTGGTGGCGCCGCTGAAGCGCGACGGCGACGGCGCGGCGTTTTTTCCGGCGTGGCTCGACGGGTATGCGCGCGACAAACGCCGCTTCGACGGCCTCGAATCGATGGCCGCGGGGGAATTGCTGGCGCCTGGCGCGCCAACCCACGCCCGGGTGTGGGTCTTTTCGTGTTTCGGAGCGCTGCGCGTGGGCAAACTCACGGCCGCGGGGTGGCGTCGCGAGTCGGAGTGGCTCGTCGGCGACGTCTACGTCGGTTTGTGGGTGCGGCCGGAGATGCAGATCTCGTTTCGCCTGGTCGATCGGCTGAACGAGATTGCCGTGGCGCCGCCGGGGTCGGTCAAGGTCGCCTGGGGGAAGTTTCGCCAATTGCTCAAACGGGGCGTCGCCGTGCCCCTGCAACACGGCCAGAACGTCGTGATGTCAATGGAGGGCTTGCCGGCCGGCCGCTTGCTGCTCTGCGGCGGTTTCGTAGACCACGCCTTTCACGGCCTCAATTTTCAGCCGGTCGAGGCCTGGGTCTTTGCGGCCCGGGCGGTCCGGGCGCACGTGCGTTTCCCGGCGCACACCGGCTGGCGCTGCGAGTCTGCCGGTTCGGTCGGCGCCTCGCCGCAGATTGTGCTGTCGTCGGCCTCGCCAGGCGAACGCCCGTTTCTCTTCGACGCGCTTGTTCTCTAAGGTGTCACGAAACGCGTCGCCCACGGGCGGCGGCGTTGATTTCGGCGGCAGGGGCGGGCTTGCTCTGGCGGCGCCTTATTGCGACTGGCGGCGGTTTTATTGAGATTTCACCGCCGGCGGTAAACGGCGTGGCGCGCCGTCTTATGACCGTTTTGGCGCAGATAGGGCCGCGTTGCGCCGTCTGCCATCCGGGCTGGCGAGGCCAAATTACCAAACAAAGCCAATTGGGGGTTCGCGTCCTTCGGCCGGCTATTTCAGGACCGTGCCGATTCGCTTCCACTGCGTTGGCGGCCAGGAGAAGTGGATGACCATGGCGCGGCCTTTGACGTTGCGCATGGGCACAAAGCCCCAGACGCGGCTGTCGCTCGAGTGGTCGCGGTTGTCGCCCATGCAGAAGAAGCTCTCCTCGGGGACGCGGCGGACCATGTCGAAGCTGTGGGCCACGGCGTGGTCGAAGAGCACCGGGTGCTTGACGCCTTCGAGGTCTTCTTCGTCGAGTTCGGCGTGGTGCGCGCCGCCATAGGGGTCGGCGAAGTTGTACGCGCCTTCCGGCACGTGCGCCACCGGTTGACTATTGATCAGCAGGTCGGCGCCGTGGACTTCGATGACGTCGCCGGGCAGGCCGACCACGCGTTTGATCAGATCCTTATTGGGGTCGTCGACCCCGCGGAAAACGATGATATCGCCGCGCCGCGGCAGGCGTTCGAAAATCCGCTTGCCGCTGAACGGCAGGCGAACGCCGTAGGTGAACTTGTTGACCACAAGCTGATCGCCGACTAGCAGCGTCGGGATCATGCTGCCCGACGGGATCTTGAAGGTCTGGATCACGTACGCCCGAATGAACAAGGCCAGCGCCAGCGCGATGGCGATGGTTTCGACGTTTTCGCGAACCCAACTGACGCGATAAAACGGCAGCCCCTGGTCCACCCGGCGCCGGCACAAATTGAGGTCGGCCGCGATGCGCTCGGGATCGTCGCCGAGCAGCGCCTGGTCGAGTGCGGCGAACCCGCGATCGATCGCCGCGCGGTCGGCCGCCGAAAAGCCCTGCGGATGCCGCGCGACGTCGCGCCGGGCGCGCGTCAGCCAGCGTTGCGCGAGCTTGCGGATCTTGCGTAGGTTGCGTCGGCGAAACATCGCGTTCCTCGATGCGGCCCGGCGGCCGGGCGCGCGGTCAGTGCAAAATTCGCCCGACCCGCCGCAGTTGGCCGGGCGGCCAGGAAAAGTAAACGATCATCGCCTGGCCCTTCAGGTAGCGGGCCGGCACAAAGCCCCACGAGCGGCTGTCGTTCGAGTGATCTCGGTTGTCGCCCATGCAGAAGTACTGCCCCGGCGGGACCGTCCGCGTCGAATCCATCCGCGTGGTCGTCTTGTCGTACAGCACCAGGTGGCGCCGGCCGTCGATCGTCTCGTCGAACAGCTCGCTGAGATGGTCGTAGCCTTTCGGGTCTTCGAAGCGAAACTCGCCGTCGGCAACCTTGCCGAGCAGTTTGCCGTTGACGATCAGATCCGTGTTGCGCACTTGGATCGTGTCGCCGGGCAGGCCGATGACGCGCTTGATGTAGTCCTTCGTCGTGTCGTCGGGAAACTTGAAAACCACGATGTCGCCGCGCCGCGGCTTTGACAGCGGAATCTTGCGATCGGTGAACGGCACCGCGATGCCGTAGATGAACTTGTTGACCAGAATGTGATCGCCGACCAGCAACGTCGGAATCATGCTCCCAGAGGGGATCTTGAACGCCTGCACGACAAACGCCCGCACAAAAAGGGCCAGCGCCAGCGCCACGGCGATCAACTCGACGTACTCGCGCACGATGGCCAGGCGGCGGGTCGGCTGCGGGCCGTCGACCAGGCGCCGGCATTCGCCGAACTCCGCCTCCAGCTCGTCGAGCTGGGCGGTCGGGAGCAGCGCTTCGAGCCGTTGCAGCCGTTGCTCCAAGGCTTCGCGCGCGGCGGCCTCGATGGGGTCGGGGGGTTGCTGCGCCAGCGCGACGCGGGCGCCCGCCAGCCATTCCGCGACGTCCCGTCGCCGCCGGTTCAATTTGCGCGTTTCGAACATCGCCCCCCGCGACCGGCTTCCCGTCGCCCCGCTGCCGAATTTTGGTTTGGACACCAAGCCCGGGAAAAAGTTGGGCGTACTATTCGGAAAACGCCCCGGCTTGTCAACCCGAACGCACGGTGCGCACTGGCGCGCGGCGCGGAAAAGCGTGTACAATCGCCTGTCGCGACGAGGGGCGCGACGAGCGGATGAAAACCCTTTCCATCTACTACAAGCTGATTATCGCGGTGTCGCTGGTCAGCTTGCTGCCGACGATCGCTCTGGGCGCGTTGGCGTACTACCAGATCAGCAGCGCGATTCGCGATCATTCATTGCGGCTGATCAATCTGATCGCGGTCGAGACGGCCTACAATCTCGAACGCGCCGTGCAGATGCGGCGCACCGAAATCAAGGCTTGGTCGCAGTTGCCGCAGTTTCTCGAGGCGCTGCAGGAAAAAGGCGACCCGCGCAAGATCGGTCCGCTGTTCAACAAGTTGATCACCGCCTATTCGATGTACGATTTGCTGTTGCTGGTCGACCCGCATCGCAAGCTGCTGGCGATCAACAACCAGGACCGTCGGGGCAACGGCTTGCCGACGGACGCGATGCTCGGCAACCAACTCAGCGACGGCCCCTGGTTCACCGCCGCGATGAAGCAAGGCTTTTACGTTTCCGATTTTCGGCTTTCGAGCTTGCTGACGCAGGTCTTCGAGCGCAAGGGCGACAGCCTGACGATGTCGGCGCCGATTTACGACGACGCGGGCCGCGTGCGCGGCTACTTGCTGGCCTACGTCGACTGGAGCTATTTCCAGGATATTCTCGACACGGCGCAGGCCGCCTACGCGGGCGATCTCGCCGGTTCGTTGTTCTTGCTCGAGCCCGGCGTCAACCGTGTGATCGCGCACCGCGAGCAGGAGATGGTAGGGCAGATCTACCCCTTGCGCATCGACCTCAAGGCGCTGGTCGCGCAGAAACCGACCGGCATCTTTCGCGTCGACTGGCCCGAGCGCAAGACGGTCGGCTACGCGTTGGTCCGCGGCGACCGCGAACTGGAAACGCCCTGGCTCGTGTGCGTCGAAGCCGCAGACGAGGTCATCTACCGCCAGGCGGCGTTCTTGCGCCTCCTGTTCATCGTGCTTTCCGGCCTGGCGACGGTGCTGATCATCCTGCTCGTCTACGTCATTTCCCAGCGCTTCACCGAGCCGATTCTGCAACTCGCCGCCGGCGCGCAGGCCATCACGGCGGGCCAACTGAACGTGGAAACGCCGGTGCGCAGCGCCGACGAGATCGGGGTGCTGGCGACGACGTTCAATCAAATGTCGGTCGCCCTGCGCCAGCGCGACGACGAACTGCGCGGGGCGAATCAGCAGCTCGAAGAGGCGAACCGGCTCAAGAGTCAGTTCCTGGCCAACGTCAGTCACGAGTTGCGCACGCCGATGAACTCGATCATCGGCTTCACGACGCTGGTCATTCAGCGCGCCGGCGAGCGGCTGCCGGACCTGCAACTCAAGAATCTGCACCGCGTGCGGCGAAACGCGCTCAACCTGTTGAAGCTGCTCAATTCGATCCTCGACCTATCGAAGATCGAGGCGGGCAGCATGGATGTCGGCGTCGAGAAATTCTCGCTCAAACGCCTGCTGGAGCAATGCCTGCAAACGATCGGCCCCTTGCTCGAAGGCCGGCCGATCCGCGCGTCGCTGGACGCGCCGGCCGAAGATATCGTCATGGTCACGGACCGGCCGAAAGTGCAGCAAATCGTCATCAACCTGCTGGGCAATGCGGCCAAATTCACCGAACGCGGCTTCATCAAGGCCGGCTTTGGGCCGCTGGACGACTCCGGGCTCGGCGAGCGCGCGGCCGGCGTCAAGGGGCCGTGGGTCGGCCTGTGGGTGTCCGACAGCGGCATCGGCATTCCGGCCGAGCACCTGGAAGACATCTTCACGGAGTTCCGGCAGGTCGACGGTTCGCCGAGCCGCAAATACGGCGGCACCGGCCTCGGTTTGGCGATTTCCAAGAAGTTGGCAAACCTGCTTGAAGGTGATATTCTTGTGGAAAGTGAACCCGGCGTCGGCTCGAAATTCACGGTTTTGCTGCCGGTGCGGCACGCCTCCACGCAACCGCTAATGCGCGGCGAATCCACGCACGAAATGCCGCCGGGGCCGGCGGTCGAGCCGCGCGAAATCGCGCCCGCGGCGGACGCCGCCGACGGCAACGGAGCGCAATCGCGATGAAGAAACGCATCCTGATCGTCGAAGATGTCGAAGACAACCGCGAATTGCTCGTGCAGTTCTTTCAGGATCAATACGAGATCTTCGAGGCCGCCGACGGTCAGGAAGGCATCGCGATGGCCGAGCGGCTGCGGCCGGATTTGATTCTGATGGATTTGTCGTTGCCCCTGATCGACGGCTGGCAGGCGACCTCCACGCTGAAGGCCGACGCGCGGACCAGCGACATTCCGATCGTGGCGATCTCCGCGCATGCGATGGTCGGCGACGAGGAGAAAGCGCTCCAGGCCGGTTGCAATGCCTATCTATCGAAGCCGGTCGACTTCAACGAACTGGACCGCGTGGTCCGCCAATATCTGGGGGACGAGTGACCCCGGCCAATTCCCACCGAATTCTCGTGGTCGACGACAATCCGGACAACGTCGATTTGCTGACGCAGTACCTCATGGGTCTGAATTATGAGGTCGTGCCGGCGTATGACGGCGACGAGGCGTTGGCGGCGGCGGCGCGGGAGAAGATCGACCTGGTCCTGCTCGATGTGATGATGCCGCGGATCAGCGGCTTTGAAGTGTGCCGCCGGTTGAAGGCGTCGGACGCGACGACGTTTACGCCCGTGGTGCTGGTCACGGTGCGCGACGACACCCAATCGAAACTCGAAGGCTTCGCCGCCGGGGCCGACGATTACATCACCAAACCGTTCGACATCGAAGAGCTCTCGGCGCGCGTCCGCGGCCTGCTGCGCATCAAGGGGCTGCAGGACGAATTGCGCGCGGCCAACGAACGCCTGGCGGAGATGTCGGTCACCGACGGTTTGACCGGGTTGTACAATCACCGCCATTTGCTCGAACTGCTCGCGGTCGAAGTGAACCGCGCGCAGCGTTATCACCGGCCGCTCGCGGTCATCATGCTCGACGTCGATCACTTCAAAGAAGTCAATGATACGCACGGCCACCTCTTCGGCGACTTCGTGCTGCGCGGCCTGGCGGACATCTTTCGCCGCGCGGTCCGGGCCGGCGACGTCGTCGGCCGGTACGGCGGCGAGGAATTTGCGATTGTGGTCACCGACACCAGCGGCGCCACGCTGCTGGCCGAGCGCATCCGCCAGAATGTCGAAAAAGCCGATTTCGAATTCGAGGGCCGGCGAGCAAACGTGCGCATCTCGGCCGGCGTGTGCCAGGCGATGTCCGGCGCAATCGACGACGGCCAGGAATTGCTGCGCCTCGCCGACGAGGCGCTTTACTGCGCCAAGCAAGCCGGCCGGAATCGCGTCGCGACGAAATCCAAGGAAACATGAACGCGGAAACGAAAGCTGCACCCGGGACAGGCGCCGCAGGGCTGTCCGCCGAAGTAAAAGTCCTGTTGATCGAAGACAACGGGGACTTGTTGGAAATCGTCCACCAGTTCTTGGAAGCGTACGGCTTCCGCATCATCCCGGCTCGCGACGGACAGGAAGGGCTCGACGCGTTTGCGCGCGACCGCCCCGATATCGTGCTCGCCGATGTGCTGCTGCCGAAGGTCAACGGGTTTCAGGTCTGCGAACGCATCAAGAAGGGGCCGCGGCCGACGCCGGTCGTGCTGATGAGCGCGCTTTATAAGACGTACAATCTGCAAAAAGAAGCGAAGACCAAGTACGGCGCGGACGAGTATCTCATCAAGCCGCTCAACCTGGTCGCGGTCGCCAAGCTGCTTTGCGGATTGCTGGGCATCGAACGCCCGACGCCCGGCGCCACGCCGCTGCCCGGCGCGCCGATCGCCGAGCCGTCGCCGGCCGCGCCCGCCGCCCCCGCGGCCGCAGCGCCGGTTGATGCGTTCGACGTGCCGATCGAGGTCGAAGAAGCCGAGCCTGCGCCCGCGCCGCCTCCTACCCCCGCGCAGAAAGCGCCGCCGCCTGAGCCCCCCGCGCCCGCGGTGAAAGCGCCGCCGCCGGCCGCCGCGTCGCCGAAACCAAAGACGCCGGCCGCCCCAGCGGCGAAAACGGCGTCGTTCGCCCCGGCGGGCCGGTTGGCCGATGCGCCGATCGAGCAAGTGCTCGCGCATTTCTATTTGGCAGGCGTCACCGGGAAGTTGACGGTCACGGCGCCGCCGTTCACCCGCTTGATCTTCATCAAGAACGGCGTGCCGTTGTATGTGCAAAGCAATTCGCCGGCCGAAACCTTCACGCATTTGCTCGTCGCCGACGGCAAGATCACGGCCAACCAATTGGCGCGGGCGGAACGCATGGCGCGCGACCGCAAGACGACGGTCGGCAAGACCATGGCCGACTCCGGCCTGATCGACGCCGACGAACTCGCGCCGTACTTGCTTCATGAGGTGAACTGCCGCCTGATCGCGACGCTGGCGCTGACCGCGGGCGAGTACTCGTTCGTGGCGGACACGTCCTGGACCGCAAAGATCAAACGCCCCGAAATGGAGCTGTTCGATCTGACGTACAAGGCGATCGTGCAGAAAGACGACGCGGCGGCGTTGCAACGACGATACGCGACGGCGCAGAACAAGGTTGTCGTGAAGAACGAAGAGCGGCTGCCGCTGGTCGGACGCATTCAATGGCGCGACGAGCACCTGGACGCCTTCATGTTCATCGACGGCGAGCGGACGATCGGGGAACTCACCGAGCAGTCGGGCCAGCCGCCGTCGATCGTGCACCAGTTGCTGTACACGCTCGAACTCTTCGACATGGTCCGGTTCCGTTGAAATTTATCGGAGGCGTCCGACGCCTCCGCGGGGGGTAAGACGAATGAGCAATCCATATTTTGTCGACGAGTCGCGGCCGTGGTTCTCGAAAGAGGCGGGTTGGCCCGACGAAGTGCCGAAGAACGTCGAATTCGAGAAAGTCACTTTGGGCGAAATGTTGGAGCGCACCGTGCGGGCGTATCCCAACAACAAGGCGATTTGGTTCCTCGACTCGACGATGACCTTTGTGCAGCTCAACGAACGTGTCAATCGGTTCGCCACGGCGTTGGCTGGCCTCGGCCTCAAGAAGGGCGACGTGCTGGCGCTGATGCTGCCCAACAGTTTCCAGTACGTGGTCAGCTACTACGCGTGCGCGAAGCTCGGACTGATCGTCACCGGCGTCAACCCGACCTACAAGCCGGGCGAGGTCAAGAACCAACTGCAGATGACCGGCGCGAAAGCCATCGTCGTGCTCGACGTCCTGTACGAAGGGACGATCGCGCCGATCGTCGCCGAAACGGCGATCAAACACGTTATCGTCACCAACGTCGCCGATCTGGCGGCTATGTCCGGCCTCAAGAAATGGATCGGCAAGAAACTCAACAAGATTCCGACCGCCCCGCCGCCGGCGGGCAGTTTGCGGCTCATTGACCTGCTGAAGACGGCGCCCGCCTTGCCGAAGGTCGATCTCTCGGCCGACGACATCGCCACGTACATCATGACCGGCGGCACGACCGGCGTGCCGAAGGCCGCCGTGCTCTCGCACTTCAATTGCGTTTCGAATTGCGTGCAGTCGCGCCTGTGGCTGTATAAGACGACGCCGGGCGCCTCGCCGATCGGCGTGCTGCCGCTGTTCCACTCGTTCGCGATGACCTGCGTGATGAATATCGCCGTCAGCTTCGGCGGGATGATGATGCTCTTCCCGCGGCCGCCGAAGGAAAAGGAACTGATCGAGACGATCCTGCGCGTCGGGCCGCCCGAGGGCAGCTTCTATGTCGGCGCCGAGGTGCTCTTCCAGCGCCTGGCGGAATGGCCTGAGATCAAGAATTACAATCTGTCGGGCAAGATTTCGCTGTGCGTTTCGGGCGCGGGCCCGTTGCACCGGCCGGTGCAAGAGAAATTCGAAGCGGTGACCGGCGCGCGGCTGGTCGAGGGCTACGGCCTGTCGGAAGCGTCGCCGGTCATCTCGGCCGGGCCGTTCTGGGGTAATCGCAAGATCGGCACGATCGGCCTGCCGTTCCCGGGCACCGAATGGAAGATCGTCGATCCGGCCGACGCCGCGAAGGAACTGCCGCAAGGCCAGCCGGGCGAGATCGCCGTCGCCGGCCCGCAGGTGATGGTCGGCTATCTGAACAATCCCGACGAAACCGCCGAAACGGTCGTCACGCTCGCCGACGGCAAACGTTGGCTGCTGACCGGCGACATCGGGCGCATGGACGAATGCGGCCGCATCACGATCGAAGACCGCAAGAAACAACTCATCAAGGTGCGCGGCTACAGCGTCTTCCCGACCGAAATCGAGACGATGCTTCTGGGCCACGAATCGGCGCTCGAAGTTGCCGTGTCCGGCCTGCCGGACCCCGAAGCCGGCGAGATCATCAAAGCGTGGATGGTCCTGCGGCCGGAATTCAAGGGCAAGGTGACGCCCGAGGCCATCGTCGAATGGGCCAAGCAGAACTTCACGCACTACAAGGTGCCGCGCTACGTCGAGTTCATCGACGAGTTGCCGAAGACCATGGTCGGCAAGGTCCTGCGCCGCGTGCTGCAGGAAAACGACCCGATTTACAAGAAATACAAGTCGGCGAACTGACGCCGCCGTCGCCGTTCCCATTGCGCCGCCTTGCCGTAGGGCAGGGCGGCGCAGTTTGTTTGAGGTCATCGTGCGAGCGGCGGCACAGGGCCGATAGGACTTATGGGACCGAGAGGACCCATAGGTTCGCCCCGTGTGCAGCGTAGAAGTCCGACTGAAACCGTCGATAAATTAGGCCTCCGCCTGCCAACCACCGGCAGCCTTGATCTCACAGCTTTGGAAGAGCGCAATCCGGAATGTAGAATGTTGAATGGAAAACGGGAAATTCGGGCGGCGCCGGCAACTCGCCATTCGCCATTGGCCATTGTTCAGGGGATGAGTTGATTAGCCGAGGCGCTTGCCGTGTAGGTTGGCCGCCATCACGGCCGGCGGTTGATTTCGTTCCACCCACTGCTTACGTTTGGCTCGCCGTTGGATGGCGGCCCGCGCAAGCGGAAAACATCGGAATTGGCGGGAGGAAATCGATCATGGCTCTCGTTGGCGTCGCCTTGATTCTGTTCGCGGTCGCCGCGGTCCTCGGAGCGACTATGGTTTCTCGCCGGTTGGGCGATAAACCAATTCCGTTGTCGCTAGCGGCGGCCCACGGCGCCTTCGCCGGCCTCGGCCTGGTGGTGCTGCTGGTCGCCGTGGGGCAAGGGATCGGCGGGCTCGGCGCCGCGGCGCTGATTTTGTTCGTGCTCGCCGCACTCGGCGGGTTCTATTTGTTCTCGATCTATTTGCGGAAAGCCCCGCTGCCCGTCTCGTCGATCGTCGTTCATGGGACGATCGCCGTGATCGGGTTTGTCGTGCTGCTAATCGCTCTCGTGAAGTGAACCCGGACCGCCTAGCCCGGCGCCCGCCGCGCGCTTGCATTGACATCCGCGGGCCGCGCGACTATTAGTTAACCCAACAGGATTTCTGCATAATGACTTCGGGGGACGGATGAACCAGCGTCAGCGCGCGAGAGCGTTGGAATGGGCGCGCAAGCTCATGCCGCCGGACGAGTTCGAGCGCATGGAGTCCATCGATGTGCACGATTTGGGCTTCGGCTTCGATCAATTCGGCATGGAAAAGGAATCGACGATCCTCGCCTACGGCCTGGCGCGCTATCTCCATAAATATTATTTCCGGGTGGCGAGCGAAGGCCACGAGAATATCCCGACCGAGGGCCCGGGGCTGATCGTTTCGAATCACTCGGGCGCGCTGCCGATCGACGCGGCGATGACCGCGGTCGACGTGGCGATGAACATGGTCAAGCCGCGTCCGTTGCGGACGATCGTCGACAACTTCGCCGGCTTCCTGCCCTTCGTCAACGTTTTCTTTTACCGCGTCGGGCAGGTCATCGGCCATCGCCGCAACGTGCAGGATTTGCTGCACGCCGGCGAACTGGTCGGCGTGTGGCCGGAAGGGACGCGCGGCCTCGGCAAGCCGTTTTCGCGACGGTACAACCTGATGCGTTTCGGCGTCGGCTTCATCGAGCTGTCGCTCACGCACCGTGCGCCGATCGTGCCGACGGTGCTCATCGGCGCCGAAGAGCAACTGCCGATCATCGGCAACCTCAAGCCGCTGGCCCGCGCGTTCGGCTTCCCGTATATGCCGGTCACGCCGTTTTTCCCCTGGTTCGGGCCGCTGGGCCTGCTGCCGCTGCCGGTCAAATATCACATTTACTACGGCGAGCCGATCCACTTCTACCGCGAGCACGACGTGCGCACGCTGGAGGATCCGGAAGCGGTGACCGCGCTGGCCGACAAGGTCAAACTCGTGATGCAGGACATGATCAACAGAGGGCTCGAACAACGCGCGAGCGTATTCGGTCTCGGGGAGGGATGACAGATGTCGCGCGAACCGGGCAGCACGCCGGAACCGTTGATGACGAATCTGCTGGACAAGCCGTCGCACACGCTGATCGGCGAATTTCGCGCCGCGCGCCCCACGCCCACCAACGGCGGACCCGTCAATCGGGCGCCCGCGCGGCCGGCGCACCGGTCGGAACCGAAACCGAAACCGGCCCCGGCCGCGGAGGCCAGGCCGCCGGCCGGCGACGGACCGGCGAAACGCGAGAAGAAACCGCCGCGCCCGGCCCGCGGCGGCCAGCGGCAGCTCAACGTGCTGATCACGGGGGTGACGACCAGCATCGGCCGCAACCTGACGATGCACCTGATCAACAACCGGCGCGTCGGGGTGATTGTCGGCGTCGCGATGCGCGACAAGCCGTACTACTTCAACGACCTGCCGAAGGACAAATTTATCTACCGCCGCTGCAACATCCTCAAATCGCGCGAATTGAAAAACCTGTTTCTCTCGTCGACCTTTCGCGCCGCGAAGATCAACGCCGTCGTCCACCTCGCGTTTCACAACCAGCCGCTGCGCGGCGAGAACATTCACCGGTTGAACGTCGAAGGCACGCGCGACCTTCTCCGGCAATGCCTCGACACCCCGGGCATCACCAAGTTCGTCTTCAAGAGTTCGGACGTCGTGTACAAGTTGACGCCTCACAACCCGATCTACCTCGACGAGAACGCGCCGCTCAATTTCGATCCCGACGCCGACCAGTGGATCAAGGACCGCGTCGACGCCGACATGATCTGCCGCAGCTTCATGGACAACGGCGGCGTCAAGATCGTCATTCTGCGCATGAGCAACATCATCGGCCGCAACATCTCCGGCCAGTTCAACTCGTATTTCGATTCCAAGCCGGTGATCAAGACGCTGGGCTTCAACCCGCTGGTCAACCTGCTGCACATGAAAGACGTGATTCAGTCGATCACGCTCGCCCTCGAAAAAAACATCCAGGGCATCTACAACATCGCCGGCCGCGACACCGCGCCGATTTCACTGTTCGCCGAACTCAACGGCCGCCGCGTGTTCAGCCTGCCCGGGCCGATGCTGCCGATGGTCAATTTCGTGCAACGCAAACTCGGCCTCACCGAGTATTACTACAGCGTCGACAAAGACCGGCACAAATACACGGCCTTGCTCGACATCACCCGCGCCTTCCGCGAACTCGGCTACAAGCCGCAGGGCCGGATCGAATTTTAGCGGGGTCGTGAGGGCGTCTCGCGCCGCAGGGACGCACGGCTATTTCTCACGCCGGCCGCCCCTGGACAACGGCCGCAAACTTGCCGACGATAACGCCGCAACAGCAATCCACAGGAGGATCGAAATGCACACCAAGCGGACGCATGCTCTGTTAGTCATCGTGGCCGTGCTGCTCACCGCCAACTTGATCTTTACGGTGGCCGGTTGGCTGGCCAATCCGCGGCCGGCGCGGGCCGACGTCGTCGAAGGCAAGAACTGGTTCTCGACGCACAGCGACGACGGCCGTACGGTTTATCTGTGGCAGTATTGGACGACCGGCGGCCTCGGCTCGGATGCGAAAGGCCAGGTGGCCTACTACGGGCGGATCAGCGCGGGCGGCACGTTCCAGGCCAACTGACGCGCGCCGTTAAACGAAACGCGGCGGGGCGTTCGGACGCGCCGCCGCGTTGACTGTGTTTTCCGAACGAGCTTGCCCGCCGCGTTAGGCCGGCTGGGCGGCCTCGACCGGGCAGACGTCGGCGCAGGCGCCGCAGTCCGTGCACTTTTTCGGATCGATCACATAGGGTTCGCCTTCGGTGATCGCGTCGGCGGGGCATTCGGCGGCGCAGGAGCCGCAGGCGATGCATTCGTCGGTGATCTTATGGGTCATCTCACTTTCCTCCGTCGGTAGTGTGAATCGGGTTCGCCATTCGGGTGGGGCGAAAAATCAGACGGTCACGACCTGAATCTTGTCGTCGACTTCTTCGCGCAACGTCCGCTCGACGCCCAACTTGAGCGTCATGGCCGCGCCGGGGCAGCCGTGGCAGGCGCCTTGCAGCCGCACTTTGACCAGAAACTTTTCGGCATCGACTTCAATCAACTCAATGTCGCCGCCGTCGCGTTGCAGATAGGGCCGAATCTTGGAAATGACGGTCTCGACTTTTTCTTTCATGCAATCATCCTCTGCGCCCTTGTTTCCCTCCGGGCGCCCCATACGTGTAAACTTCCAGAACCGAACTGTCAAGCATTGCCGCCCGCGGCGGCGCCGGCCGAACTTGCCATGGGAAATCGGCGGGTTATACTGCCTCTGCAATTTTCACGGGACGGCGATGGCGAAGCGAATTCGCGAATTTGCCCGGACCGCGGCCACGGCGGCGATTCTCGTTGCGCTGGCCGCCGTCGCGGCGTTGGCGCACAACGCGCTGCGGGCGAAAAGTCTGCCCTTGATCCGGCCGGCGGGTCCCGGCGCAGACAGTTCGCTGCTGACGCTCGCGCGGGCCAAGACGCTCTACGACCAGGGCGTCGTCTTCGTCGATGCGCGCGACAACGAGGAATTCGCGGCGGGACATATCCGCGGCGCGCGGCACATCGACTACGAACACGCCGCCGAGCAGTGGGAAGCGGCGATGCAGGGCGTGCCGCCGTCGTCGCCGGTGGTCGTCTATTGCAACGGCGAGGGCTGCAACAGCTCGCAGTTGGTCGCCGACGCCCTGCGCAACGTCGGTTACCGCGAAGTCTACGTCTTCTTCGGCGGCTGGCCCGAGTGGTCGGCGGCGGGCTACCCCATCGAAGGCAACCCGGCGGCCGGCGTGATTTTGTACGAGTTCAAGAAATGAAGAAGCTCGCCGCCTTTTTCGGCTCCCCGTTTGTCATGCTGCCGCTGCGGCTGCTGGTGGCGGCGATGTTTCTGCTTGCCGCGCCGCCGAAAATCCTCGACTCGACCGGCTTCGCGACCGCCGTCGACAATTACCATTTCCTGCCGACGGCGCTGGTCAACCTGTGGGCGATGGTCCTGCCCTGGACCGAACTGCTCGTCGGCGTTCTGCTCGTCATCGGCCTGCGCAGCCCGCGGCCGCTGGACCGCGTCACGGACGCCGCGGCGCTGCTCGCCTCGCTGATGTATCTCTCGTTCGTGATCGCGCTGTCGTGGGCGTTGGCCAAGGGCCTCAACATCGACTGCGGCTGCTTCAGCACCAAAGGGACGGCGACGATCAACTATTGGTATCTGCTGCGCGACGGCTCGCTGCTGGGCGCCAGCGTGCTGGTGCTGGCCTTCCACAGAGACTTCGCGGGGAGGGACGCGTGAAATATTCCGCCGCGGCCTCGCTGGCGATCGCTCTCGCTTGCGCCGTCCTGGCGTGCGGCGGCGGTCATCACGCGGGAACCACCACGATTCATTACGAGAGCAACACCGGCGACGACGACGCCGCCGCCGACGACGATGCCGCGCCCGCCGGCGCCTGCGCCGGCTACGCCGCCGAATTTTTCGGTATGAGCGGCTGCTTTCCCGACGCCGCGGTTTACAACGACACGCTGGCCCTCTGCGGGCAACTCGCCGCGTCGAACAATCCGTACGCCAATTCTTTCTTTGGCTGCCTCGAAAATATCCAATGCGCGCACTACACGAACGAAGTCGCGTTGTGGAACGCGATCAACGCCTGCCTGAATCAGTTGCCGTCCTGACCGAGGCTGCATGAAATTTTGGCGATGATTCTGATTCTTGTGCCTTCTGCACGAATACCGGCCCAATGCGCGACTCGTCGCGCCGACCCCTCCCCGAAAATTTCGGTTCCCGAAATTTTCCGCCCCTGCCCGACGCGGAGAGGGGCCAAAGGGGAGGACTCGCAGTCGGTGTCGGGTCAGCAACTAATCTCGCTTAACCCTCGAATTCGCTTTCGCAGATGCAGCAAGTGATTTTTGCAAGAGGCTCAGAAAACATTTCAAAAAGAAGCGAGCCCGTTGATTCTGTTGATCCTGTCAAAAAAATCGACATTTCCAGCGGAATCCTCGTCTGGCTATCGCGCCGTCGGCGTCAGCCGATACAACTCGACCAAATGCCATTCGCCGCGCGAGCCCCAAAAACCGGTTTCCGCGGCGACGCGGGGCAGGCCGCCGAGGCGGGCGCGCCATTCCGGATGCTTCGCCATTTGTTCTTTGTCGAGGCAGACGGCGATCCATTTCGCGCCGCGCCGGCGATAGACATCGACCAAATCGGGCGGCACGTCGTTGAAGTGCCAGCCGCGGCGGTGCGCGGCGTAAATCACCTGGTTGTTGCGGTCGACGCCCGGATCGACAGCGACGATCAAATCGTTCGGCGCGCTGTACTGCCGCGCCAGCTCGCCGGCGCGCACGCTGGCCATGTCGAGATAAAACGACGTGCGCACGTACAGCGCGGCCATGACGGCGAAGGCGACGAGCACGATGGCGACCCAGCGCCCCGGCCAGCGTTCGGCCGCCGTCGCGAGGCCGACGCCGGCGAGCATCGCGAACGGCGCGATGAACGGGAACTGATAATAGTTGTGGATATAGTTGCCGTCGCGGACCAGCAGCACGTAGACCACCGGGCCGAGCAGCCACACCAGGCCGAACGCCGCCTGCCGGCGCGCCGCGGGCAGAATCAACGCGAGCAGCGCGAGAACGGAAACGATCGGCGTCGCCATCTGATCGAAGATCCGGGCCTGCAGGACGAACCAGAATTTGCCGCTCGCGAGC
>CAZHPN010000058.1:0-31828 GCA_964534375.1 uncultured bacterium | reverse complement strand
CGTTTTCCTGCTGCGTAAACGATCTGCCCCTGTCGATGATCCTTTCGTGGTACGAACAGAAAGCGGTGGTGATCCTGCTGTCGCTTCTTTCGCTGGGGATACGGGGAATCAGGATCGGGCCAACGCTGCCGGCGTTCATCTCGCCGAACATTCTTGATTTTCTTGTCAGGAATTTCGATCTTAAGCCGATTTCAACCGTCGAACAGGACCTTGCGGCAATCCTGGACCCTAAAGCTCGCTGACCCCGCAGCTGCGGGGGGCTTCAATTAGTCCGGTTTTTTTCCCGGCGCTCCCTTTTTTATCGAAGAAGGAAGGGGGCTTTCCTATTTTGTCCGTCTCGTTCTCCGCCCTCAGCATGGATTATTTTAGAAAGCTTGCGGCAACTTAAACACAATTGCGGATCGGAATGGCGGATGAGCGCGTACGGTAAAATCAATCATGCGTCCGGGCCGGAGAGCGGCGGTAAAGGAACTGATCGCCTTGTGCGAATTCTTGTAGACGAATTCGTTGACGCCTTCCCAAACGCCACGCACGGGATCCAGGCAGGCGCCTTTGACCACCGGCTGATTGGGGCCGGTCTCGTCGATTTCGTGAGCGGCTTTGCCATCCAGCCAGTTATAAGCGCCGCACAAGCCCAGCCGTTCCGGCGTGATGACGCAAACGTGATTGGGCGCAAAGGACTGGCAAAGCAGGCAGCTATAGAATGTCTCGACCGATTCGTCGGTCATCGATTCCAGCCGCTTGTTGCGTTCGACATAGATTTTACGGGCGCTGGCCACGCGCCGTTCCACTTCGGCGGCGTCGGTGATCAAGGTCACTTTAACCTTGTCCACGATGGCCGGATATTCGTTGATGAGTTTGGCGTGCAGGATTTCGCCGTAATGACGCAGGCGGAATCCCTTGTTGAAGGCGTTCTTGCTGACGCGCGTCCAGACGATGTCGCGCTGGCCCATGTGCCAGATGCCTTCGGCGCCGTTGACGAGGTGATGAATCTGCCGTTCGAGAATCGGTTCGAAATCGGGCTGCATCTTGCGGCCGGCGACCTCGACCCAGATCGCCAGCGGCAAGGCGCTGCCGGGCGGCGCCGCGTCGATGTCCGGGCCGACGATGGCGATTTCGCCGTCGTTGATTTGATCGAGCTCGGCCGACGTCACGAATTCGAAGGCCGGTGTGATATTGCCGCCGAACTCGACCTGCACGTCGGCTTTGCGAATGCGCTCGCCTTCGAAGGCCGGCCCGTACGGCACGGGGATCGGCACCTTGGCGATCTTCACCTTGCAGCCGCGCACCTCGAGCGCCCGTTCGACCATCGTCGCGTGCGGCACGCGCGAGACCACATGCTCGTAGGTGCAAATGCCGGTCGGCAGGATTTCCGGAATCGCGGTGTCGGCGATCACCGGGAAACCGTAATTCATCGCGCCGGCGGCGACGGCGTACTTGTCGGGCGTGACCTCGCCGAAGGTCAGCACGAAGGCGAAGATGCGGTTCTTGTTGTAGCGCAGGTTGCGTTCGTAATCGCCGGGCTGCACGCCGCCGAACGAGAGCGCGGCGCGATTGGCGAAGCCGAGGGCGTAGATCAGCGCCGAGACGTCGCGGCCGAACGGCACGAGGCGCGTTTCCCAGCCGAGTTGCACGCCTTCCGCGGCCAATTGCTCGGCGAACTGCCGGCCGTCCGTGCCGCCGCCCATGAAGACGTAAATGTTCTTTTCCTGCAGTTCGCGGGCGATCCGCACGGCGATTGCGTTGGTCGGCGCCGCGCCGGTGACCGCGGCGAAGCCCGGCGCCGTGCCGTCGACGAATTCGAGGCCGCGCTCGCGCATGATCACGTCGTCGGCGGCGCCGAGCCAGATGCCGTCGACCGGCGGCGGCCCGATGACGGTCTTGCAGGCCTCGATGATCTCGCAACTGAACAGCGCCGCCACGCCCGCTTCGAGCGCGTCGCCGAGGTACGGCAGCCAGACGTCGGCGCTCGGCCGCGGCGGCAGCAACGCTTTCGCGCGCCGCAGGATCGGCCGCAGTTCGCCGAGCGTCCGGACCTTTTCGCCCGTGAACGAGTAGATCACCGGCAGCGAGTAGGCGGTGTTGGGAAAGGCGACCGGGTGCGCTTCGCCGCATTGGGCGATGGCGGCGGCAAGCTTGGCTTCGGCCTGCGCGGCCCAGGCGATCGCGCCGTCGATGGCGCTGCCGCAGATGAGCTTAGACATTGGCCTCTCTCCGGTCCTTCATGTCATACAGCTTGCGCTCTTGCTTGCGGTTGATGCCCAGCTTTTCGCGCGACGCCTGCAGCAGCTCCATGATCTTCGCGGCCGCCGCTTCCGGCGTTTCGCAAACGTGGAACGAGGCGCCGAACAATTCGCGCGCTTCCTCGTTCAGGAAGCGGCTGACGTTCTCCGAGCCCGAAATGTGAAACGGGTGGCCGAGGATGACGTCGATGCCCGAGGCGACGAAATAGCAGGCGATGGCGATGGCCTTCTCGCTCATCCATTCCGGCGCGACGCCGACGATCGGGAGCTGCGAAAGGTCGTCGCCCAGGCCGCCTTCGCGCACGATCTCCGTGCCGGCTTCGAGCAGGCGGGAGTTGTCGACGCAACTGCCCATGTGCAGCACCGGCGGCATGCCGACGGCCTCGCAGACCTCGCGCAGGCCCGGCCCCGCCGCCGCCAACGCGGCCTCGGGCGTGAGCATGCCGTCCTTCGCCGAGGCGATCGCCGCGCAGCCGGTTTCGAGCACCAGCACGTTCTGCCGCACCAGTTCGCGCGTCAGGGCGTTGATGTAGGCGTCGAGTTTGGTCTTCGGGTTGTTGCAGCCGACGAGCGCCGCGACGCCGCGAATGCGGTTCTGCATCACGGCGTCGTTGAGCGGGCGGAACGAGGCGCGGAACCGGCCGCCGAGCATCCGTTTGATGGCGTGCACGCTGAAGCCGGCGACGAGTTGCCGCGACGTCGGCGGGATCGCGACCTTGTGCGGATCGCGATTCTTGAAGTTGTCGATCGCCCGCGCGATGAGCCGGCGGGCCGCGCCGAGCGGATCGCGCGGATCGAGCGGCAGGTGCACCGCGCCGACGGTCTTGGCGATGGGCGTGGTCGAGACGATCTCGGTGTGATACGCCGCGGCCACCTGCGGCAGGCTCGGCATGCAGCATTGCACGTCGATCAACATCAGTTCGACGGCGCCGGTGACGACGGCCAACTCCTGCTGCAAAAAATTGCCGGCGACGGGAATGCCATGCCGCATCAGGATCTCGTTGGCCGTGCAGCAGATGCCGGCCAGGGTGACGCCCGCCGCGCCGGCCGCGCGCGCCGCGGCGAGCGTTTCCGGCTCGCGGGCCGCGATGGCCAGCATCTCCGACAACTCGGGCTCATGGCCGTGGACGACGATGTTCACCGTGTCCGCGCCGAGCACGCCGAGGTTGGCCTGGCTGCGGATCGGCGCCGGCGTGCCGAAGAGAATGTCGGAGATCGTCGTGGCGAGGCGCGAGCCGCCCCAGCCGTCGGCCAACGAGGTGCGGAACGCTTGCAGGAGAAGGCTGCGGTAATCGTGATCGACGCCCATATGCGTGCGGTGCATCGACTCGACCACCGTGCGGTCGATCCCCGCCGGCGCGATGTCCTGCGCCTGCCAGACGGTCTGCTGCTTCACGGGCGCAAGCGCCAGCGTCAGCAGCGGCGTTTCCTGCGCGGTGAATTCCGCGAGCATCAGGTCGGCCAGATCGAGCGCCACGGCCGAAGTGTCGCGCCCCGCCTCGTCAATGCCGTACCACCGCGCGGCGCGGCGCAGGGCCGGCTCGTCGCGAATCTCCTGAACCGGCGCGCGCCCCAGCGCGACCTGCTTCAGCAGCAACGCCAGATGGCGGCCGTGATCGGAGTGGGCCGCGACGCCGCCGACCACCTCGCGCAGAAAATTGCGGGCTACGATCGTGTCGGCGTCGGCGCCGCAAACGCCGCGCGGCGCTTTCTTGGTGATGCGGCACGGCCCCATGTGGCAGATGCGGCAGCAGACGCCGCCGAGCCCGAAGCCGCACTGCGTTTCCTGCGCGTCCATCCGCGCAAAGCAGGTCTCGACGCCGTCGCGCTCCGCCTTCGCCAGGGTTTCGAGCGAGGCGATGTCGCAGGCGCGATCGGCGATTTCTTTCCGGATTTTGGCCATCTATGCGTCACCCGTCGGGCCGGCGATCGGCCACATCGCGTCGAGCGCTTTCGCGGTCGAATTGTGCGCCGCCAGCGCCAGCAAGCTGCCGCCGGCTTCGTTGCAGGCCTTGAGTTCGCGGTCTTCCGGCAGGCCGAGCACGAAATTTGCCGCGATCGCCGCTTGCAGTTCGAGCGCTCCCGCGGGAATCGCCGGGCCGTCCAGGCGATTGACGATCAACCCCAGGCGGCTGTACTCGATGTTCATTTCGCGCGCCAGGCCGTGCAGCCGCCGGACGGTTTCCAGCCCGCCGCGCGAGGAATCGGCGACGATGAGCAGCAGATCGATCTTCGGGGCGAGGCGGCGCGAGACGTTTTCGAGGCCCGCCTCGTTGTCGAGCACGACATAGGGATATTGCGCGGCCACGTGCGCCAGCGTGGCCTTGAGCACGCTGTTGGCGTAGCAATAGCAGCCCGGCCCCTCGGGGCGGCCCATCGCGATCAGGTCGAAGTCGTCGGCTTCGACCAGGCACTCGGCGATCTTGAGTTCGAGCAGTTCCTGTTTCGCGATGCCGGCGGCGAGGCCCTTGCCGGCGATCTCGCGCGCCTCCTCGCGAACGGCGCCGACGCTTTTGGTCGCCTGCACGCCCAGCGCCGCGGCGAGGCAGGAATTCGGGTCGGCGTCGACCGCGAGCACCGGCCGGCGGCCGTGCGCGAGCAGGCGGCCGATCAGCAAGGCCGCGATGGTGGTCTTGCCTGTGCCGCCCTTGCCGGTGATGGCGATCAGGTTGCCCATGGGGTTACGACGCCTCCGGCGTTTCGAGGCGCCGCAGCACGGCCTCGAACGCGGCGGTGCTCGCCGGGTTCAGGCCGTCGAGCACGGAGCGCCCCGGGCGGTCGGTCGCGCGCAGTTCCGGCGAGAACGGAATGACGCCGAGCAAAGGCTGCCCGGGAAACGCCGCGCGGACGAACTTTTCGTCCTCCGGACCGGCGACCTTGTTGGCGACCAGTTGGATGTTCTTCAGGCCCAGTTCGCCAGCCAGGCGCAGGATGGTCGCGGCGCTTTCGACGGAACGCTGGCCCGGCTCGAAGACGATGAGCAGCGCATCGACGCCGCGCGCCGTGCCGCGCCCCAAATGCTCGATCCCGGCCTCCATGTCCATGATCAGCGTTTCGTCTTGGTAGAGCGTCAGGTCGGTCACCAGGGCGCGCAGCAGCACGCTTTCCGGACACGCGCAGCCGCCGCCGCCGCGTTTGACGGCGCCGAGCACCAGCAGCGAAACGCCCTGGTGCGTCACGGCGAAACGCTCGGCGAGATCGGCGACCTCGGGGTTGAGTTTGAAAATCTGGCCGTAGTGTTTGACCTTCGCGCCGGTGCGCTCCTCGATCAGCGCCGCCTGCTGCGAGATCGGCGCGATCCGCGCCAGCGCCTCGGCGGGCAGGCCGAGAAAGCCGGCCAGATTGGCGTCGGGATCGGCGTCGACGGCGAGCACCGGGCGGCCGCGGCGCGCCAGCAGCAGCGCCAGGGCCGCGGCCAGCGTCGATTTGCCTACCCCGCCCTTGCCGGAGATCGCCAGCTTCATCCGCCGAATCCGTATTTGCTCCGCATGGCGCGCGAGAGGGCCGCGGTGAGCGTCAGAACCTTGTCGGCGTCGGCGGGCGATAACGTCCCGACGCCGCAGGCGGGCGTGAGCAGGGCCTGTTCCGCGATGAGGCGTTTGTCGATGCCCTTCGCGGCCAGGCGGTCCATCGCCGCCTCGAAGTTGGCCGCGAGGCTGTCGACGGTCTGTTCGCGGATGGCCGTCGAGGTCGGCACGATGCCCCAGGCGAGGCAGCCGCCGCGTTCCAGATGCGCCTTCACGGCGCCGGCGTACATCACGATGGTGTCGCCGAATCCGAAGGCGTCGAAATTGACGATATCCGCGCCGGCGTCGATGGGAATGCTCCACTCCGTGTTGCCGCAACAATGAATCCCGGCCAAGGCCCCGTCGGCGTGCGCGGCGTCCACCACTTCGGCGAGCAGGGCCACCATGTCTTCGCGCCGGACGGCGACGTAGGTCGAACTGCCGAAGGCGGCGAGGATCGGCTCGTCGATGAAGCAGATCACGCGGCCGGCGTGGCGGCGAAATTTTTGGATCTGCCAGCGGCATTTCATGGCGAGGGCTTTGACGATGACGTCGCGGAACTCATCGTTGTAATAGATGGCGCGCTTGTTTTCGTCGGTGACGGTCAGCGCGAGGCTGCACGGGCCGGTGACTTGGACCTTGACGAACGGCCGGCGGCCGCCGCTGCGCGACAGGCGGTTTTCCAGGGCGTCGATGCCGGCGGCGTACGCGGGGCTGATCGCCGCGGCCGAACAATCGCCGGAGCCGGACTCGGGGTCCATCGCCGCCAGATACGTCTCGTAAAAAGCCGCGAAGTCCTCGGAGTAATCGCCGGCTGTGTCGAAGTGCACGCGTCCTTTATCGCGGTCGATGACGACGCGCGGCATGCCCTCCGTGAATTGGATTTCCAAATGTTCGGTCAGATCGCGCTGCGGCAGTTGCGGCCAAAACGGCGCGTCGGGCAGGTGACCGAGTGCGAAATCGACGCCGCGTTCCGCCTCGATAAAGGGCACGCTGCCGATGCCGGTCGCCAGAAATTTTGGCTGAAAGGGGTCCATTTTCGTTGACTCTCCTCGCTCTGGTTTTCTCTCTGGCGAGTCATCCTGCATCGAGCGCGCGTCGGGTCGGCGCCTCACCGGAAAGCGCCCGGCAAAATGCCACGAATGATCTCAGGAAGCAAGTGGACGAACGTCATTGGGCAGGGCTCAGCGGCGACAGTTGCACTTTTCCGCCCACGATTCCACACTGCGCGAGACCGAACCGGGACGCGTGCAAAAGGCATACGTGGCGAAGCAATGAAAAACGGCTTTTCCCCCGCAATCGACGGGCGATCCGTGTGTTTTGCTCTGACGGCGATTTTCGTCGGCGCGGTTGTTTGGGCGTCGCTCGCCAATCGGCTCGATCGCATATTCTTCGATCGTCGACTTCCCCTTGCCGAGAGACTGAACACCACGATGGAAGGGGTCGCCTTCGATGGTCGCCTGCAGGAGATTCGGTTCAGGTTCGTTCCTAGCGACCAGGCTCGCAGCGTGTACGTCGTACTAGGCTATCGACAACTCGATCGCCCGTTCAGCGCGTTGCGCCTGAGCAGCCTCACGGATTTGCCGTCCGCGTTTCTTCGTTTTGACAACGGGTGGCCGTCCGAAACCATTGCCTTTCCCGACCGCTCGAGTTCCGCTCCCCGCGAGGTGGTCATTCGCTTCCAGGACGGCCAGGTGCAGGTCGACGTGAACGGAGCGAGAAGCCTCGCCATCCCCGCTCGCGACGAGAATACCGCGCTCGATTTTGCCATGTACCCCGCCAACATGTTTTATCCATTCGCCCCGCCGTTATGGGCCGTCGATTCTTGTCGCGTGATTTGGCGCGACGCCGACGGTTCGGTTCACATCACGGCCAGTCTATCGGCCCGGCGGCAAAACCTGTTGGCCATCGGCGGCGGCGCCGCCGCGATCGTCCTGCTCATATTGCTGGACCGGTTTCTTCGACGATCCGTCGCTCGTTTCCGAAAAAGGCCGTGGATTTGGCTCGGCCGGTTTCTGCTTACCTATCCATCCTGGTTGTTTGTCGCAATCCTGGGCGCTGTAATCCTGGTCAACGTATGGGAACACAACAGACGGAAGAACCTCGACGCTACATGGTATGGGAGACACGTGAAAGAAAATCGATTCGACGCGGCGTCGTTCCTGGCGCATCCGGTGCTGCGGCGCGGCGGGAAAATCATCCCCGTAAATATGGACCCCGCTGTCCGGCGCATCCTCGTATTCGGCGGGTCGACCAGCTACGGTTTTCCGTACGAATCGGGAAATTTCGACTGGCCGACGAGGTTGGGCGCCATGCTCGACCAGCGTTTTGCCGCTTCGGGGCCGCGATTCCAGGTCGTGAATCTCGCTTTCAACGGCAACTATATGGAAAACAACTTCCCGCCCTTTGTCGCGGAATTCCTGGCCGCCGCACGACCCGACGTGGTCATCATCGACAATCTATTCAACGAGTATTACAAGGACCGGGCGCTCGAAAGCGTGGCGCACATGTTGGGTTTCCGGCGTTACCGGTCTCGCGAGCGGCCGGCCGGGTTGGCGGCGTTTCTCAAGAGCCTCGCCGCCGCCATCGACGCCGGTCGTGCGGCGGGCGCCCGCGTCATTGTAGTCGAGCCCCAAATGGATCGATTTTACTTTGACGGCGATCCCTTGCTGGCGTGGCAGCAAGCGCAGGCGCGCGTCGTCCAGGAACACGGAGGAAGCCTGATTTCTCTGCGCACGCTGATGGATGAAACGCCGCAACGGCTGATTTTCTACGAGTACATGCATCCTTCGCGGCTCGGATATGCGTTGATCGCCGGGCGGATCTTCGATTCGCTTTTCCCGGTGACCGAGCCGCTCGCGCCCGAGTTCGCGGGAGGTTGAAAAGGCTCGGCGCCCCTTCCCGTTCGCCCGACGATTCGTCGTGATTGCGGCCGATGAATGGCGCGAACGACTCCGGAGCGGTTGAGTCGTTGACCGATCATGGCTTTGCAACCGCCCTCGACGGCGCCGGAGCCGACAAAGACATCCAGCGCGCAGTGGCGTTACCTCATGGTCTTTCTCGATCCGGACTTCGCGCGCGAAGCTTCTTTGTCCTCGCCGACGCCCCGGTCGAGATCCGCCAGACGCTCGCCGATTTCGACCAGTTGCCGCGTCAGTGAAAAAAACAAGAGGAAAATCAAAAAACCACTTTCGCGACGCCGGTCCGGCCCCTCGAGACGCCCTTGTGCGGCGAAAGCGATCCGGCTATGTTAACCAAAATTGCTAGGTTTCGGCCGGGCCGTATTTTTGCTGACGCGGTGCGTTTCACGAAGTTGAACATCGGGCCGGCCGTTTACTGCGAAGTCGGGAAAAGCTTAGGGAGTCAAGCATGGGCAAGGTGATCGCCATTGCCAGTCAAAAGGGCGGCGTCGGCAAGACGACCACGACCGTCAATCTGGCCGCCAGTCTGGCGGTCCTCAAGCAACGGACGCTCGTGCTCGACCTCGACGAGCAGAACGCCGTCAGCTTCGGCCTGGGCCTGTCGCGCCAGCAAATGGAAGCCGGCCTGTACGACGTGTTCCTCGGCCGGAAAAAGCTCGGCGAAGTCATCCAGGGCACGATGTTGTCGTTCCTGAAGGCGATTCCCTACGGCAAGGGCACCCTGACCGACGAATTCGAGAAATTCGTGCGCCAAAAGGGCAGCGCGCCGCTGCTCAAGAAATACGTCAATGCGCTGCGCAAGAGCTGCGACTTCATCATCATCGACTGCCCGCCGGGCATGGGCGACCTGACGATTTACGCCCTGTCGGCGGCCGACAGCGTGCTGGTGCCGATGCAGTGCGAGCCGTTGTCGCTCAAGACGCTGACGCAGATCCTGAAAATCATCCGCAAGGTGCGCCGCCAGATCAACCCGGAACTGGTCATCGAAGGCCTGCTGATGACCATGTACGACGAGAACTTCCGCATCGCCCGCGAAGTCTGCCAGCAGGTGTGGGCGTCGTTCCCCGAGGAAGTCGTCTTCCGCAACGTCATTCCGCGCATGGAAGAATTCTCCAGCGCCTTCGCGGTCGGCCGGCCGATCGTCACGCAGGACCCGGACGCCGAAGTCGCAAAGGCCTATTTGCAGTTGGCGAAGGAAGTCCTGGCCAAACGCAAGAAGGAACTGGAGACGCAAGCCGCGCACCCGGCGGAAGCCGCGGTCGAGACGATTTGATTCGACTTTTAACCACAGAGCCACAGAGAACACAGAGAAAAAATTCAATTAAATCTCTGCGACCTCTGTGCCTCTGTGGTTGACATTCGCATCACGCTTTTCGTTTCCCCAATTCGGCGCTCTTGTTCGCCGCGGCCTCGACCGCGTCCATCACCGTGCTGCGGAACGTGCCGGCTTCCAGCGCCTTGAGGCCGGCGAAGGTCGTGCCGCCGGGCGTCGCCACCAGGTCGCGCAGTTCGCCGGCGTGGCGGCCGGTTTCGAGGAACATCTTGCCCGCGCCGTAGACCGTCTGCGCCGCCAGCAGGTTGCTGATCTTGCGCGGCAGGCCCATCTGCACGCCGGCGTCGGAGAGGGCCTCGATCATCATGAAGACGAACGCCGGGCCGGAACCGGAGAGGCCGGTCACCACGTCCATCAGCGCCTCGTTGTTGAGCACGACGGTCTTGCCCGTGGTCTCGAAGATTTTGCGCGCCAGATCCAAATCTACCTCGGTGGCGAACCGGCCCGGATAGAGCGCGCTGGCCCCGGCCAGCACGAGTGCGGGCGCGTTGGGCATGACGCGGATGATGCGCAGTTCGCGGTCGGGGAAGAGCGAGGCGATGAACTCGGTGGTGACGCCCGCGGCGATCGAGACGATCAGCAGGCGCTCGTCGATGACCTCGCGCAGACCGAGCAGCACCTTGTCGATGTTCTGCGGCTTCACCGCGAGCACGAGGATTTCGCACCATTTCGCCAGGGCGGAATTGTCGTCGATCACCGCGATGCCGTAGGTGCTCGCGATAAACGCGCGGCGCTCTTCGTTCGGTTCGGTCGCGCGCACGTGCTTCGGATCGACCGTGTGCGCCGCCAACAGGCCGCGCACCAGCACCTCGCCCATGTTCCCCGCGCCGATGATGCCAATCTTTTTCCGGTTCACCTTCGTCCCTCCTCGGTTGATGCTGTCGATCCTGCGAATCCTGTCAATCCTGTCAAAACATTGCCGAAATCACGGCGCGAGCAACGCGCCGATCGGCAACGCCGCCAGGCGCGCCGCCAGATTGGCCGCGGTCAGCAGCGCCGCGGGCGCATCGAGCCGCACGAGTTCGCGGCCCAGCGACGGCCCCAGCGCCCGCCAGAACAGGCCGGCCAGAAACAGCGGCGACCGGCCTTGACGCCGAAACGCCGCGGCGCTTTCGCGGCTGTGCCGCCACGCCTGGCGCAGCACGCCGAGCGTCGAATCGCTGCGGGCGTGGTCGACGACCGCGTCGGGCCGGTAGGCTATGCGTCCGCCCGCAGCGCGCAGCCGCAGCGAGATGTCGACGTCCTCGCCGCACGATTCGAAGCGCCGATCAAAGCCGCCGATCTCGCGCAGCGCCGCGACGCGGAAAGCGCAGCACAGGCCCATCGCCATCCAGTCGTCGTCGAGCGGCCGGTCGCCGTGCGACTGCGGCGTGTGCGCGGCGCGCCAGCGGTCGGCAAAGCTCGCGTCGGCGGCTTCCACGCCCCGGCCGCCGGCCGCGACGGCCCGCGACTCGCGCAGCCCCGCCAATAACGCCGCCGCGCAGCCCGGCCGCGGCACGGCGTCGGCGTCGAAATAAATCATGACCTCCTCCGTCGCGGCGGCCAGCAACGTGTTGCGGGCCAGGGCCAGCCCCCGCGGCCGCGCGTGCGCGAGCACAGTTGCGCCGGCGTCGGCCGCCCGGCGCGGGCCGTCGTCGCGGCTGCCGTCGTCGCAGACGAGCACGCGGGTCGGCGTGGGCGACTGCGCGAGCGCGGCGCGCACGACGTAAGCGATCGTGGCCGCGCCGTCGCGCAGCGGAATCGCGGCGACATAGCGCATCAGGCGCGGCCTCCGGCCTCGAGGTGGGCGGCGAGGTCGTCGGCGATGCGGCGCTCGTAGCGCATGCCCTGTTGCGCGCTTCGCCACACGGCTTCGCCGGCGAGTTCGTCGAGCGCCGCGGCCCACGCCTCGGACGCGTCGGCCTCGATCAGCCGTACGCCGCACAAGGCTGGCATTTCGCGCAGGCCCCCGAGCGCCGCGGCGACGACCGGCACGCCGCGCTGCGCCGCCTCGAGCGCCGTCAGCGGCAGGTTCTCGCGCCAGCGGCTGGGCAGGGCGACGACGTCCAGACCGTCGAGCACGCGATGGAGTTCGGCGTGCGCGAACGCGCCGTGAAACACGACCGGCGCGCCGGCGGCGATGCGCCGCAGACCCGCCTCGTAACCGGGGTCGCCGCCGCCGTGAATGTGCGCCTCGAAGCGATGGCCCTGGCGCGCGGCGCGGATCAGCGTCTCGACGCCTTTTTCCGGCGCCAGGCGGCCGATGAAGCCGACGCGCAGCGGCGACCGCGGCGCGCCGCGCTCGAACCGGCGGCCCAGCGGCAGGCCGTACGGCAGCAGGTGCAGCGCGGCCTCGGCGAAGCCGTTGGCCCGGTGGGCGTCGAGCACGGCCTGGCTCGGCGCGAAGACCCCGCGCATGACGCCGTAGGCGCGGCGCAGCAAGGCGTTGCGCTGAAAAAACGCCGCGGCGTGCGCCGGCTGCAGCAGCCGCCCGGGAAAGCGGTTGTATTCCGGCTTGCCGCAATGGCGGCAGCGCAGGCCGCGTTGCGGCCCGGGGCAGGCGGTGTCGTCGGGCAACTGCCAGGTGATCCGATGGCAAAACGCCCAATAGTCGTGCAGCGTCGCGGTCACCGGAATGCCGCGCTCGGCGGCCGAGAGCGCCAGCCGCGCGCTGGTCATCAGGAAATGGTGGACGTGCAGGCGCTCCGTGCGGAACTCCGCGAGCAGGCGTTTGACGCGCTCGAACGCGACCGGGTTGTCGTAGGAGGCGCGCAGCGCGAAGCGCCCGCCGGACGTCCAGAGCGAGTCGGCGTCGAGCGTGAAATAGGCGACGCCGTCCTGCTCGTCGCGCCGCACCGGCTGGCCGCGACCGTCGCCGCGGCAGACGACCAGCGCCTGATGTCCGGCCTGCACGGCGGCCCGCGCCAGATGCCCGGCGTACACCTCGCTGCCGCCCAAGCCGCCGCGCGGGTTCTGGTGAATTAAGTACGCGATGCGCATGGACCGTAGCAAAACACAACTTGCGAACGAAGGCCAGCGGATGGAAGACGCCGCGGAGACGGGACGCCGCCTACAGAATCTCCGTCAGTTGCAATTCTCGCTTGATCTCGGTGAAATCGTACTCCGGCACGCCGGGGGCCGGGCGTTCGTTTTCCATGTTCTGAACCAACTCGACGAGATATGGGCGGTTCTCGGGTTCGGCGGCGGCCTGCCGCGGCGTCAATCCGGCCAATGCCGTCACGATCCGGTCGGGCCACTCGCGAAAATAATTGTCGAGCGAGTCGGCGATCCGCCTTTTCTCGGCGTCGGTCAGCGGCGGAGCTTCCGGCAAGTCGCGCGGACGGTTGGCGATCGCGACGTTTTTCACGGAAACCTCGCGGCAATCGACAATGTGCTGCAGATGCGCCGCGGCGAGTTTCTCGATCCGCGCCTTGCCCTTGCGGCGAAACGCGCGCGATATCGCGTCCAGGAAGAAGAATCCGCGGTCGATGGAGAGGCCCGCAAGAACGATCCGCGGTCGCCCTCGCAGCCGCCGCCGGTGTTTCGGTTGGCGCCCGCGGCGCCCCGCCCAAATGTAACGATCGAGGCCGTCGCCCAAGAAAGGTCCGTTGAGCGACAGCGCCTCGCGCAGGCCCGCCGCGTTGAGGACGCGATATGTGGCGACATAGGGCCGTGGAATGGCGTCGTCGATGTTCTCCCCAATGTCCGGAAGCGACTGCTGGTTCCGGCATTCCAAAAACGCTTCGATGACGTCGGGCAGGCGCACGCGCAGGACCTCGGCGTGCCCGACGCGCGGGTTTTTCGGTTGCAGTTCGGCAAGCAAGTGGTTGACGGTATTCAAGACGGCCTGGCGGATTCGGCGATCGCCGGCGATCGCGGCGCCAACCTCCCAGTCGTCGCCGACGCTTTGCAGCCGGGCCAGGAAGAAATCCCACCGTCGCAGTTCGCCGATCGCCGACCAATCGCGCAACCGGAATTCCTTGCCCGAATACACGTCGCGGGCCGTGCACCCGCCGTCCGTTTGGAGGTCAATGACCTCCAACAGCCGATATGGCTCCGCAATCAACCTCGCCAGGCTCTCGCGCTCCGCCGTCGGCAAACGATGCCCCTCGCGCGACAGGAACGTTTGCGCCAGGGTCCGGCCGCGACTGGTTTGATAGCCGATCAACATCCAATCCCTTGCGATTTGCAGCGTCATGTCGTCCCATTGGTCGATAAGCCAGCGGCGGCGGAAACAGTCGAGCGCCCGCTGGACGTGCGCGCGATTTTCCTTGGCGGCAACCCAACCAACGAGCCGCTCCATGGGTGCGCGATATGGCGGCGAGAGCTTCGCGTTCGCCGCGGTCGCGATCGACAAGCGGTCCGGCCGCGGCGCGGCGGTCGCCGGCGCTTCGCCGGGCGGCTCCGCCTCGGCCGGCGGCGCTTGCGCGGCGGCGCGCTGCTCGCGCGCGGCGGCCTCGTCCGTTTCGAGGCAGCATTTCTTGTATTTCTTGCCCGAGCCGCAGGGGCACGGATCGTTGCGCCCGATTTTCATGCGCGGACTCCGTCGTTGACCGGGGCTTGGATTTCGTTCGTCATCGGCAAAACACCACTGGCGACGTTGGGCCGGCGGTTGGCATCGATCGAATCGGCCGCCTACAGAATCTCCGTCAGTTTCAACTCGCGTTTGATCTCGGTGAAATCGAACTCCAGCGCGCCCGGGGCCGGGCGTTCGTTTTCCATGTTTTTGACGATCTCGATCAGAATCGGGCGCCGGACGGGGTCGGCGGCCGCCTGGCGCGGCGTTCGGCGGTCCAGTTCCGGCAGGGCCAGATCCAGCCATTTGCGAAAGTAGTCGTGCATTGTCGCGGCAATTTCGTCGCCGTCCTGTTCGACGGAAGAGATTTGCCCGCGCTTGGATTCGCGGTTCGCGAATGAATCCCGCAGATGTCGGACGTGCGGGCCGACGGCGCGATTCAGCATGGCCTTGCCGCGCGCCAGGAGTTGCGGCGAATC
Organism: uncultured bacterium; assembly: GCA_964534375.1. Classification (GTDB taxonomy): domain Bacteria; phylum Lernaellota; class Lernaellaia; order Lernaellales; family Lernaellaceae; genus CAZHPN01. Next base: position 16,851 of record CAZHPN010000058.1, on the reverse strand, counting down.
CGCCTCCAAATACAACATTCCCTCGCAAATCGCAATTTGGCCGAGAAACCTCGGCTGCCGCAGCCTCTCTCGTCGTCGGCGCCGCTGGCGAGCGTACCAATGATAAAGATCGAAGCTGATTTGCTCGAATCGGCGGTGTGCGTCCAGCGCGTTGCGCGTCACGTGCGCGTTGAGCAGCCGGTAGCTTGCCCCGCAGACGAAATCGGACCATTCGAGGTCGCGGTTGGTCAGCCGATGCGCCGCCGAAACGTACGTCTCCGTGCGGCTCTCCAACGCGATTTCGATAATTTCGGGGAGGCGCTCCCGCAGGACATCCGCATGCCCAGCCCGCGGGTTCTGTGTTTGCATTTCGAACAAAATGTCGTCGAGGCGACTCAGCGCGATATCGCTCGTCGGGCGAAACACGACAAGCGCCGCGTCGAAAGTCGCGTAGTCGCCATGGGGTCCGAGATGGGCCAGCACGTAATCCCACCGGCGCATTTTCTTGCCGGGCGCGGGCTCGCGAACCACGAATTCCTTGTGCGAGAACAGGTCCCGCACGGTCAACTGGTCGCCCGGCCCGATGCGCGTGACTTCCAACATCCGGAACGGCTCGGCCATGCGGATCATCAGAAATTCCCGGTCCGCCGCGGACAACCTGTTGGCGAAGCGCGCGAGGTACATATCCGCGAGCGTGCGGCCGCGGATGGTCCGATAGCCGAACGCCGTCCAGGCCGCGACGATTCCCTGCGCCCCTTCGGGCACGGGCGATTTTCCCGTCAGATACGGCTCGGAGAAATATTCTTGCGCGCGTCGGATATGGGCGCGATTCTCGCCGAAGAAAACCCATTCGTAGAGTTTATTCAGTTGATCTGGAGTCGGGTTGTAGTCCGGCCCCGGCGCGGCTGTCGCCGGCGATTGGCCGGGCGGTTCCGCGTCGGCTGGCGGCGCTTGCGCTGCGGCGCGCTGCTCGCGCGCGGCAGCCTCGTCCTTGTCGAGGCAGCATTTCTTGTATTTCTTGCCCGAGCCGCAGGGGCACGGATCGTTGCGGCCGACTTTCGTGGATGAGCTCATCTCGCAAGCTCCCTGTTCAACCGCGATGCAGCGCTAGCCAGGCCCGGGCCTGCAGGATGTAAGGCCGGGCGGCGCGCAGGTTGTGGCGCGGCAGGCCGCGGCTCTCGCGAATCGCCGTTTCGAATTGGACGCGCGCGCCGGCGAGGTCGCCGGTTTCGGCGAGCAGCAAGCCGTAACGGACGCGCGCCTCGGGCAGCGTCGATTGCGCGTTCACCTGCTCGAACGCGGCCTTCGCCTCGGCGGCCCGCCCGGCGGCCGCCAGGTCGCGGGCGTAGGCCAGCAGCGCCTCGCCGAATTTGTACCGCGGGTCTTTTTGGACGATCGGCGCCAACAGCGCGGCGGCCTCTTGCGGTTTTTGGCGTTTCTCCAGCGTCAACGCCAGATAAAACGTCGGCTGCGGTTCGTAGTCGAGTTTCTCGGCGGCGCGGCGCAGCAGCGGCTCGGCGCGTTCGTACTCGCCGCGCCGATAGAAAATCTCGCCGAGTTCCGCGCAATGGATCGGCAGATTGTTCTCCTCGATCTTGATCTCCAGCTCGCGGATGCGCCGCCGCTCGGCGAAGATCGACGTCGCCCGGCCTTCGATGCCCGCCCCGCCGGCCCCGGCGAGCGGCATGACGACGTTCACGACCAAATAGGCGATCGCGCCCAGCGGCCCGAGAAAAATGATGACGAAGAACCAGTACCCGTCGGGCCGCGTGCGGAAATAGTGGACGATCGCGACGATCATCAGCACGAGCGTCAAGCCGTAGGGAAAGCTCGAAAAAAGTTGGCCCATCGTCGTGAAACCCGCCCGGCGCTCGTGGACGTTGGAAAATCGGCGGCTAGTGTAAAGCCTGCTTCAAACGGACGCAAACCTCGGCCACGTCGTCCGCGTGCATGTGCGAGTAAAACGGCAACGCCAAGGCGGTCGCAGCGGTCCGCTCGGTGACAGTCAGCGGCGGCGACGGCGGCGGCAGGTGGCGGTACACCGTCTGCCGGTGCAGCGCCGGATAAAAATAGCGCTTGGTGTAAACGTGCGCCGCGGCCATGCGCCGCCAGATCGCGTCGCGATCGTAACGCGCCGGATCGAAAAAGACGACGAAGTAGTTCCAACTCGACTTCCAGCCCTCGGGAATCGTTTGGAACGCCAGCCCTTCGATGTCCGCCAGGCCGCGGCGGTAGGCCGCCGCGAGTTCGGCGCGGGCGGCGATCAGCGCGTCGACCCGCCGCAGATTCGCCAGACCCACGATCGCGTGAAACTCGCTGATCCGCGCCGACAGCCCGAGGTGTTCGATGTCGCTGGCGTCGACCGACTTGCCGTAGTCGCGCATCTGCCGCACGCGGCGCGCCAGCGGCTCGTCGTCGGTGGCCACGAGGCCCGCCTCGATCGCCGTGACCACCTTCGTCGGCGAGAACGAAAAAATCTCGGCCCGGCACAGGCCGCCGCCGCGCCGGCCGTTGCACACGGCTCCGATCGCTTGCGCGCTGTCGCACAGCAGGATCGCGCCCGCCTCGTCGGCCACGGCCTGCAAAGCGTCCATGTCCGGGTAAATGCCGAAGGCGTTGACCGCGATGATCGCGCGCGTCGCGGGCGTCAGGCGGCGGCGCACGTCGGCCGGATCGAGCGTGCACACGCCCGGGGCGATGTCCGCGAAGACCGGCGTCAGGCCGTTCCAGGCGAGGGCGAGGCCGGTGCTGGTCCACGTGAAGCTGGGGATAATGACCTCGCCGGCGTCGAGCCCCAGCGCGCGCAGCGCGAGCATCAGGCCGCTGGTGCAGCTATTGACCGCGACGGCGTAGCGCACGCCGAGAAACTCGGCCATGGCGCGCTCGAACTTTTCCGTGTGCGGGCCGATCGTCAGCCGGCCGCTGCGCCAGACTTCGGCGAAGAGCGGCTCGACTTCTACCCACGGGACCAGCGTCGGCTGCACCAGGTCGATTTGTTTCTTGTCCACGGTCATTCCTTTCGCAGCGCGTAGAACGTTTCGCCGTGCACCGACGGCTCGGGCGGCGGCGGCTCGGTTTCCCAGCGGCGGGCCGTCGCGATCACCCGCCAGCCGCAGGCGGCGGCGTCGCGGCGGAAATCGACGGCGCGATACCAATGAAAAACCGGGCGCGCCTCGCCCGCGGCCGGCTTGCCGCCGACGCGGCGCACGAAGGCGTCGAACGGCTCCAGTCCGTGCGGATTGCGCAGCCGCCGGCCGAGGTTCACCGCGAAAAAATACGCGGCGTAACGCCACCGGCGCTCGACGGCGTTGGTCGAGACGAGCGCGACGCCGGGCTTCATCACGCGGCGGATTTCGGCCAGCGCCTGCAGCCGCCGCGCGCGCGGGCGCAGGTGGCCGAGAAGCTGGCCGATCATCACCACGTGCTCGAACGACGCGTCGGCGAAGGGCAGCGCCGCCGCGTCGGCCTGCTGCACGTCGATCGCCAGGCCGCGCGCCGCCGCGCCGGCGCGGCAGGCCGCGACGAAGGCCGGCGTGTAATCGACCGCGGTCACCGCGAAGCCGCGCGCCGCCAGCGCGAAGGCCTCGCGGCCGCCGCCGCAGCCGACGTCGAGCACGCGCGCGCCGGGCGCAAAATGGGCGGCGACGAGCCGCTCCTCGATCGGGCTCAGGCCGGCCGCGACGAGGTCGGCGCCCCATTTCCGCTGCTCGTCCGGATCGTCATAAAAGCCGCGCATGTCGTGCGTCATCGCCGGCTCCGGTAGGGCGGGAAAAAATTCGGATCGGCCGGCGCCTGTCCCGCGGCCGCGGCGAGTTCGGTCAGCCGGGCGACCGCGTCCGCGTCGTGCACCGCGCGGCCGACATAAAACGTCGCGCGCTCCGGCGAAAAGCGCGCTTTGAATTCGTGCAGCGAATCGCGCCCGCGATAGCCGCCGCCCAGATGAAATTTCCGCACGCCATCGCTTTGCGCGATGCGCGCCGTCTCCACGAGGAGCGAATCGACCGGTTTGATTTTCGCCATCGCGTCGTCCGAGCAGCTCAAATGATAATGGAGCAGGTCGCGATGCCGCACGCAGATCGAATACGCCGCGTCGCGGCCGTCGGCGTGCGCGCGCATCAGCCAGCAATCGTCGCCGAAGCCGTCGCGGAAACGCTCGAAATACGGCAGGTCGAAAAAGTAGTAATCCTCCGCGCCCTTGCGCCGCATCGTCGCGCTGTACATTTCCCAGAACTGCGGCAAACGGCCGAAATCCGCGCGTTCGACGACCAGGCCGCGCCGCGCCGCGAGCCGCACGTTGCGGCGGCACGAGGCGGAAAGGCCGGCTTCGAAATCGCCGGCGAGATCGAGCCAGATCGTCTCGCCGGCTTCGCGCACGTCGAGGCAGGCCGCGAACGGCTCGTGGTTGCGCAGCAGCGGATGAAAGCGCACGAACTCGGCGACAATGCCGCGCGCCTGCGCCGCTTCGCGCCACGCGGCCCAAAATTCCGCCGCGCGATCCGCGTGCGAAATCACGGGCCCCGCGTAGCCGTAGGGCGAAACCGCGTCAAAGGCCGCCGCGTACGGGTGCGCGAACGGCAGCGCCGCCAGCGGGCGCAGCAGCACGGCGTGAAAACCTGCGCAATCGCCCTGCGCATAATGGAAAAACAACGGCTCGCCTTCGCCGCGGGCCGCCAGCGCCGCGAGATAAGCGGGGTCGTGATAGAAATCGCCGAGCCGCGTCGCCGCGAGCCGCGCGCGCCAGCGATCGGCGTCATTTAGCGTCAGGAGTTCCGCGGTCGCCATCGTCAAACTTGTTGAAGGGGTCGGCCTTGCCGGCGTCGGGCTCGTACAGCCCTTCGCGCCGCAGCACGACCGCCACGGTTTTGCACACGATTTTCACGTCGCCCCAGAGCGACCAACTCGTCGCGTAATCGGCGTCGTAGGCGAGTTTTTGGTCCCACGTCAGTTGATTGCGGCCGTTGATCTGCGCCCAGCCCGTGAGGCCGGGCCGCACGCGCAGCCGCGCTTTTTGCGCGTCGGTGTAGAGCGCCGCGTGCTCGGCCAGCGCCGGCCGCGGGCCGACCACCGACATGTCGCCGGCGAGGATATTGAACACCTGCGGCAATTCGTCGAGCGACCAGTCGCGCAGGAAGCGGCCGACGCGCGTGATGCGCGCGTCGTCCGCGCCGACGTTGAGCCCGTCGCCTTGCCGATCGGCGCCGGCCGTCATCGTGCGGAATTTCCACATGCCGAACGGCCGGCCGTTTCTGCCCACGCGCGGGCTGCGATAAAAAACGCCGCCCGGCGAATCGAGCGCCACCGCCGCCGCCAGCGCCGCCAGAAACGGCGCGAACAGCGCCAGCGTCAGGCACGCGCCGACGATGTCGGTCAGCCGCTTCGCCGCGCGTTCGACGCCGCACGTTTCGCACGCCGCGGCTTCGGTCAGCACGCCGGTCAGTTCGGCGGCCAGCTTGTCGCGATCGAACCGCACCGCGAGCGCCCGCGCCCGCTCGCCCATGGCGCGCCGCCGCGCCGGGTCGTCCGCGAGTTCGGCCGTCAGCCGCGCCGCCTCGCTCGTGTCGCGCGGCAACGCCAGGCCGGCGCCCGTTTCGGCGAGCAACTCCGCCGTCCAACCGGCGGTGTTGACCAGCGCCGGCCGGCCGGCGGCGAGATAGTCGAAAAACTTGTTTGGGCTGTTCGTGCCGAGCACCGGCTTGTCGGCGAACGAGACGACGCCGGCATCGGCCGCGGCGATCCAGTTCGCCGTTTCGCGCCGCGTCACCGGCCCGGCGAAAAGCACGCGGTCGAGCCCCTCCGCCCGCGCGCGGCGTTCGAGGCGCGGCCGTTCGCCGCCTTCGCCCAGCAGCAGCAGCCAGAGGTCCGTGCGGCCGAGGGCGCGCCACTGCGCCGCCCAATCGAGCAGCCAATCGCCGTCGTTGGAAACGCCCAGCGCGCCGGCGTGGATGATCAGCGTCGCGTCGCCGGGCACGCCGAGCCCGGCGCGCACGCCCGCCGGGTCGGCCGCGGCGAACAGGTCGCTGTCGCAGGCGTTGGGGATCACGACGACTTTCCCGCGCGGCTCGCCGGCCGCGACGACGCCGTCGGCCATGCCCGGGCTGAGCGCGACGATTTTCGCCGCGCCGCGGTAAAACAGCCGCTCGGCGAAACGGGCGAGGCGCTGCGCCCACGGGTTCGGCAAATATCCCAATTCGATGGGCGCCCGCGGCCACAGGTCGCGCACCTCGAAAACGTAGGGAATGCCGCGCAGACGGCTGATGAACAGCGCGGGCGCCCCCACGGTCAGCGGCGTCGACGAGGCGAAGATCACGTCGCAGCGGCCGGCCCACGCGCCGACGAGCGCCGCCCAGACCATGAACGAAAAGAACGAGCGCAAGCGGTCGACGACGCTCATCTGCTGCGCGTACGGCGTGCGGATCGAGATCACATCGATGCCGTCGATCGTCACCCGGCGAACCAGCCCGCGCTGGCCTTCGGCGCCGAGAATGCTGTAGCGGCTGGCGCAAGCGAGCAGCGTCACCCGGTGGCCCTGCGCCACCAGCCGGCGGGCGAACTCGTAGCCGCGCGCGCCCGTGATGCCCTCGCGGTTCGTGAAATACTGGTCGACATACAAAATCTTCATCGCGCCAACAACTCGCCGGCCGCCGCGGCCACGCGGTCGACTGACACGTACGTCAGACAATGATGATAAGGGAACGGGCAGCCCGCATACGGCCCGAGGCCGAAGCACGGCACGCACGTGCGGCCGGCGACCACGGCGCGCCCGCGCGGGCCGTACGGCCGCGTGCGCCACACCTGGCTGGGCCCGAACACCGCGACCGTCGGCACGCCGGACGCGGCGGCGAGGTTCATCAGGCCCGAGTCGTTGGCGACGAACAAGTCGCACAACGCCATCAGGCCCCAGGCGTCGGCCAGGTCGCCGTAGCCGTCCATCGCCAGCACCGGCGATTTGGCGAGCCGCGCCACCTGCCGGCCGCTGCCGGCCTCCGCCGGGCCGTCGAGCACGAGCGCCGGCAGGCCGTATTGCGCGTAAATTTTCTCGGCCAGCGCCGCAAAATGCTCGGCCGGCCAGCGCTTCTCGGCCCACTGGCCGTCGCAGCCGGTGTGCAGGCCGAGATAGCGCGCGTGCGGATCCCAGCATTTTTTCGTCAGCCACGCCTGCGCGCGATCGATCGCGTCGGGCGGAATCGTCAAGATCGGCCAGAGGTCGGCCGCGTTGTGCGGCAGGCCGAGCGCCGCGGCCAATTGCAGGTTCTGGTCGAGATCATGGCCTTGACGCAGCGGGACGACGGCGTGCGTCAGATGCCCGGCAGCGCGGCCGACCTCCGGATACGCATGGCCGTAGCGCGCGGGAATGCCGGTCAGCCGCACAAAACGGTAGGCGTTCGCGCCCGACGGAAACGAAAAGACCGCGCGGTCGAAGCGGCGGCAGCGCAGTTCGCGCAGCAGCCGCCAGCGGCCGGCCGCGCCGCGCCAGGCCGGGTCGCCGGCGGCGAGCGCGTCGTCGAGAAACGGGGCGCGCGCCAGCGCCGGCAGGCCGCGCGGCGACAGCGTCAGCAGCGTCACCGCGTCGCCCGCGGCGGCGAGCGCCTTGGCCAGCGGCAGCGTCAGGAAGGCGTTGCCGAGGCCTTGCAGCGAGACGGCCAGCGTGCGCTCAGCCATCGGTCATCTCGCAAAACAGGCGGTGCATCTCGGCCGCCATGCGCTCGAAGGTGAACAGCTTCGCCCGCTCGCCGGCCCGCTCGGCCAGCCGCGCGCGGAGCGCCGCGTCGCCAGCCAGGCGCGCCAGGGCCGCGGCCAATTCGGCGGCGCGGCCGGCGGGGACGATCAGGCCGGCGTCGCCCGCGACCTCCGGCAAACTCGTGGCGTCGCTGACGATCGACGGCGCGCCGCAAGCCATCGCCTCGACGACCGGCAGACCGAAGCCTTCGTGAAAACTGGGCAGCGTCACGGCGATCGCCCCGCGATAAAGCTGCAAGAGGTCGGCATCCGCGACGCGCCCGAGCAGCGTGACGCCGCGCCGGCCGGCTTCGCCCTGCAACTGCCGGCGCGTGCCGAAGCGCATCGCCGCCGCGTCGCCGACCAGCGCGAGGCGCACGTCGTCGGCGAGGCCGTTGTCCCGTTGCGCCGCAAGGAACGCCTCGATCAGCCCGTCCTCATTTTTCTGGCGACCCAATTGGCCGACGAAGAGAAAATATTTGCCGGCCGTCAGCTCGAACCGGGCGAGGACCGCCGCCTCCGGTTCGCCGGCTGTGAACAGCGGATCGGCGCCCGGATAAATGACGCGGATCTTCCCGCGGTCGATGCCCAGACGCGCGGCGATTTCCTCGGCGCTAAAATTACTGATCGTGTGCAGCAGGTCCGCCCGCCGGGCCAGCCGATAGCGCAGCGTCGTGCGCAGCCGGTCGCGCAGACCCGGCGCGGCGCCGTGGTGATGTTCCGGCGTCAGGCGCGCCAGATCGTGCAGCGAATAGAGCACGCGCGTGCGTTCGTCGTACAGCGGCGTCATATCGAGCGGGCACCAGAGCAGATCGGTTTTCCAGCGCGCAACGCGCCAGGCGACAAACGCCCGGCGCGACGCCTCCATCGCCAGCGGCCCGAGCGCCGTCCAGGGTTTGATTCGCCGGTAGACCGCGTGCGGCGGCAGCCGCGCCGGCGGCCAGATCTCGCGCGCGAAGCCGAACGCCAGGTAATCGTTCTCGCTGTCGCGATCGAACAGGCGGCCGGCGACTTGCTGCACGAGCCGGCCGACGCCGGTCGGGTTTTGCGGCGCGCAGGCCGTGGCGTCGATCAAGAAGTGCTTCAAAACCGCAATACCTCGCGCGCCGCGGCGAACGCCCGTTCGGGCGCGATCCCGCGCAGGCAGGGATGGCCGCCGACCGGGCAGCGATGCAAATGGCACGGCGCGCAAGCGACCGGCTCGGTCAGCGCCCACGCCGGATCGGGCGCCCAGCGCAGCGTTTCGTTCGTGCCGCTCATCAGCGAAACGACCGGCACGCCCAGCGCGCGCGCCAGGTGGCCGAGCCCGGAATCGACGCCGATCAGCAAGTCGGCCGCGGCGACCGCCGCCGCCGTTTCCGCGACCGAAAAGCGGCCCGACCAGTCGACGACCGGCGCGTTGTCCTGTGCGATCTGCGCCCCGAGCGCGCGGTCGCCCGCCGCGCCCAGCAGCGCCAGGCGGCGGACGCCCGCGCCGGCCAACATTCTAGTCAGGCCCCGCCATTGGGCAACGGGCCACGTTTTCGCCGGCGTGCGCGCGGCGGCGTGCAGCGCGACGCGCGGGCCTGCGCCGCGCAGTTCGTCCCACGCCGCGGCGGCGGCCTGCGCCGCGGGCGGCGGGGTCAGCGACGGCGCCGGCGCCGGGTCGAGGCCCAGCGTCTCCGTGAGCAGCGCCGTGTGGTTGGCGCTTTCCGGCCGGTCGTTCCGCGGCGGCGCGCCGGGGAACGTCGCGAAGACCGCGGCCCCGCGATGGTCGTAGCTCGCGAGCCAGCGACCGCCGAACGCGGTGCAGAGCAGGATATCGCGCACGTCGTGCCGCAGGTTGACGACCAGATCGGGCGCCCAACGGCGCGCGCGGCGCAAATATGATATGATGCGGTCGTCCCCGCCGAGGAAGCGGCTGTCCCACGCGACGATCTCGGCGCCGTGGAAGTCGCCGGCGAGCAGCGGCGCCGCCAGCGGACTGCACGCGAAAACGATTTCGGCGTCGGGGAAACCGGCGCGGAGCATCGCCAGCGCCGGCCGCGCCAGCAGGGCGTCGCCCAGGTGATCGGGTTTGTGCACCCAAATCCGGCGGACGGCGTCGCGCCGGAATTCCGCCGCCCGGCGGCGCCGCTCCGCGGCGCCCGGCGCGCCCGCCAGCGCGATGAGCCGATAGGCGCCGTTCACGTTTTCTTCTCGGCGGCGGCCGTCGCGTTCTGGGCGGCGAATTCGGCCATTTCCGGATCTTGCACGAGACCCAGGCGCAAGCGGCGAATGGCCGACGTCATCGCCCACGTCGCCGCGATCAAATAGGAAGTGTGATGCAGCTTGAAGATGAACGAATCGAACATACTGGCGCCCAGGAAAAAAATATATGAAAGGTAGAGCCCGCGCGACAGCAGCTTCAAATCGGGCGGCAGGACCCCGTCCATGTTGTCCTTCATCTGCCGGTGCAGCCGGATGATCATCAGCATGAACACCGAAAAGCCGATCAGGCCGGTGCCGGTGAGGATATCGACAAACATGTTGTGCGGGCTGCCGTAGCGCTCGGCGTTGACGCCCGATTCGTCGGAGTAGTGTCCGAGCAGGAAGGCGAAGTTGTTGAAGCCGACCCCCAACAACGGCTGATCGATCACGGCGTTGACGGCGCTGACCCACCGCGTCACGCGCGATTCGGCGCTGCCCCGCGAGTAATGCACGAAATCGGTGACCTGCTGGCCGACGGCGTCCGGCGTGAAAATCGACGTGCTCACCAGCACCGCCAGCCCGAGGAGCAGAATCACGGCGCCGGCCACCCGCCGCCGATCGATGTGGCCTTGCAGCAGCAGCACGACGCCGCCGGCGAGCATGCCGACCCAGGTGCCGCGGTTAAACGTCAGCAAGATGCAGCCGGCCATGGCGATGATGTAAACGATCGCCCAGACTCGCCGCTCGCGCGTCTTGAAGAACGGCGCGAACTGAATGCCCAGGGCGACGAGGATGGCGTAATAAATGCCCGTCCAACTGGTCGAACCGGCGATGCTGATCATTCGCAGAAACTTGTGGCGCATGAAGATGTACGCCGGCTTCATCACCAGCAGGTCGTACCAGAAATCGGACACGGTGAAATAGGAATAATAGCTGATCGCCATCATCCAGATGCCCCAGATCAGGATCCACCAGGTCAGCCGCATGATTTGCTTTTTGCTGTTCAACACGTCGAGCATGACGATGTACGTGAACGAAAACATTGTCAGCCGCATCAGTTCCTTGGTGTTGAAGACCAGCAGGTTCGCTTTGAGGATCATCACCTTATAAATGCAGATAATGGCGATCGCCAGGAACCCCCACAGCGGGGCGATCACGTTGTCGTTGCGGGGGATGATGAATTTCCGGCCGACGATCTGGCGCGACACGTAGCCGGTGAAAGCGACCACCCAAAACGCGTCCTGCACGCTGACGGCCATCGGCCCCGGGTTGCCCAGACTGAGATTCGGCATCGAGATCACGAACGGAAACAGCAGGATCATCGACCGCGGCCGAAAATAGATCAGGAAGAACGCGAGAAAACCGAGCAACATCCCCACGAAGCCGTACTTGCCGCCGGCGATGCTCTTGCCCACCAGCCAGCCCACGGCGATCGCGGCCATGCCGCCGGCCACCTCCGCCGTGTTGCGGTGCGAGGCGACGCGCCGGACGAAATCGTCAAACGAGGACGTCGGCATCGTCGCGCTCCACCGCCATGACCAGCGCCCGTTCGAGGCGCCGCGCCACGGCTTCGTCGGTGTACAGGGCCGCGGCGCGCGCGCGCCCGCGGCCGCCCAGCGTTTGCGCCAGCGCGCCGTGGGCCAGACGCCGCAAGGCCTCGGCGAGGGCCGGGGCGTCGTTCTCGGGCACGATCAACCCGGCATCGCCGGCGACCTCGGGGATTGCCCCGCACGTGCTGCCGACGATCGGCGTTCCGGCCGCCATCGCCCAAGCGAGCACGTGCCCGAATTGTTCGGTCCAGCCCGGCACGCTGCGGCTCGGCAGCACGAACGCATCGGCCCCTGCGAAAAACCCGGGAATGGCGCTATGCGGCACGGCCCCGGCGAAGACTACGCGCTCGGCGAGGCCCAGCCGCGCAGCCTGCGCGGTCAGCGCCGCGCGTTCGCCGCCGTCGCCGACGAGCGTCGCGCGCCATGCGGGCGCCAGCGCCAGCGCGTCCAGCAGCAGGTCGGCGCCCTTCTTGCGATCGAGGCGGCCGACGAACAGCGCCGCCGGCCCGCCGCGCCGCGGCGCGCGGGGCGGGACCGCGGCCGGATCGACGCCGACCTGCGGAATCACGGTGATCGGCCGCGCGCAGCCGGCGCGCCGCGCGACCGCCGCCGCGCCGGCCGAGCCGGCGAGCAGCCGCCGCGCCGCACAATAGACGGGCCGCGCCAGCGCCCGCGCGGCGCCGGCCAGCGGCAGGTTTTCCCACGCGAATGGCAACAACGGCGCGCCCACCCGCGTCGCCAACCACGCCGCCTGCAGCGCCGCCAGGCCGCCGGGCTCGGTTTCGGCTAGAATCGCATCGGGCCGCCAGCCGCGGGTGGCGTGCAGCAGATCGCCGCACGGATACCGGTAGCGCCGCACGTGGCCGTGGCCGGCGCAATCGAACGCGGCGAAGTCGAGGTCCGACGGCGGCTCGAAGCGGCGCAGGCCGAAGTCTTTCTCGAGCCATTCGCGCGGGGTCAGCAGCAGCACGTGGTGGCCGCGCGGCGCCAAAAATCGCAATTTGCCGCGGTTCGCATCGACGATATACGTATGGCCGATGACCGCGACGCGCATCAGCGCACTCCCAAATCGCCGTAGAGCGCCGTCAGGCGGTCGGCCATCGCCGCCCAGGAAAACTCGGCGCGCACCTTCGGCGAAACGACCGAGCGCCAATGTTCGCGCGCGGCCGGCCCGTCGGCCATCGCCCGGGCGATCGCCTCGGCCAGCGCCGCGGCGGTGATGTCCGCCGCGAGATAGCGCGGATCGGTCGCCGCCAGCAATTCCGGCAGCGAGCCGGAGGGCGTCGCCGCCACGGGCGCGCCGCACGCCGCGGCCTCGAGCACGATCAGGCCGAAATTTTCCTCGGCGCGCGACGGCGTGACGAACAAGTCGGCCGCGTGATAAAGCTCCGGCAGCTCGGCGTCCGGCACGAATCCGAGAAAACGCGTCGAGTCGGCGAGGCCCAGTTCCGCCGCGTGCGCTTCGAGTTCGGCGCGCAACGCCCCTTGCCCGGCGATCAGCGTAAAGATCTTCGCCCCGTTCGCCCGCAGCCGCGCCACGGCCTCGAGCAGCATATCCAGCCCCATGCGGCGCACCAGCCGGCGCACGGACACGAGCAGGAACGCGTCGTCGGGCGCGCCCCACGCCCGCCGCCGCTCGCGGTTCGCGTCGCCGGGGCGGCAACGCTCGGGGTCGATGCCGCCCGGGATGCGCACGGCCCCCGCCGCCCGCTCGGGCGCCAGCCGCGCGACCCAGCCGCGGCTGAATTCCGACAGGACCACGACGCGGCGCACGCGGCGCATCAGCCGCGCCTGGCAGCGCCGCTGCACCGCGATCTGCGCCTGCAGATAGGCGCGATAGGCCGGCCCGCTTTGCCGCAGCAGCGGATCGGCCTCGATGGTAAATTCGGCGTGCCACGGCCCGTAAAAGCTGTAGACCGACGGCAGGCTGTCGCCGAACAAACCGAGCGGCCCCTGCGCGGCGAGCGTCAGGTGATAATGGATCAGATCGGGCGGCGCGCAGCGGCGCAGGCCCGCGGCCAGCCGCCGCGTGGCGCGCCACGTCGTGAGATAGGCGAGCGGCGTCGGCCGCGGCGAATAGGGATATCGCATGACGGTCACGCCATCGGGCCGCGTCTCGAAGGCCGGCGCGTCGCCGGTGGCCTTGGTCAGCACGTTCGGGCGCCAGCCGCGCCGCGCCTGGTCGGCGGCGAGCGCGTCGATCACCCGCTCGACGCCGCCCTGCTCGGGCGGGAACGAGTCGGTGACGTGCAGAATTCGCGGACTCAAATCCACCACTCCGAACAGGTGCGGCAGGGGTCCAGCGCGTTCCAGGATTTTTCGAGGTGCAGGCGCCGGATGGCGTTCCACCGCGCCGAACGCCACAGGTCGGCGAGCGATTCCTGGTTGGCGTCGCCCAGGGCGAGTTTGTAGAGCACGTCTTTGCAGCAGACCGTGACGCGGCCGTCCCAACTGATCGAAATATCCTTCCAAAGCTGGCGGCAGGGGATGCGCACGGCCGGCTGGCGGCTGCGGTGGGCGGCGGTGCGGCGGTCGGGCACCTGGCCGGCGAAGGTGTCGACTTCCTTGACCAGGATGCGATCGCCCGGGCCGAGCAGCGGAACCCAGTGCTCGCAGAAGCTTTCGATTTCGTTTTCCGTCTCGTTCATCAACAGGATCTGCAGATCGATGGCCGGCCGGCTGACGCCGCGGCGGCGTTTCGCGGCCAACAGATTGCGGATATTTCCCGCGACCGTCTCGTAGCGGGCGCCGGGCCGCAACGATTCGTAGATTTTCTTGCCGCCGTCGATCGAAAGAATCAGTTGGTCGAAGGCGTCGGCGGCGAGCAGATCCTCGCCGCGGCGTTCGTCCAGCAGCGTCGCGTTGCTGCTGGTGTAAAGGCGCGCGAGGCCGCGCTCTTTCGCGAGGCGCGCGAAATCGAGCAGTTCCTTGTGCAAGAACGGCTCGCCCAGGCCCATCAGCGCGACGGACTCGACCTCGCGCCGGTGCTCGGCGAGCTCGTCGATCAGGCGGCCGAACAGCCGGCGGTCCATCTGGCCCACCGGCCGCTGCATCCCCTCGCGCGGGCACATCACGCACCGCAAATTGCAGGCGTTGGTCACTTCGATGTGCACCGCCTGCGGAAACGCCAGCGGCCGATGCGGCCGGAAACGGCGGTGCAGCTTGCGGCGCACGTCGTCGTAGAGGCGCGTGGGCTCGCGGTCGAACGCGCTTTGCACGCGCCGCACGAGCGCCGCGGCGCCGCCGCCGACGGTGTCGGAAAAAAAGACGACCTTGTCGCCGAAGCGCGTCAGGTCCATGGCGTATCCTTATCGACCTGCAGCGTCAGGCGGATGTCGCGGGCCGGCAGCCGCCACGCCAGGTAGAATTCGTAGAAGTCGAGGAACCGGTTCGCGAACCAGGCGACGCCGCAGAGCCGAAAGGCGCGGCTGAACGTCAGTTCCCAGCCGACGAGCCGATACGGCGCGGCGCCGGGCAGCCGCTCGTAGGCGAAGCGGTGCTGGAACAGGTAATTGAAGCCGACCGCCAGCCGGCCGGGCGTGTGCGGCGGCGAGCCCGTGAAGAAGTCGAAGGCGCGCACCGAAAGGGCGCGGCGGTGCGTCGGGTCGGCGAAGGCGCAGCGGTTCGAGAAGTGCGGCGTGACGATCTCGACCGTCGCGCCGGGCCGGGCCACGCGATGCGCCTCGTTCATAAACGCCACCGGGTCGGCGACGTGCTCGATGACGTGGCTGGCGACGATGCGGTCGAATTCGCCGGCCGGCAGCGGCCACGGGCGGTCGTCCAGGTTGTGCACCAGATCGACCCCCGGCAGCGGATGCACGTCGACCCCGAACGCCCCGGGCGTCTTCGCGCCGCCGCAACCCAAATCCAACGTCTTCACTTCGCTTCCCGTTTCTGCAAACGCACCCGTACGATCTTGAATTCCCGCCACAATTGGCGGCCTTGCGTCGCGCCGACCAACGCCGCGGTCGAGACGGCGTAGAGGCCGATTTTCTCGAAAAGCAGCGCCGCCGGCGCCGCGGGCGGCAAACGGCCGAGCGCCCACTCCGCGGGACCCGCCGCTGCCAGGCATAAACCGATCGGCAGGACGATCACCCTCCAAACGTTCATTGTAACAAAGGGGCGGATGTTGCGGTAGGCCAGCACAACCCCGACGAGCATCACGACGCCCACCGCGACCGCCGCGCCCTCGGCTTTGTAAGAGTACACCGCGGCCGGCGTCAGCAGCGCCATCACCCCGGTTTGCCAGAGCTGGATGCGGCTGATCAGGCGCGGCTGGCCGACCGCGGCGAAAAGCTCGCCCGCGTCGTCGAACAGCGGCCGCATCACCTGGTAGAGCAGCAGCAGGCGCAGCAGCGTCGCCATCGGGGCCCATTTGGCGCCGAAGACCACCGACACGAACTCCGGCGCGCAAAACGCCAGCCCCACCGCCGCCGGCGCCGACAGCAGCACGATCAGCCGCACGACGGTCGCGAAGGCCTCCGACAGCCGCTCGCGGTCGCGCTGCAACTGGCTGTACAACGGGAAGGCGACGCGCGCCACGATGCCGGTGACCATCGTCGTCGGCAGCAGCGCCAGTTGGTAGGCGCGGTCGTAAAAGCCGAGCGCCTTTTCGTCGATGATCGTGCCGACCAGCCAGTTGTCCCATTGGTAGACGGCGAAGCTCGCGACGCCCGAAATCCACAGCGGCGCGCCGAATTGGAAAAACCAGCGCAGCATCGCCAGGCTCGGGCGGGCGAGCGGAATTCGCCGGTTCAGCCACCAGTAGCCGACGGTCGTGGCGAGTTGCGAGAGCGCGAGGCGAACCACGAGCGCCCAGACGATCGGCAGCCCGCGCAGGAACCACACGTGCGGCCAGCCCCACGCGAGGCCGACCGCGAGCAGGTTGACGCCGATCGTCACGCCGAGGTTGACCAGCATCAAGCCGCGGAAATTGACTTCTTTTTCCAGCAGCAGGCGCGGCGTGTAGCCGGCGTATTCGAACGCGGCCTCGAGCGCCACGCCCACAAGCACCAGCGCGGTCAGCCGGTCGTAAAAGTGGCCGACGATCGGCGTCGCGACGAGCGAGGCGCCGAAGATCAGGATCGCGCTCGCCGCGTTGAGCGTCAGGTGCGCGCCGACGGCGTTGGGCAGCTCTTCCTGCCGGTGAATCAGGGCGTAGTTGAAGCCGAAGCCGATGACCTTGCGGCCGAAGATAACGATCGTCATCGCCAGCGACAGCACGCCGAACGCCTCGGGCGCGATCAGACGCATCAGCGCGATGTTGGCCAGAAAGCCGACGATTTGGCTGACGTAGGTGGTCAGGCCGACCCAGAACGCCGCGCCGGCGGCCTTGCGCGCGAGGCTCATGAAGCGACCAGCAGGTTAACTAAACCACAGAGCCTTAGCGCGGCCCTTCGGGCCGCAACCAAATGGCGGCCTTCGGCCGCGGTCAACG